>NZ_CP016753.1:1834787-2152181 GCF_002240055.1 Leptotrichia sp. oral taxon 498 | reverse complement strand
AAGAATAATGATTATGTATATTGTAATGAAGATGTATTGAATGATGCGGATCCAAATACATTTAAGGTGGTGAACGAGCATAGTTCACGGGCTGAGGATAAAAATCATAAATATGAGTATTGTAAGGTTTTGAAATAATAAAAAATAGAATTAAAATATATTGAAGAAAAATTAAAAATAAGGTATAATTTTAATGAAATATAAAAAATAAAAGAAAGTGAGTTGGTAGTCATGAAAAAAATCAGAATACTGCTATTATTTGCTCTAGTTATGATTTTTGGTGTAAATTTGTTGGCGAATGACTGGGAATTTGGGTCGGAAGGTGGGCATATTGTGCCGATGAATGTGTCGAATGTTTCGATAAAGAGTGAGAGGCTTCGTTTTAAATTGGAAAAATTTAAGTCGGAGTATGGGACGATAGACAATGAAATGGTGGTAACTGTTAGATTTGTGTTCGATAGTCCTGAAGCTGGGGAGAAATATATTGGATTTATTACGCCTGAAGGCGGGAATGAAGAATGGGATGAAAGAGATCATTTCAAGGATTTTAAGACTTCTGTCAATGGACAAAATGTGAGTACAAAAGCGTATAGATTGACTGATTTTGCCCCAAAAGATGTAAAGCAGCTGGAAGAAGTTAAAAAATATTATAAGGAATATGATGAAGATAAGGCACGAAAAGAATATGAATATTACAAAAAGAGCTATGTTTACTACTTTAAGGCTAATTTTAAAAAAGGAGAAAATATAGTTGAGCACAGCTATCGTTATGATGGAAGTAGCGGTGTTGGAATTGTTGATTTTAACTATGTCTGGTCGACTATTTCAAAATGGAAAAATCAGAAGGTGGATAATTTTGAAGTGATTGTTGAGCCAGGAGATGCTCTTATTGCAATGCCTGTGGTAAAGACAAAAGATGGAAAAGAGATAAAATGGCAATTGGCTGGAGAAGGAAATGTTGATTATGCTTACAAAGAAAATTATGAAACAAATGAGCCATACAAAGTTCTTTATGCCAAATTGAAAAAAGGTTATTTATATTTTAAAACAAATAATTTTAAGCCTGAAGAAGAATTTGAATTGAGAGAAATAAAAGGTTTGAGAGTTAATTATGTCTTTCCTGATAAAACAGTAAAAGGTTTTAAATTTAAGGATGATTTGACAGATAATGCCTATTCGATAAAATATTTAGATAAAGATGAAATAAAAGATATTTCAGATGAGGAATTGAAAATAATGAGAAATTATCCTTATGCGATGGCAGGTTATGATTTTTCGGACAAAAAATTGAAAGACTATTTTTCAAAATTCTTATGGTATGTTCCGATTGGAAAAGATGCTAAATTGGGAAAAGATGATTATGAGTATGTTAAAGATGTGGATAAAGTTATAAATGATAGGAAGAATGGGAAATAGAGTAATAACTGAATAATATTTCGAGTTTTTATTATGGATTTTTTTAGTAAGGGGTTAATACCCCTTGTCAGTAAATAAATGAAAAAGTTTATATTTTAACAATATCTAGCAAGAAGTCTCCCTCTTCTACAAGAGGGAGATGAATTGCAGAACATAACTTGAAATAATAATTATTATATGGTATAATACTCGTACATCAGGGCAGGGACTGCCCGAAGAGCTTGGTAAATATATTTGGCTAACAGAAGCAGATACTTCCCAAGAAGCTCCCACTTCTAAAAGCGGGAGTAGTTCACTGTAAGTTAGTATAAAGCGGGAAAAGATTACAAGGGTTAATTGTAGTCTTTTTGTTATGGTTAAGGAAAATAAAGTAGAAGAAGTGAAATAAATTGAATATTAAGGTTAAATTAAGTAAAAATATGAAAGAGTATGTAGAGAAAATAAGGGAAAAGGCTTTGAGCGAAAATAGAACAGAATATGAGAATGCACTTGAAAAATATAGAAAATATTTATTAAAAGAAATTGAAAAAAATTCAAGAGATGTATCTGCAGTTTGTCAATTGGCTGGAGTTTGCTATTTAATTAGAAAGTATGATGAAATAGAAATTTTAGAGATGTTTTTAGAAAAGAATTTTAATATTTTGACAGATAGTGAAAAATTTAGAATATATACTGATTTGGGGTATTTATGTGAATATATGGGAAGTATGGAAGAAAAAGCTATTAGTTATCTTGAAAAAGCGATAAAAGTTAATTCAGAAAATGCAGATACTTATTATAGACTTTCTGTTATTTACAGTCTGAATAAAATGAATCAAAAAGCTCTTGAAAGTATAAAAATTGCTTGTAAAATAAGTAATGAAGAAAAATACAACTATGGATATGCATTGATTTTGATTCAAAATAAAAAATATGAGAAGGCTATTAAAATTTTGAATATTTTACTGGAAAAAGATTCAAAAAATATTAAATATCATTTTTATAGAGTTCTCTGTGAAATTTATTTAGGGAATAAAAATATTGAGAACATAAAAAGACTTTTAGAAAAAATAAAAGAATTTGAAATTTTAGAAGAAAAGGATTATCAAAAGTATATAAAATGGGTAACTTATAAAGGATTTGATATTATTGGTGTCGAAGAAATAGGAGATTTATTTTATTTATGCGATGATTATGAAAAATATTGTAAATATGCAGATAATAGTAATTTTTATTTAGAAGCAAATTCCATAGCACCGTATCTTTATTCTTTAAAAGCAGTTAGAAAATTTGAAAAAATAAATAAAATAGTGAAAAAAGCTGAAAAAGAAATTTTACAAAATATTGAAGAAATAAAAAATGATGAGGAATATCAAAAAAATATGACGGAAGAAGAAATTTTAGAAATTATAAAAAATGAAAAAAAGAGATTGAAGAATATTAATTTAGTGTCGGAAAAAATATTGAATACGGATTTTAAGCCTAAAATGGAAATATTTATGTACTTAAAATATGAATGTTGGTTACTGGATTGTCCACAGCATTTGGTAATTGATTAGAATTGAAGAAAACGAAAGGAATAAAATTATGAAGCAAACACAAAAAGAGTGGGCGAGATATATTCAGGATGAAATCAAAAAAAATGATAGTTACGATAATTATAAGCATGTGTTTATTGAATATAAGGATTATTTAGAGAAATGTCTTTTAGAAAATCCCAAAAATGTGGAAGTTGTTTGTCAATTAGCGGCAGTTTATAATGAATTAAATTATCAATGGGATGATATTTATAAATTATTGAATGAATTTATTAAAAAATATGAAAATGAATTGACTGATGAGGAAAAATCACGGATTTATACTAATTTAGGGTATTATTATGATGATCAGAGAGATGGCAGTAAGAGAGCGATTAGAACTTTGAGAAAGGCTGTGGCGTTTAATTCAAATAATTCAAAGGCTTATTATGGACTTGGGGCGGATTATTATGGTGCTGGGAAATACGATAAGTCGGAAGAAATGTATAAAAGAGCTTGTGAATTAGAAAATAATCCAATTTATAAGTTTGAATATGCGAATTTACTGATGGTTAATGGAAAATACGAAGAGGCGAAAATAATTTTAGAAGAATTAATAAAAAAAGATTTTGAATTTGAAAAAGAAGATTTTGCTAGGATAAAGTATATTTATATTGCGAATAAGGTTCAGTTGAAGGAATTTGTAAATATTGAGGCTCAAATTGATGAATTAATGTTAGAAAATATTGATAATGATTATTTTTTTGGTAGTGATTTAGAAAGTCTGTATTATTTATCTGAGAATTATAAAAAACTTGTAGAAATTTATTTAAAAATAGACGCTCAAGAGGATTGCCAAGTACCATATGAAGAACTACCAATTTATTTTTATTCATTAAAGCGATTAAATAAATTTGATAAATTAGAAAAATCTTTTGAGAAAGCATTGAAATTTAAAAATGAAGAAATAGAAGATGTTAAAAATGGAGAATTTAAAAGAGAGTGGACAAAATCTGAGAAAAAAGAAGAAATTAGGGAGATAAAAAGACAAATAAAGAATTTGAAGGTAGAATATGAAAAAATATTGAAAACAGATTATAAACCAGAAGTAAAAATTTATCCTAAATTTTTATATGACTGTTTTTTGATAGATTGTCCACGACATCAGAAGTTAGATTAGGAGGAAAATTGGAAAAACAAAAAAATTTAGAAAGAAAAACGGTAAAAGAATGGATAAAATATATTCAAGAAAAAATTATAAATAATAGTGATTACGATTCTGTTTATGAAGAGTATAAAATATTTTTGGAAAATAAATTGAAAGAAAATCCCAAAAATGTGGAAGTTATTTGTCAATTAGCGGCAGTTTATAATGAATTAAATTATCAATGGGATGATATTTATAAATTATTGAATGAATTTATTAAAAAATATGAAAATGAATTGACTGATGAGGAAAAATCACGGATTTATACAAATTTAGGATATTATTATGATGATCAGAAAGATGGCAGTAAGAGAGCAATTAGAACTTTGAGAAAGGCTGTGGCGTTTAATCCAAATAATTCTGAGGCTTATTATGGACTTGGGGCGGATTATTATGGTGCTGGAAAATATGATAAGTCGGAAGAAATGTATAAAAGAGCTTGTGAATTAGAAAATAATCCAATTTATAAGTTTGAATATGCGAATTTACTAATGGTTAATGGAAAATATCGAGAGGCAAAAATAATTTTGGAAGAATTAATAAAAAAAGATTTTGAGTTTGGAAAAGAGGATTTTGCTAAGATAAAATATAGTTATATTGCAAATAAAATTCAATTAAGGGAATTTGAAAATATTGAGGATGAAATTAATGAATTAATGTTGGAAACTGCTAATAATGATGATTTTTTTGTGGAAGAATTTGCAGAGCTATATTATTTGGTGGGAAGTTATGAGAAAAGCCGAAAAATTTATTCAAAGTTTAAAATACAAGATTATCAATTTCCAGCTTGGTGGCTGAGATTCTATTTTTATTCTCTAAAGCAGTTAAATGAAATAGAAAAATTACAAGAAAATTTTAAAATAGTTTTGAAGATTAAAGATGAAGAAATAGAGAGCATTAAAAATGGAGAATTTTTAACAGAATGTACGAAATCGTATAAAAAAGAAGAAATTAGGGAGATAAAAAGGCAAATAAAGAATTTGAAGGCAGAATATGAAAGAATATTGAAAACAGATTATAAACCAGAAGTAAAAATTTATCCTAAATTTTTATATGACTGTTTTTTGATAGATTGTCCACGACATCAAAAATTAGATAAATAAAGTTTATAATTTTTGTAAATTAAGTTAAAGTAATATTAAATTTCTTTGTAATTAAACAAAAATTAAATATTTCAGATTAAGAAATTAGAGGGAAAAGAGATTCTAGAAAATTACTAAAATCTCTTCTCCATTATCCCAATTTTCTTAATAAAATAAACATTCCCATCTTCCATATATTCCAAAAGCATCGGATAAATTTCAACACCATTTTCTATCACTTCATAAAAAGTTTCAGAAAATTCTCTGTCGATAATATGTTCGGGTGCGAAAATTTCAGATTTTCTAAATATCAAAATAAAAACTGCTGTCCGAAAGCCTTCTTTTTTAAGTTCCATAAGTTCCTTTAAATGTTTTAAGGCACGAATTGAAGGAGAGCCAGGAAATTGAGCAATTTTTCCGTTTACCAAAGTGCAACCTTTTACTTCAATGTAAATTTTTTCTTTTTCAGTTTCCAAATAAAAATCGAGTTTGCTATTATTATGCTTAATTTCAGGTTTTATATATGAAGGTTCTCCAAATGGAGAAATTTCATTATCATAAAATATGGCTTCTGTAATATATCGATGAAAAGCTGTATTTATAAGAATAATCTCTCCATGAACTTTCACTGCGATAATATCCCATTTAGTTTTACGATTTTCATTATTTGCCTTTTTTATCAACAATTCTGCACCATCAATCAATAATTCCGTCAATCTTCCAGTATCATGCAAATGAGCAAAGTCTTCTCCTGAATATTCTTCATTTTCAGAATCCTTAAATTCAAATCTAACAGTAAATCGAGTTACTCTTTCTTTAAAATTCACAATTTTGTCATAGTTTATCGTATAAAGAATTTTGTTTTTTTTCATATATTTTTCCTTTTTTTAGTGTTTTTGATTTTAGGATAACATATTTGAGGTTAAGGAGCAAGAAAATTTTATAAAATTGTAAATATTGATTTAAAAATAGGAAAAATTAGTTTTTTTCGTTTAATTTTATTTGAAAATAAATTAAATACAGGTTTAAATACAAGTAAAACTAAAGGTTACAAAATCTTTCTTAAAAAAGAGAAAAAAAGTTGAGTGCCATCAAGACACTCAATAAAATTTTATCTATACCTCTTCCTCAGGATAAGTCATCCCCCATTCTTTACGCAATTTTGTCATAATATCCATGACATCCACAGTATAATCAAGTTTCATTTTATTAATTCCAGTTTTCACAGATTCTTCCATATTTTGAAATTCATATTGAAGTGCATTCGCTGTTACTCCTGATAATACTTCTTGAACTTCACCTGTTTCGGTATAAACAATTTTAGCTTTGTCAGCTCTTGGATATTCTGTGATTTCAATATATGCTTTTTCACAGGCGATTACGACTCTTTTTGGTTGTTTTGAATGAAGTGTAAGAGCGATTGTAGACATTTGCTGTTCTTTATTCATCATAATAATACCTACTTGTTCGTCCACTCCTGTTGGTGCATATTTCACTTGGGAAAGCACATTATTAGGTTTTGAAGCCATAAATAATCTTGTAATTGAAATTGCATAAACACCTATATCAAGCAACGCTCCTCCTGCAAGATTTCTATTGAAAAATCTGTTTGTCATATCATATTCCTTGTAACTTCCAAAATTGACTTGTATCATTTTCACATCGCCAAGTTTTCCAGAATTTACAATTTCTAAAAGTTCAGCATAAAGTGGCATATTAAAAATTGTCATTGCTTCGCCTAAGATAAGATTTTTTTCTTTTGCCAATTTTACAGCTTCTTCCAATTCTTCGCTATTTAATGTAATTGATTTTTCACATAGCACATGTTTTCCGTTTTTCAATGCTTCAATCATAAATTTTATGTGCGTATTATGAGGTGTAGTAATGTAGATAATATCAGTTTCATCGTCAGAAAACATATCTTCTATTTTATCATAAACTTTTTCGACACCATATTTTTTCGCAAAATCCACAGCCTTTTCATGAGTTCTGTTAGCAACTGCATAAAGTTTTTTGTCCATTTTACCAAGAGCTTGTGCCATTTCATTGGCAATTATTCCTGTTCCTAAAACTGCCCATTTTAAATCTTTTTTCATAGTTAATTCTCCTTCTTGAAAATATACTTCAAATAATCTTTATTTGTATTTTATCTTATTATTTTACAAAATTCAACTGCAATATTTTAAATTTTTTGATAAAATTTAGTAAAATGTTATAATTAACTCATATTAAATACAAAAAAGAAGTACCATTTCTGATACTTCCTTTTCTGTTTTTTAGAAAATTAATTTTTAAGAATTAATTTCAAAAGACTAATCTAAAATTATTTTCTTTTATTTTTCCACTTTATAAATTAAATCTTTACCATCGCTATCAACTTTAACAATACTGTTTTCAGGAACTTCTCCACCTAAAATCATTTTAGATAAATTAGTTTCAATATCCTTTTGCACAAATCGTTTCAATGGTCTTGCACCGTAAGCCGGATCATATGCTTCGTCTACGATGTAATCCAATGCTTTGTCGGTAAATTCAACTTTGATGTATTGTTCTTTCAATCTTTCATTGATACCGTCAAGGATAAGATTAACAATATTTTTAATACTTTCTTTTCCTAATGCTTTGAACACGATAATGTCGTCAATTCTGTTTAAGAATTCTGGTTTAAATCTATGTTTCATTTCATCTAAAACAGCTTCTTTTGTAGGTTCACTTACCATTGGGTCATTCAAGATGATTTCACTACCGATGTTTGATGTCATAATTACAATTGTGTTTTTGAAGTCGACCATTTTACCTTTACCGTCAGTAAGTCTACCATCATCTAGCAATTGCAACAATACATTGAATACATCAGGATGTGCTTTTTCAATTTCGTCAAATAGGATTACAGAATAAGGTTTTCTTCTAACAGCTTCTGTCAATTGTCCACCTTCTTCGTATCCAACATATCCTGGAGGCGCTCCTATTAATCTAGTGACGCTGAATTTATCCATATATTCCGACATATCGATTCTTACAATATTGTCTTCATCATCAAACAAGTTAAATGCTAATGTCTTAGTCAAATAAGTTTTACCAACACCAGTAGGTCCTAAGAATATGAACGAACCAATTGGTCTGTTTGGATCTTTTAATCCGGCACGAGAACGGATGATTGTATCGCTAATAGTTTCGATTGCTTCATCTTGCCCAATTACCCGTTTTTTCATATGTTCAGCCAAGTGTAAGATTTTTTCTCTTTCTCCTTGCAATAATTTTGCAACTGGAATTCCTGTCCATTTTCCTACAACTTCAGCAATTTCTTCGCTGTCAATTTCTTGTTTCAATAATTTATTTGCGACAGAAGAATTATCTTTAGCTTTTTCTTCTTCAGCTTCTTTTTGTTTTTCTAATGCTGGCAATTTACCATATTGAAGTTCAGCCAATTTATTATAGTCATTTTTTCTTTGAGCTTCTTCAATTTGCAATTTAATTTTTTCAATTTCTTCATTAATTTTAGCAACTTTTCCAGCTTCTTCTTTTTCTCTTTCCCATTGTGATTTCAATTCTTTTTCTTCATCCTTCAAATCAGCAATTTCTTTTTCAAGAGTAGTCAATCTTTCTTTAGAAGCCTTGTCAGTTTCTTTGCTCAATGCAACTTTTTCAATTTCCAATTGCATCAATCTTCTTGTAATTTCATCCAATTCAACTGGCATCGAATTAATTTCAGTTTTTACCTTCGCAGCAGCTTCATCAATCAAGTCAATCGCTTTATCAGGCAAGAATCTGTCATTAATATATCTGTCACTCATTGTTGCGGCAGTAACTATTGCATTGTCAGTTATTCTAATTCCATGGAAGATTTCAAATTTTTCCTTCAATCCACGAAGAATTGAAATTGTATCTTCAATTGTTGGCTCATTAACCATTACAGGTTGGAATCTTCTTTCAAGAGCCGCATCTTTTTCAATATATTTTCTATATTCATCAATTGTTGTCGCACCGATTACTTTTACTTCCCCACGAGCAAGCATTGGTTTTAAAAGGTTTCCAGCATCCATTGAACCTTCAGTTTTTCCAGCTCCAACGATGTTATGAACTTCATCAATGAATAAAATTATTCTACCTTCACTATTTTCAATTTCTTCAAGAACCGCTTTTAATCTTTCTTCAAATTCTCCACGATATTTAGCACCAGCTACCAACGCTCCCAAATCCAATGAAAAGATTGTTTTATCCTTCAAGTTTTCAGGTACATCTCCTTTCAAGATTCTCTGAGCAATTCCTTCAGCGATAGCAGTTTTACCAACACCAGGTTCCCCAATTAAAATCGGATTATTTTTATTTCTTCTTGATAAAATTTGGATTGCACGACGAATTTCCTGATCACGACCAATTATTGGGTCCAATTTACCTTTTCTCGCCAGCTCAACCAAATCCTTACCAAACTTATCTAATGCTTCATAAGTACTTTCAGGGTTGTCTGTCATAATTTTTCTTCCTCCTCTAACCTCATTTAAAACATTTTCAAATTGTTTTTTATTAACGCCATTTTCCTTCAAGAAAGAGTTATTATCAAATGCCGCAAGAAATAAGTGCTCTGTACTAATGTAGCTGTCACCCATCTTTTTGGCATAATCTTCAGCACCGACAATTATTCTATTAACTTCAGCGTTCGGTCTTACTTCACCAACTCCACCTTCAATTTTTGGCATACTATTCAATTTCGCTTCAAGCTTTTTAGTCAATTCAGCAGGATTAATTCCCATCTTTTGCAGAATGTTAGGAATAAGTCCATCCATCTGATTAATCAAAGCAAGAAGTAAATGCTCCGTTTTTATCTCGGAATGTTTATATCTAATCGCAAAGTTATGAGCTTCCGAGATGGCACTCATACTTTTCTGCGTAAAGTTTTGTTCCATATCTATCACCTTTTTATCAACAAATTTATCTTACTCTTTGTTAGCACTCTTTAACTTAGGTTGCTAACAAATATACTATACCACAAATTTTTTATTTTGTCAACACTAAAATTAAAAAAATTTTCAATTTATTTTAATAAATTTTTCAATTAAAATTTTTTCCATTTTATCTTTATAAATACTGGATTTTAAATTATTTTTTTATTTAAAAAATAAATGAATGAATTTTTAAATTTTAAAAAAATTTCAAAAAAAATTTGATTTTTATGAGGAAAGGGGGTATAACAATAATGCGAAGTTAAATTAGAAAAAACTGAAAAAACTATTAACCACTCACTCATTTAAAACTATTCTAGTTTTTTAGATAGTTTTTTTGGATTTTTTTATTTTTAAGAAAAAAAGAATGAGAGGTAAAAATCATGACAAATAATTTGCAAATTTTGAAAAAGAACTTAAAGTCCTTTGCAAAAAGAGTAAAGGATTTTAAATACACAGATTCGGCACTTATTGTATTTTTACTTACTGGATTAATCGGAATTGCCGGAATTTCATTTAATCTTTATTCAGCTGAAAATGAAATTGAAGCGCAGACAAAAGCAATAAATACATCAGTTCTGCAACTGAAAAAAGATTTTAAGCGAGCAAGGCAGGAAAATAATAAACTTTTAAGAAATACAAACTTAGAACTTATTCAGTTGATGGAACAAGGAGACCATGTGGTAAAATCAAATTGGGGAAGTTGGCAGTTTGGAGCAAATGAGTTTTACAACGATTGGCACACAGCCTATAAAGGTCGAAATGATAAAAAAGATGAAGGAAAATATGTGAGAAACAAATCTTTGAGCAGATATGAATATGACAGAAATGCAAAAGAAGATCAATATACTTCAGGAAACACAAGATTAAAACTAGATGAAGCGGACAGGGAACACGAAGTTTCAACATTTTTAAGCGCTTCACTTAGAACGTTGTCGGTAAATAAAAAACCACCTGTTATTTCGATTGAAAAACCGAGTGGTGGGTTGCCGCCGTTTAAACCTAGAACAATACCGACACCAAATTTACCTAAAATACCAGACGATCCTAAGATAACTGTACTTGATCCACCTGATTTGACGTTTAATGGAACAGGGTTTGGACAAGGGGATGGTCCAATTTTAGGTCAAACTACACTATCTCTTGAAAATTTTGATACTTATGATACGACAGCACCAGTAACTATTTCAATGGGAGCTGCTGGGAGAAGTATGACAGGTGGAAAAATTAATGTTACAACAGCTGTTCCATCATATACAGGAGCTACAACATTAAATCCAGGAACTGCAACTAGTGGACCGGTTTTCTTTATAAGTGATGCTGCTAATCATTCTGTTATGATAAAAGGAGATTATGATTTAACAAGAAATGATGCAAATTCAGGCTCTATGTATTTTGTTAGTTTAAATCCGTATGATATAGGTAATAAAGGAGCTACAGATACTGACAAAACTTATGAACTTGCTGGTAATTTAACATTGCATGGTACTACAAGTTCCACGAGTACAGGTGTATTAATGGGATTTGAACATCAACTTTTAACATATTATAGATCTGGAACAGCTAATGCAACTTCAATATTAAAAAATAGTGGTAATATAACATTAGCAGATGGAAATAATTTAATAGGAATACAAATTGATACAGAATATAGTAGTGGACAGGAAACAACAAGCGGGTTTATTAAACAACCTCAAACAGTAAATGATGGGAAAATAATAATTAATTCTCAAAGAAGTATTGGTATAGATTATGGTTATTACGATGGAGCTGCTCCAAATACAAAATTAACTTTAGGAAATATAGAAGTAAATGGAAAAAATAATTATGGATTTAGAATGAAATCTTATAGTAATCCCAATTATTATAATTTAACAGATATAACTGGTGGAGCAGGCAAAAAAATCACAGTAAAAGGTACAAACAATATTGGAGTTTCAGTTGCACAGGGAACATCGACAGGAGATCCTTTATCTAAAGTAACAGGATTAAACATAGAAGTTGGTGGAACAGGAAATGTTGGTTTTTTTAGAAATTCACAAGGAAGTTACGCAAATCCAAATGCGATGGTTTTAGACAATACGAAAATGAATAGCATATCTTTTCTTGGCGATGCGAAAGAAAGCGCACTAATAAGAAGTGATAAAGAAGAAATAAAATTGGATCAGGATATAACAGTAGGTAAGATAGGTATTCAAAATACTTTATTACAAGCTGGTAAAACAGGGACAGTCAGATTAGGAAGCGGAAGAACAGTAACATCTACTTCTTCTGATGAATTTTATGGAATGACAGCTGGTAGTTTTGGAGCAGGAACAACAGGAGCTACTATTATAAATGATGGAACTTTAGTTATAGGTGGAAATAAAAGCATAGCTATGGCTGTTGATAATGGAAATTCAGGTGAAAGTTCTGGAACGATAACTTATACAGGAAATAATGCTTCAGCTATATATAATAAAGGGTTATTTCATGTAAAAGCAGGTAGTACAACTAGTGTAACTGGAAGTGGAGATACAGGTATTTATAATAGTGGAACTTTAAAACTCGATGGAACAGTTACAATGAATTTAAAAGATGGTTCCACAGGAATATTCAGTGATAAAGGTACAATAACATCAGTAGGAAATAATGTAACAATAAGTATAGATGATTCAGCTATTCCTGCAGGTGTTTCAAAAGGTGTAGCAATTTATGCAAGAGGCGGAGCTAATGTTACTTTGCATGATGCAAATTTGACAATAAAAAAAGGAGCTTCTGGTGTAGTTTCTGATGGTTCTAATTTGGATTTAACAAATTCAAAAATTGATTATGATGGAGATGGTTATGCAATATACAATACAAATTCAGGAAAAGTTGATTTAACAAATGCAACATTGACGTTAAGAGGAAAGGCAGTAGGATTTCAAAAAGATATGAGTATACCAGGTTCTATTACAACAACAGGAACAAAGGTAGATGTATTTTCAGATGACGTTACAGTAATGAACTTGACAAATGTAACAGGACCTCTTAATTTAAACGGTTTAGATACAAATTTATCAACACTTGTAGGCGGAATAATAATAAATAATACAGATCCATTTGGAATTACTTATTCTAAATATAAGTTAGCTTCAATTGATGGATTGAATACCTATGAGATTGATAAGGATTTAGATAAGACATTAGCAATAACAGGTGCGGATAAAGATGCTGTCACATTTGTTGAAAATTTATTAGTTCAAAGAGGAATTTTAAATGTTCAGGCAGGTAAAAAAGTGACATCACACTTAAATACTGCAGATTTAACAAAAATAGGAACAACGTCAGTAGTTGGACTTGATATGAGCTCAAGCAGTTTGGCTAAATCAAATACTGAAACTCAAATTAATTTAGCTTCAGGATCTGTTGTGTCAGCAGATAGAACAGATGATGGAAATGGAGCAATAGGACTTTATACAAACTATGGAAAAATAACAACAGCAGCAGGTTCAATAATAAATGTAGAAAAATCAGGTTTAAATGCAGCAAATGACAGCGCTGTTGGAATTTATGCAGTAAATGGTTCTGAAGTGGAAAGCTCAGGAGATATAAATGTCAGTGGAAATAAATCTATCGGAATTTTGGGACTTGCATATAGAGAAGATAATGGGGTTCCTGTTGGCGCAGAATTTGGTGCAGGAGCAACAAATCAAGGGGTAGCTCATATTATGAACAAAGGAAATATAACTTTAGATGGCGCTTCAACTTTTGGACTTTATGTAAGCGACAATAATGGTGCAGGAACATCTTTAACAGCGACTGCCACAAATGCAAATGGAGGAAAATTAAACCTTTCTGGAGACAAAGCAGTTGGAATTTACGGAAATGAAAGAGTTGGGATTGAAAATGCTGGAGATATTAATCTGAGTGGAAATGGTGTCGTAGGAATGTTTGCAGGAGCAAATTCAACAATGAAAAATACTACAACTGGTAACATAAATATGACATCGAACACTCAAAATGTTGGTATGTATACGGATTCAAACACGACAGTAATTACAAATGACGGTCATATAACAGGAAACAATGACAGTCTTGGAGTTTATGGTTATGCAGTGAATATGGGGCCTACTGGGCAAATTAAAGTTGGAAATGCAGGAGTAGGAATTTATTCTAAAGAAGGAAACTTAAACTTAGCTGGAGGTTCAAAAATTACTGTTGGTACAGGAGAAGCAGTAGGAGTATTTACAGATGGTGCAACTTCTCGTACAATGCAGATTGATTCTGATATGGATTTAGGAGATACGTCATTTGGAGTAGTTGATTTGTCCACAGCACCAACAAACATAAATGTGGGAAGTGCAACAGTTTCGCCAAGTGTTTCAATGGGAAAAGGTGCGAAATTTATCTATACAAATAATAATTTAGCACATGTGACGAATTACGCTCCAATTGCTTCAACAGGAAATAACACATATGGAATATATTCTCCAGGAACGATAGATAACTATGGTAACATCAATTTCGGAACTGGAACCGGAAATGTAGGAATATATTTGTTAAATGGTGGAATAGCAGAAAATCATAATGGAGCCGCAATTACAATAGGTGGTAGTAATTTAGAATCAACACCTGCTGAATATGGAATGGGAATGGCAACAGCAAATGGAACTATCATAAATAGTGGTACTATAAATGTAGTTGGAGAAGATGGAATTGGAATGTTCGCGAGTGGTTCTAATTCAAAAGCTATAAATTATGGTACAATAAATCTTACGGGAGACCGTGCAATTGGAATGTACATTGATAATAACGCCGTTGGAGAAAACTGGGGAACAATTACAGCAAGTGGCGGTACAGGAATAATGGGATTTGCAGTTCAAAAAGGTGGAATAATTAAGAACTACGGTCAAATAATAATTGACGGTTCAGGAAATCAAGTAGGATATTTAGGGACAGGAGGATTGTATCAAAGAGATCAAAGTGGTACAAATCCAAGAACAGGATCATCTCAAACTGGTAGTGAAACATTGACAAATGGTGGAAGTGGAGCTTCAGGAAAAGCAAGTCTTCCAACTACAAAAACTACATCGGGTATAAAAATATTGGCGCCAGCTGGGGCAACAAAAGCAACAATAATAAGATTATCAGATGGAAAGATATTGATACCAGATACAGTAACAACAAATGCTTTGACTCCTACGCCAACAGCTGCATTAGTAACAAATCCTATGGGAACAACATCTATAGTTGATTTGACAACAACTGGACTTGGAAGCATACCTTCTAATTCAGGTGCAAATTCTGGAGAAATTTCGTTGTATGTCGATACGTCTGGAGTAAATTATACAAAACCTATTAAAGGTTTGCAGTATTTAGCAGGATTAGGAACAGTGAATTTATTATTTGGAACAGAAGCTGCAAGATACACAGGAAGTAAGTATATAGAAGTTACAGGAAATATATTACAACCATATACTGATGCAATACAAGAACTTTCAAATTTGGCAGGAGGTCCTGAAATAACATTTAAGTTAAATGGAACAAGTTTAACATGGTTTACAACTGCAACTGGTCTTTTAGGAAATGTATATATGGTAAAAATACCGTACACAGTTTTTGCTGCTGATGAAGATACTTACAATTTCCTTGATGGGCTTGAACAGAGATATGGTGTAGAAGGCGTTAATACAAGAGAAAAAATACTATACAATAAACTTAATGACATAGGAAAAGGTGAAACAAAATTATTAGCTCAAGCAGTTGATGAAATGAAAGGACATCAATATGCAAATGTTCAGCACAGAATAAATGAGACAGGAAATATTTTGGATAAAGAAATTAGTTATTTGAATGACGAATGGAGAAATCCAACTAAGAAAAATAATAAGATGAAAGCATTCAGCTCAAGAAATGAATACAATACCAATACATCAGGAATTTATGATTACAACAGTAACGCATTTGGTGTAGCTTATGTTCATGAAAATGAAGATGTAAGACTTGGACATAGCAGCGGATGGTATGCAGGAGCGGTAACGAATCACTTTAAATTTAAAGATTTGTCAAAATCAACTGAACAGCAAACTATGTTAAAAGCAGGAATCTTTAAGACAATGTCACCAGCAAAAGATCACAACGGCTCATTGCAGTGGACAGTTTCAGGGGATGTGTTTACAGGAATAAACGAAATGAAGCGTAAATTCTGGATAGTTGACGACACATTTGAAGCTAAATCAAATTATTATACATACGGAGCAGCGCTAAAAAATGAATTGGGATACGATATAAGATTGACAGAAAGAGCTCATTTGCGACCATATGGAGCGTTAAAGATGGAATATGGAAGATTTAGCAACATAAAAGAAAAAGAGGGTCAAATGAGATTGGAAGTTGATGGAAATGACTATTTTTCAATAAAACCTGAAGTGGGAATGGAATTTAAGTATATCCAGCCAATGGCACTAAAAACAAACTTAACAGTAGGACTTTCGGCAGCGTATGAAAATGAATTAGGAAAAGTTGAAGACGTGAATAACAAAGCGAGAGTGAGATATACAACAGCTGATTGGTATAACTTGACTTCCGAAAAAGAAGATAGACATGGAAATGGTAAATTTGATTTAAACATAGGAGTTGACAATACAAGATTTGGAGTGACAGTAAATGCGGGATATGACACTAAAGGAAACAATGTAAGAGGTGGAATAGGGTTTAGAGTGATTTACTAGTTAAGACTTCTATTTGATAAAAATGGTTTAAATTATTTGTCATAATATAAAACAAAGAATAACTCTTGTAAATTGAAAAATTTATGAGAGTTATTTTTATTTATTTTAAATTTTGCTAAAAATTTTTAAATGTGTTAAAATATTGAAAAATGAAGTAAAATAATAAATTAAAAGATGAAAGGAGATAAATAAAATGAATTTAGTAATTAAAATTTTAATTGCATTTATTTTGGATTTAATTTTTGGTGATCCAAAAAACATTTTACATCCTGTGCAAATAATTGGAAAACTAATAACTTTTTTGGAAAATAAATTTTATAAATTGGTGAAAAATAATAGAGATCGTGCGATGCTTTTTGGAGCGATTCTGAGTATAATTGTCGTAATTAGCACATTTTTTGCAATGTTTGTTATTTCTTTACTTTCTAAAAATTATAAGACGATTTTTACAATAATTGAAATTTATTTGATGTATACAGTTTTTTCAGTAAAGTCTTTGGGAAATTGCGGAAAAAAAATTTATAAAATTTTGAAGCTGGGAAATTTGGAAAAGGCAAAAAAAGAGCTATCAAATTTTGTTTCAAGAGATACTCAAAATATGGATAAAATTACGGTAATTAGAAGTACAATGGAAACTATCTCGGAAAATATGACAGATGGAATAATTGCTCCCATGTTTTTTATGTTTTTGGGAGGGCTGCCACTTGCAATGAGCTATAAGGCAGTTAATACGCTGGATTCGATGATTGGCTATAAAAATAAAAAGTACGAATATTTTGGAAAATTTGCTGCTATTCTTGATGATTTTGCAAATTTTATTCCAGCAAGAATTAGCGGAGTTTGTATAACTATCGCAAGTTTTTTCCTGAGATATAACTATAGAAGAGCGTGGAATACTTTTAAAAGGGACAGGAAAAAACACGCCAGTCCAAATTCTGCTCATTCTGAAAGTGCTGTTGCTGGAGCATTAGGCGTTCAATTTGGGGGTGTGGCTTCATATTTTGGAAAAGTTGTGCAAAAGCCGACTATTGGAAAAAAGTTAAAGGAATTTAGAGCAGAAGATATAAAAAGAAATATTCGTCTGATGTATGCAACAAGTTTTGTAACTTTAATAATTTTTTCTTTTATCTATTTAACTATAAAAGGAATTTTTAATGGATTATTCGCAAAAATTGGATATTTGATATTGAAGTCGTTTGTTGAAATGTTTATTTAAAAAGTTTTTATTTATTTTATAAAAAATTAAATTTATAGAAAATTAAATAAAAATAAACGAGAGTGAGAGTGTCTATAATTTTGTGTAAATGTATATACAAATCTAGTAATATAAGCATTCTCTAGTTTATTTACGTAAAAAGTTTATATTCTCAAATAAATAAATAAATAATTAAACTAAAAAGGAGTTATTTCAAAAAAATTGAAATAGCTCCTTAAATTATGTTAATTTCTTTGGTTTCTCATATGATGTCCACAAGGCATCTCATCATAACGGTCATTGTAATTATTGCAATATCCATTTCTGCATCTGTATTTGTGTTCATCCATATTTTTGTATCTTCTTGAATATGTAGAGCAGCCAATTACTACTGCCATAGTTGTTAAAAATAAAAAAATTAATTTTTTTGTCATATCGTTTCATCTCCTGTTAATTTTTTTTATTGAAATTAATTACTAGAAAAATTAATTATATTTAATGTATCAGCATCCAAATTTTTTTCATCATTTTGAGAATTTTTTTCAGTTTTTACAGATACCACTTTTTTATTTTCATTCTTTTTATTTTGAACATAAATTTCTTCTGTGATAAAAGTGTTGTCTTTTTTTAAATCCCTATCCATTATTTTTATTCTTCTTTTTAGCGCAGCTTTTTTCTTCTTCATTTCTTTTAATTTGTCTTTTAAAATTTTTTTATCCAATTGTTTCTGTAATTTATCTTGTTTATCTGTGTTTTCACTCATATTTTTAACTTTTTCATTTTTAAAATTTTTATCTATAGCAATTAAATCTGGATTTGAAGCAAGGCTATCTTCTTTTGGTAAACTTGTGACTTTTCTATTAGATTTTGCTCTTTTTTCAAATTTTTTATTTTCTTCATCATTTTGAAAAAATTGTGTAACATCAATAAAATCAATCCCTGATAAAATTTCTTGTCGTGTTCTATGTTTTCTCTTTCTTTTTGCTCTTACTTTTTTCTTTTTGTAAGAATTCTTTTCAGTTGTATTTTTTTTAGTTTCAGTCTTTTTTGTATTTTTTGAGGATTTATTTTCTTTTTTGTAATAGAAGCCATTTCATCTTTTTTATCAAGCTTTGGCTTCGTTTTTATTAATTCTTGACTTGTCGCATTTGCCGCAATCAGCGTTGCCATTCCTAAAATATTTAACTTTTTCATCTTTATTTTCTAATGTCTAATATATTTTAAACATTATTTCCACCTTTCCCGCAAATGTTGTATCAAAGTATTTCACTATTATTTTAACACATTTTTTAAAAAAAAGAAATAAATTTGGCGATTTTTTAAAATTAAAATTAATTGACTTTTTTTCTTAAAATTTATATAATAAATGTATTATAAATAGACTAATCAAGGAAAGGAGAAAGTTTCTAAAGAATAAAGTAGAAACTTTGTAAAAAATATGAAAATAGGAATTATTGGACTTGGAACAGTTGGAGAAGGAGTGTTAAAAGTTCTTGTAAAAGAAAAAGAGAGTATTTTTGAAAAATCAAGAGCCAAAGTGGAAGTAAAATATGCATGTGATTTAAATATCGACCGTGATTTTTCTTTTGACTTTGACAAAAGTATTTTGATAGATGATTACAAAAAGGTGATTGCAGATCCTGAGATTAAAATAGTTGTGGAACTAATTGGAGGAGAAACACTTGCCAAAACAATTATAACAGAAGCGTTTAGAGCTAAAAAAAGTGTAGTTACTGCAAATAAAGCGCTAATTGCAAAACATGGAGTTGAATTGTTCCAGATTGCCAAAGAAAATGGAGTGTCATTTTTATTTGAGGCAGCAGTAGGTGGAGGAATACCAATTGTAACACCGCTTATGGAAAGTCTTGTTGCAAATACAATTACAGAAATTCGTGGAATAATGAATGGAACTTCAAATTATATCTTGACAAAAATGAAAAATGAAAATTTATCATTTGACGAAGCACTAAAAATTGCATCTGAAAAAGGATATGCTGAAGCTGATCCAACTTACGACGTAGATGGAATTGATGCTGGGCACAAAATAAATATTTTAGCTTCCCTTGCATATGGTGGCTCAATCAAATTTAAAGATATGCAACTTAAAGGAATAAGGGATATTAGCACAATCGATATTTTTGCTGCAAATCAATTGGATTCGACAATTAAATTAATTGCGTCTTCAAAATTATTTTCGGAAACTTCTGCTCAAATTTCAGTGGAACCGACAGTCGTTTCAAATAATAGAATTTTATCAAAAGTTGACGATGTTTACAACGCCATTGAAACAATAGGTTCATATACTGACAAGACATTGTTTTACGGAAAAGGTGCTGGAATGAATCCAACAGCTTCAGCAGTAGTTGCAGATATTGTAAAAATTGTGACAAGAAATCACATTGAATCAGATTATTTCTTTAATTCAACAAAAGTCTTTGAAATTGTTGATTCAAATACGATAAAAAGCTCTTATTACATAAGAGTTTCTGATGATTTTGATATTGAAAAATCACCTTTTGAAGTGGAAGATAAAATAGAAAATTATTATATCATTTTAGCTGAAAACATTTCAAAAAATGAAATAGATGAAATTATAAAAGATGCTAAAGAAAAATTAGTATTAAAAATATTAAAATGATAAATTAAAAAAATTAAAATAAAATAAGCGCACTAAATAAAGAAAGTGCGTTTTTTTATTAAAAAATCTATGATTTTTTGGGAAAAATATTGTTTACTTAAGTTACTATTTATGATAAAATAAATTAAATAACATAACGGAATTTATAGAAGAAAGGAGAAGAGCTACTTTCAAAATAGCTATTTTAATATAGAACTAATTATATAAATAAATGGGAATATAAATTAATAGAAATTTTTTTAAGTAGCAGGGAAAAAATGTTAGAGACTTTGATTTTTAGAGAAATAAGATATAATGACAATAACGAAGAGTTACTTAAAGAAAGTTTAGAAAAATTAAAATCGAATCCAAATGATGTCCGAACACTGCAAACATTGGCTTCGACATACCATGCTTTAAAAGAAAATGATAAAGCTATTGAAATATATAAAAAATTAGTAAAATTACAACCAAAAAATCACGAAATTTGGGCTTTTTTGGGCTATCTCTACTACGAAAATGAAGATTTTAGCAAAGCCTGTGAAAATTTGGAAAAGGCACTGGATTTGTGTCCAATAGAGCCTTTTGTTTTATTTTTACTGGGAAATATTTATTCGAGAAAAGGGGAAATAACAAAAGCTGTGGATTGCTATGAAATGGCAATTTTCTTTGATTTTGACATGTATATAGCACATATTGATTTTGCAAGAAAATATGAACATATGGGAAGGCATAAAAAGGCGCTTGATGAATATAAGGCAGCTTATGATATTGACTCGAGAGATGAGGGGTTGGCTGAGAAAATTGAATATTTGGAAAATAAATATAAAGAATATTTGAGTGATGAAAAAATTAGTTGAAAAAGGAAATTAAAAAATGATAAATTTACATTGTGATGCAATTATTCCCGACGGACCTATGAAAGAAGTTAGCGAAATTGAAAAAAGTATAACCACAACATATAAAAAAACTATTTGGTCAAAATTCTTAAAAGCTGTAGATGATTTTGAGTTGGTCAAAGATAGCGACAAAATTGCAATTGGAGTTTCAGGCGGAAAAGACAGTTTGCTTTTGGCAAAGTTATTTCATGAATTGAAAAAAGATAGAAGAAGAAATTTTGAATTTAAAGCTGTCAGTTTGAATCCAGGATTTAGAGAAGAAGATTTAAATAATTTTAAGAATAATTTAGAAAAATTAAATATTGACTGTGAAATTATAACGACAAATATCTGGGAAGTAGCCAATGAAAAGGCAAAGGATTATCCGTGCTTTTTATGTGCAAAAATGCGACGTGGAATACTTTACACAAAAGTTGAAGAAATGGGGTTTAATAAACTTACATTGGGGCACCATTTTGATGATGTTATCGAAACAACTCTAATAAATATGTTTTATGCGGGAACATTAAAGACGATGACTCCAAAAGTTTCGTCAACTTCGGGAAAATTAGAACTTATAAGACCATTAATTTATGTCAAGGAAAGTGATATAATTGACTATACAAAAACAAATGGAATTAGGGCAATGAATTGCGGCTGTACGATTGAAGCTGGAAAAACTTCGAGCAAGAGAAAAGAAATAAAAAATATGTTGGCAGAACTTGAAGAAAAAAATCCAGGAATAAAGCAAAGTGTTTTTAATTCAATGAAAAATATAAATTTGGATTATGTCTTTGGATATACTTTAAAAAATAGAAAATAATTTATTCAAAAAGTTTATATTTTTTTTGTTATTTGATTGAAAAATAAAATTAAATATGTTATACTATTTTAGTTATAAAAAATAAATATTCCGCTTTTATTGTTGCTACCAGTTTTGATTTAAAATTTTTGTAAAATTGGTATAGATAGAAAGAATATTTAAAAAAGAAGGGAGTGAATTTCTTGAAAGAGAAATTAATTGAATTAGTAGAAAAAGATTATTTGAAAGCTGATGTACCTCAGTTTAAATCTGGAGATACAGTGGCAGTACACTACAAAGTAAAAGAAGGAAATAAAGAAAGAATACAAGTTTTTGAAGGTGTGGTAATCAGAGTAAGTGGAGGAAGCGTTGCTAAAAACTTCACAGTTAGAAAAATATCTTCTGGAATCGGTGTAGAAAGAATCATTCCTTTAAATTCACCATTAATCGAAAAAATCGAAGTTAAGAGAATTGGTAAAGTAAGAAGATCTAAATTATACTATTTAAGAAACTTATCAGGAAAAGCTGCTAGAATTAAAGAAATTAGAAAATAGCAAGCGGGCTAGCAAATTTTTGCTAGCTTTTTCTGTTTTTAGAGCTTATTAAAAAAAACAAAAAATAAAATAAAGTTAGAAAGAAAGGGGAAATTAGTGAATATAGTATTGTGGGTAGTATTTTATATTATTACTACATTGTGCTTGTTGTATTTCTTTTTTAGAGAGAAAAAAGTGATGAGCTTTTTAAGAAAAAAAGAAGACGACGTACTTAAAAATATTGATTTGGAAGAAAATAACAATCTTTTTTTGGGGAATATTTTGACAGTTATAAGTTTAGTTGTGACTGCCGTGTTTTTTTCAATTATTGACAAAACACCTGACAATATCATTAAAATAAAAGTTTTTGGAATTTATGGAGTTTTTATTCTAAATTTAATTTTTTATGTTTTGAGAGAACAACATGAATGGATTTTTTTAGGGAATTTGGTTATGCTATTTTTGGGAAAAGCGATGTTTAATATATTGGATGTGAAATATTATATTTATGTTGCGATAAATGTAGTGTTGTCGCTATTGCTTGTTTATTTTTTGAGAAAACCGTCAAAAGAAGAAATAACTGAGCAGTCAGTTTTGAAAGAAATCGCACAAAATAATAAAGAAATAGAAAAAATGCTGACTGAAGCGAAAATTAAAAATGAATCGACACAGGAAATTGTAAAAAAAATATTTAAAGATGAAAATATTACGCCAGAAGAGGTTGTATCAAAGGAAAAAAGAAAAAGAAGTTCACTTGGAAGAGCTTTTACAAGAATTACAAATTCAATTCTTGCAATCATTCTTGTGCTTTTGATTCAGATGTTTTATCTTGGAAACTATGTTATTCCAACAGGTTCGATGGAGCCAACAATCGCTGTAAAAGATAGAGTTTTTGCAAATATGATAAAATATAGATTTGAAGCACCTAAAGTTGGGCAGATTATTGCGTTTAAAGAGCCTGTAACTAACAAGATGATGTATACAAAAAGAATAGTTGGAGCGCCTGGAAATACGCTTCAAATCTCAAAAGGAAAAGTTGACTTAAAGACATTTATGATGGCAAATGTCGACAACCAGCCGATTTATCCTGACGCTTCGCAATTTACAGACAAAAAGTCATTTGAAGAAGCTGTAAAAAAATATTATGCAGACACAAAAGCATTTAATAGTTTAAAAGTGGCAAATGTCGGAGGTGAGATGCTTATAAATGGTGAAAAATCACAAGTTTTAGCCGAAGTTAAACCTGAGAAAAATTATCTTCCTGAAGGACTTATGGGAAATAATAAAATTTATATTCCAAAAAAAGGTGACAAAGTTAAATTGGATAAAATTATAGCAATTTCAAAATCTGAATATATGACAATTTATAACGAGAGAAGCTTTGATATTGACTGGGAAAAATTCAGCTTTGGGGAAAATTATAAAACTATGAGCGGAAAAGAATTTTTGAAAGAGATAAAAACAACTGAAAACTTTAAAGATATAATCGGAAATGATGATTCAAACAGCACTGAAAATTATTATACTTTCCTGTTAAAGGTTGAAGGAAGACCTGAAATGGTTATGCCTATTATGGACTTTAAATATGATGACGCACTATTTACAAGACTGTTAAATGGCGAAACTATAACACTTGACAAAGATTATTACATGGCTATGGGAGATAATACGGCAAACAGTTTGGATACAAGATATTTTGGGTTGGTTGCAAAGAACCGTATAAAGGGTGAGCTGCTTCTTAGATGGTGGCCATTAAATAGAATAGGACTTATGTAAAATGAAAATATTGGAAAATTTGGTAAAGATTCATAACGAAAATTTTGAAAAAACAGTAAAAGCCGAATATTTTTCTGAGATGATATTAAGTAAGCAGTATGCTATATACTGCTTATTTGATTTTATAGATGAAAGTGAAGTGAAAATTTTTGAAATTTTTAAAGTTGAAAATTTAGTTTTTGAAAAAAAAATAAAAAAAATTTTGGGTTACATTATATTCTATGGTACAATAGAGAACACGGATATATTTGAAATTGTCATTTTGAAAAGCTGTCAAAATAAAGGATTTGGGAAAATACTTTTGGAAAATTCAATAAAAGAGTTATTTTTCTCAAAAATAAAAAATGATTCTTCTGATGAAATAAATTTTTTTGGAGAAGATATTTTTTTGGAAGTTTACGAAAAAAATCTTTTTGCGATAAAATTATATGAGAAAATAGGTTTTGAAAAAATATCTGTGCGGAAAAATTATTATGGGCAAAATAAAAATGCAATAATAATGATGCTGAAAAAATTAAAATAAATAATTTTAATTTGAAATGAAAAAAAGTAAGGGAGAAAAATGAGAAAAAATAATATCTTAATGAAACTAAAAGAAAAATTTACACCGACAATTTATTCAATTGGGAAAGAGTATTACATGAAAAGAATTGGAGGAATTACGGCGCTTTATGCAGATGGAAATCTGGTTACATTGGATGGAGAATTTCAGGAAAATAAACTTTATCATACATCTCTTACGCTAAATCAGAAAACTGCTGTGTTGGAAGAGGCGAGTTGCGATTGCATGTTTTTTCAAAATAATAAGCAGCATGGAGCTTGTAAGCATATTGTGGCGCTGAGTATCCTTGCAGATGAATCTAAGAAAATTAATAATATTGTTGGAACAGACGATTTTGAGGTACTTTTTGAAGATGACTTTGAAGAGGAAAATAAAAAAGAAGAAATTGTAAAAGTTAAAAAAGAAAAAAATGAAGATTTTGAAAAAGATGAAGAAAAAAATAATTTAAAAAGAAGTAAAATAAAACCTTCGGAGCAAAAAGAAGTTAGTGATTTGAAAGACAAAAAAAATAATAAAAAAGTGGGAATTTTGTCAGAAAGTGAAGAAAATAAAAAAGTTAAGAAAGAAGAAAATCAAAGTAAAAATTTTGATGCAAAAAAAGTTGAAACTGAAAAAGAAAAAGATTTTGATGATTTAGAAAATTTTGAAAATATTAAAAAAATAAGTCAAAAAATAGATGAAATCTATAATTTCCATCTTCAAAAAGAAAAAATTTTAAATGAAAATAAAAAAGAGTTACGACTAGAAGTGGAAATTGATGAAGGAAGCTATAGTGACTATAAATACGGCTACGATTATAATGAAGAGAACAATATTCCAGATTATATTTTGAGAATAAAAACTGGTTTTCAAAAAACTTATTATGTCAAAGATATTATAAAATTTGTACAAGCAATTGTTTTAGAAGAAGAATTTGAGATAACTTCTAAAATTAAATATGAGCCTGAAAAATGCTATTTTAGCGAGATAAATAAAAATATTATTTTGGCGATTTACGAATACAGCAAACAGATTCAAAGTGTTATTGAAAATGGAATAAAAGATAAAAAAGGATTAAAAGTTTACGATATGCTTTTAAATAAACTTCTTTTTGCAATGGAAAAAGGAAAAAACTTTTTACTTTTGGGAGAAAATAAACAAGTTATGTCTAGTTATGAGCCGATTTTTGTTTTTGAAAATGATAAAATTAAAATGCGTGAAATTGAAAAAATTAATGAGACAAGTCTATTCTATAACTTTGAAAATGATTCTTCCAAAATATTTAAAATGGCGGAAAACGAAGCTAGATTTTTAGCAAAATTTGATTTTATCGACGCTGAATTAATTAATCAGCTCCCAAAAAAGGAAAGTGAGAAATTAAAAAAGATATTTGCTTTTGAAGGCATAAATGTTGCTGAATATATTGAAGAAGACGGGGAAATTGATGTTTTTGTGCTGGAAACCGAAGAAGATGAAATCGTAAAAATTAATATTTCAAACACGGTTTGTGCGAAAAAAAAAGATAATAAGTATTTTATTCCACGAAGAAATACAGAACTTTTTGAAAAGTTGGAAGAAATTATTGGAAATTTTACAATTTCAAATCCGACTTTGGCAAAAAATACATATATTTTAAATTATGAAGGACTTAGTAAACTCTCTGAAATAATTGATAAGAAATATTCTGACAAAGTGAAAATTCATTTGGAAAATAAAATAAAAAATGCTAGAAATATCAATGTTGGAATTGAAATAAAAAAAGCGAGCAACAACTTTTTGGATGTAAATTTTAAAATTGAGGGAATTAAGCCGCAAGATGTTGAAATTGTGACGGAAGCGATTAAAAAAGAGAAAAAATTTATAACGCTCTCAAGCGGAGAACTTGTTAAAATTGCAAATAAAAGTATGGAAGAACTGCTTGGAATTGTTGATTCAATTGGAAATATAAAAGTGGGAAAAAATAGAATTTCCAAAGTAAAAGCGCTCCAATTGGCACAAATTTCTAAGAATATTAGAGAAGATTTGGAAAAATTGGATGAATTTAAGGAGCTTTTTCATAAAATAAAGAATCGAAAGGAAGTTGAGCCGAAAAATATAAAAGTAAGCTTGTTTCCGTATCAGAAATTGGGATTTAACTGGTTAAAAAATATGTATGATATTGGATTTGGAGGAATCTTAGCGGACGATATGGGACTTGGAAAGACGCTTCAGACAATTTCCTTATTAAATGAGGTCTATCAGGAAAATAAAGATTTTCTGGGGCTTATAATTGTACCAAGCTCGCTTCTTTATAACTGGAAGGAAGAAATTATCAAATTTACTGGAATTACTCCAATTCTTGTGGAAGGTGTAGCAAGCAGCAGGAAAAAAATTATCGAAAGTCAAAAAAGTGGATTTTTGATAACGACATATCAAGCGCTTAGAAACGATATAGAAGAGTATAAAAATAGAATTTTTGACATTGTTGTGCTAGATGAAGCGCAAAATATCAAAACTACTACTTCACAGATTAAAAAAGCAGTTATGAAAATTAACAGCAGAGTAAATTTCGCACTTACAGGAACTCCTGTGGAAAATAATATTTTAGAGCTGTGGTCAATCTTTGACTTTGTCATTCCTGGATATTTGGATTCTTTGAGCAAATTTAAAAAAACTTATAAAGAAGCGATTGTAAATCCAAATTCTTCAAAAATAAATAATTTGCGTGAAATCATTGCGCCTTTTTTGCTTAGAAGAACAAAGAAAGAAGTTTTGACTGAACTTCCAGAAAAAATGGAATCAAATGTGTTTGTGACGCTTAGCAGTGAGCAAAAACAGCTTTATTTGTCGTATGTAAAACAGGCGAAAAAAGAAATGAAAAAATTTGATAAAAATGAAAATAACAGAATAAAAATTCTTGCAATTTTAACAAAGCTTCGTCAAATTTGTAATTCTCCAGCTTTGTTTAAACAAGATTATAGCGGAGAAGTTGCTAAAATTGAAGTTTTAAAAGATTTAATGCCAGATATTACTGAAAATGGACATAGACTTTTGATTTTTTCTCAGTTTGTTGGCACATTGAAAGAAATTGAAAAAGAGCTTTCAAATATGGGAATTGAATATTTTTATATCGATGGAAATGTGAAATCCAAAGAGAGAGTGGAAATTTGTAACAGATTTAATGATGGAGAAAGACAAGTTGTGCTGATTTCGTTAAAAGCTGGAGGAACAGGGCTTAATCTTGTGGGAGCTGATGTTGTTATTCACTATGACCCTTGGTGGAATATTGCGGTGGAAAATCAGGCGAGTGACAGGGCCTATAGAATTGGGCAGAAAAAAAGTGTGCAAGTTATAAAACTTGTGACAGAAGGGACAATTGAAGAAAAAATTATAAAAATTCAAGAGAAAAAACGGCAGTTAAGTGAAAATCTTTTGGAAAATAAAGATGGAGAAAAAGTGCTGTTTGAAATGAGTGACAAAGAACTTATGGAATTATTGGGATAAATGTAGTATAATAAAAAAATGAAAAATAGAAAAAAATAGGAGGACAAAATGTCAGAAGAACTAAATAAAACATATTCACCAAATGAAATTGAAGATAAATGGTATAAAATATGGGAAGAAAATGGATATTTTAATGCTCAGCACAATGCTGAAAAACCAGGATATTCAATCGCAATTCCGCCACCAAATGTAACAGGAATTTTGCATATGGGACATATGTTAAACAATTCCATTCAAGATGCGATTATTAGATTTAAAAGAATGAGCGGATTTGATACGCTTTGGATTCCAGGGATGGATCACGCTGGGATTGCAACTCAAAATAAAGTTGAGAGAATGTTAAAAGAAGAAGGAACTTCTAAAGAAGAAATTGGATATGATGAGTTTTTAAGAAGAACTTGGGAATGGAAAGAAAAACACGGAGGACTTATAACTAAGCAGCTTCGTAAATTGGGAGTTTCTCTGGATTGGTCAAGAGAGAGATTCACGATGGACGAAGGGCTTTCAGATGCTGTAAAAGAAGTGTTTATAAAACTTTACAACGACGGGCTTATTTATCGTGGAGAATATATTGTAAACTGGTGTCCGTTTGATAAAACTGCACTTGCGGATGATGAAGTTGATCACGCTGACGAAAAAGGAAAAATTTGGGAAATTAAGTATAAAATAAAAGATAGCGACGACTATGTGATTATTGCGACAACTAGACCTGAAACAATGCTTGGAGATACGGGAGTTGCTGTCAATCCAAATGACAAAAGATATAAAGATTTAGTTGGAAAAAAAGTTATCTTGCCGCTTATGAATAGAGAGATCCCTGTAGTTGCCGATGAATATGTCGATATGGAATTTGGAACGGGAGTTGTAAAAATGACACCTTCTCACGATCCTAACGACTTTGAAGTGGCAAAAAGAACAGGACTTGAATTTATAAATATCTTTACCGAAGATGCGCATGTCAATTCAAATGGTGGAAAATATGAAGGACTTGACAGATATGAGGCAAGAGATGCTATTTTAGCTGATTTGGAAAAAGAAGGGCTTTTAGTTGGAGTAAAAGAGCATAATCACGCAGTTGGGCATTGCTATAGATGTAATTCAGTAATTGAGCCGAGAGTGTCGACACAGTGGTTTGTAAAAATGAAGCCACTTGCTAAAAGAGCTTTGGAAGTAGTAAAAAATGGACAGATTAAAATAACTCCGCAAAGATGGGAAAAAGTTTACTATAATTGGCTTGAAAATATAAGAGACTGGACAATTTCCCGTCAAATTTGGTGGGGACATAGAATTCCTGCTTATTATGCTCAAGATGGAACGGTTTTTGTAGCAAAAAACTTGGAAGACGCTAAAAAACAAGCAAAAGAAAAACTTGGAGTTGAAACTGAACTGACAGAAGAAAAAGATGTGCTTGACACTTGGTTTTCATCGGCATTGTGGCCTTTTTCAACACTTGGCTGGCCAAAGGAAACTGAAGATTTGAAAAAATTCTTTCCGACAGACGCACTTGTGACAGGAGCGGATATCTTATTTTTTTGGGTTGCAAGAATGGTTATGATGAGTCTTTACATAAAAGATGAAATTCCATTTAGCTATGTATATTTGCACGGAATTATAAGAGATGAGCTTGGCAGAAAAATGTCAAAATCTCTTGGAAATTCACCAGATCCATTGGATTTGATTGCAAAATATGGAGCGGATGCGATAAGATTCAGCTTTTTATATAATACTTCGCAAGGACAGGACATTCACTTTTCAGAAAAATTGATTGAAATGGGATCGACTTTTGCTAATAAAGTTTGGAATGCGTCAAGATTTGTGTTGTCAAATTTGGAAGATTTTGATTCAAGTGCAAAAATTGATAGTTCAGAATTTAAGTTAGAAGATAAATGGATTTTATCAAAATTGCAAAATACAGCTAGACAAGTTAATGAAAGCTTTGAAAAATATGAGCTTGACACGGCGGCAAAACTTACTTACGAATTTTTCAGAGGAAATTTCTGCGATTGGTATGTTGAAATTGCGAAAACTCGTGTTTATGGACAAGAAGGAAGAGATAAGACAGTAGCACAATATGTTCTAAAAACTGTTCTTGACAAAGGTTTAAAAATGCTTCATCCATTTATGCCGTTTATCACGGAAGAAATTTGGCAAAAACTGGATTTAGGAGAAGAAACAATAATGTTATCGGACTTTCCTAAAGAAGAAAAAGAATTTGTTAATTTGGAAGCTGAAAAAGAATTTGACTTCTTAAAAGAAATTGTCAATGCAATTAGAAATATTAGGGGAGAAGCTAATGTAAGTCCAGCTAAGAAAATCGAAGTGATTTTCAAAACTGTAAATGATGCAGAAAAAAATATTTTACAGCATAATGCTAAAATATTGGATAAATTGGCAAATGTTGAAAAATATGAATTTAATGCAGAAATTCCTGAGCTAGTTGGCTTTAAATTGGTTGAAACTACTGAAATTTATGTGCCGCTTAACGATTTGATTGACAAGGAAAAAGAAATTGCTAAACTTACAAAAAATATTGAAAAAACTGAAAAAGAATTAAATAAAGTTTTAGGAAAATTATCAAATGAAAAATTCTTGTCTAAAGCGCCAAAAGAAGTTATTGACAAAGAAAAAGGGATTAAAGAAGAATTGGAAAATAAAATCGCTAAATTTAAAGAATCAATTAATTTGTATAAAAATTAATAAAAAAATTTAAATAAAAAAAGATTTTGTCGTGGGAGGTTCAGAAAAAAGGAACTGATTCTCATTTAGAGACAGTTCCATTTTAGTATTAGTAAATTTAATTTTCTTTGTAAGTCAATGCTCTTGTTGCGTTTAATATTGCAATTAATGCGACTCCGACATCGCCAAACACAGCTTCCCACATTGTGGCAAATCCTAATGCTCCCATTCCTAGAATGATGATTTTCACACCTAGTGCAAAAATTATGTTTTGCCAGACAATTTTTTTTGTCTTTTTGGCAATTTTTAGAGCGGTTACTATTTTTGACGGTTCATCGTTCATTATAATCATATCTGCGGCTTCGATTGCAGCGTCACTTCCCACACCGCCCATCGCCACTCCAATATCGGCTCTTGCAAGAACTGGTGCGTCGTTTATTCCGTCACCTACAAACAAAACTTTTCCGTTAGCGCTTTTATTTTTCAAAAATTCTTCCATTTTCTCAACTTTTCCAAGCGGTAATAAATCAGTAAATACTTTTGAAATATTTAATTTACTAGCCACATTTTCCCCAATTTTTCTGTTATCACCTGTTAGCATTACAACATTTTTTATCCCTAAATTATTAAGTTCTTCAACTGTTTTTTTAGCGTCTTCTTTTATTTCGTCCGCAATTATTAAATTTCCCAAATATTCTCCATCTTTTGCGACATAGACAACTGTTCCGACAGCGTCTTTTTCAGCAGCTTCTACATTTTCTTTTTTTAATAATTTAAGATTTCCCGCTAAAATTTCGCTATTTTCATATTTTACTTTTACTCCATGACCTGCGATTTCTTCAAATTCAAATTCTGAACTGTCAGTTTTTTCAAGTTTTTTATTGTTTTTTTCATATTCTAAAACAATTGATTGTGCAATTGGGTGATTTGAAAAACTTTCTGCAATAGCTGCGTATTTTAATAAATCGTCTTTTGTGTATTTGGAATTTTGAACATTTATTTCATAAACTTTAAATTTACCTTTTGTAAGCGTTCCAGTTTTGTCAAAAACAACAGTTTCCAAATTGTTTAATGCTTCTAAATAATTTGCTCCTTTTATTAAAATTCCATTTTTTGAAGCTCCACCGATTCCCCCGAAAAATCCTAGAGGGATTGAAACAACTAAGGCGCACGGACACGAAACTACTAAAAAGATAAGCGCTCTGTAAAGCCAAGTTGAAAACTGGGCATCTTTTACAAATATCATTGGCAAAATTGCAATAAGTAAAGCGATTATTACAACTACCGGTGTGTAAAATCTTGCAAATTTTGTGATAAAGTTTTCAGTTTTAGATTTTTTAGAACTTGCATTTTGTACCAAATCTAATATTTTTGAAATTGTGGAATTTTCAAATGACTTCGTAACTTCGATTTCTACAAGATTTGTGGTGTTTATAAATCCACTTAGAATTTCATCTCCAATTTCAAATATTCTTGGAATGGCTTCTCCAGTTAAAGCGGATGTGTCAAAAGTTGAACTTCCATTTGTAATTTTTCCATCCAATGCGACTTTTTCTCCAGGTTTTATAACTATTATATCGCCTAATTTTACTTCTTTTGGCAAAACTTTTTTAATTTCTCCCTCAATTTTTAAGTTTGCGTAATCAGGTCTAATATTCATAAGTGAGGTGATGGATTTTCTCGATTTTCCAACTGCCAAATCTTGGAACATTTCTCCAATTTGGTAAAATAACATAACTGACACAGCTTCAGGAAACTCTTTTATCGCAAAAGCTCCAACTGTCGCAATCGTCATCAAAAAGTTTTCGTCAAAAATCTGTCCTTTTTTTATATTTTTTACAGCTTTAAATAAAACATCGTATCCGACTGTAAAATAGCTTATTAAAAATAAAATTAATCTTGGAACAAATAAATTTTTTGGAACAAATATTGCAGCTGCTAGTATAATTGCACCTAAAATAAATCTATTTCTTATACTTTTAAAATTTTCTTCCGTTTCTTCTATTTCCTCATCTTCTTCAATTGCAGAATTTGGCATTAAAACAGTCACACCTTCTTCAACTCTGTCAACTTCTTTTTGAACAAGTTTTGTGATGTCTTCACTAGAAAATTTTTTGTTAGGATTAATCACAATTTTTTTTCCTAAAACATCAACAGTAGCTGCTTTTATTTCATCCAAAGCATTTAGATTATGCTCGATTTTTGCGGCACAGTGGGGACATTCAAGGCCTTTTATTCCCAAAGTGCATTCGTTATTTTTTTCCATTTTTTCACCTCTATTATTTAATATATGAACAACTATTCATTTGTTATGATACAATATTTTTTTTATTTTGTCAATAGTTTTATCAAATATTTTGTGAAACAAAGTTTTTTTTTGATATGGAAAAAATTGTGGTATAATTTTAGTAAAAAGTTTTGGTTGAAAGGGGAAAAGGAAAAGAAAGATGGAAATAAATTATTTAGGACTGGGAGCGGATTTAAAACAAAATTTGTTTTGTGAATTTGAAAAAAATGAAAAGGTTTTATATGTTTTTGAAAATGCTTCGACTTTTTATGAAATAAAAAAAGAACTTTTACAAGATGTGGAATTTAATGAAAAAATTGGGATTTTTCATAATTTTAAACTTACGAATAGTTATGATTTTAATGAAAATCTTTTTTTTACAGATAAAATTTTGATAAAAGAAGAAAAGCAAGTTATATTTTTTTATAATGCGATAAAAAATAAAATTGGAAAAAAACTGAAAGTTAAAAATTATTATGACATAATTGATGTGGCTTATAATTATTATAATTTGTTTGCGGAATTGCAGGAATATAAAATTGATGCACAAAAAATTGAAGTGGAAAATTGGCAGCGGGAAATTTTTGAAAATTTGAAGGAAATTGATAGAAGCATTAAATTGCAAGTTGAGAAAAAAAATTTAATTTTACCTTATATGATTAGAACAATTGAAAATATTTCAAAAGATTTTGTGAAGAAAAATAAAAAAATTTGTTTTGTGAATAAAGTTAATTTTACTCCGTTTGAAAAGGAAATAATCATTTATTTGGAAAAAAATGGAGTAGAAATAAAAAATATTTTGCAGCTTTCAAAAAAAGATTTTGACGAAAAGGAATTAAAAATAAAAAATGGCTTTTCAATTTTGCCAAAAGAAAAATTTTTGGAAAAAAATATAGATATTAAAATTTTTGAATACAGCTCAAAATTTAATCAGCTGTTAGGCTTGGTAAAAAAATTGTCGGATGAAAAAGAGCAATGTCAAATTTACGATGTTCAGGATATAAATAGTGAAACTAAAAGAGATTATCAGCTGTTAAACCAAAAGAAAATAATTTACAATTTGGAAGAAACTTTGCAGGAAACTAAGATTTATAAAGTTTTGGATGTGCTTTGCAACATTTTGAATGAAGTGAGAATTAAAAAAAGAGAAAATGGGAATGAATATATTTTTAAAGTGAAAGAATTATATAACGGGTTTAAGTTAAAAGAATTTTTAGAAACATTTAAAATCGAAAATATTTACTGGCTTTTTCAAAAATTTGTCAGAGAAGATTATAAATATTTATCAATTGAAATGTTGAAAAAATATTTGGAAAACGAAAGTAAAAATTTTAAAATTAAAGAGAAAATTTATTTTAATCTTGAAAAAAAATATAAAAAATTTGAAGAAAATTTTGATTTTGATTTTGAAAATAGTGAAAATAAAAAAGATAAAAAAGAAGAAGATAAAAAAAATAAAGAAATTAAAGAAAATAAAAAAATTGAAGAAGTTGAAGAGATTGAAAAATTAAAAAAAGAGAAAAATAAATTTTCTGAACTGAAAAAAAATATAAATAAATTTATAAAATTTTTAGAAGAATTAGAAAAAATTTTTGAAATAAAAAATTTGCAGGATTATTCAAAATTTTTGGAAGAAATATTTGACAGACAAAAAAATAGCGGGAAAAAAATTAGGGACAAATATTTTGAAGCTCTCTCAGAAATTGCAGTTTTAGAAGAATTTGACTTTGACAATCTTTGGGACAAATTTTTTGACAAGGGAAATATTTCGGCGGGACTTTTAAAGATGTTTTTAAAATATTTGGACAAGAAATCAATTAGCTTGGACTTGGAAGAAATTGCGGGACAAGAAAACGACAATCAATACAAAATTAACGAATTTAAAACTTTGCCTGAAACGAATAAAAAAAATATTGTGTTTTTAAATTTTCAGGACACTTTTCCAAAAGGCAAGGTCAACAATTATTTATTTTCGCAAATTCAGAGAAAGAAAATGGGACTGCCAGTTCCAGAAGATGCGAAAGCAATAGAAATTTTTAGATTTTTGAACGCAATTTTTGGTGCAAAAAAAGTTTGTCTTTCATATATAAAAAATTTGGACGAAAATGTTGATTGCTCTGGGATTTTGGAAGAAATTAAATTAAAATATGATTTAGAGATAAATAACAAAAATAAAAAAATTTCTGAAGAAGAAGAGATGGAATTTATAAAAAATTATTTTATAAAAGATTACAAAGAGAAAAAAATTGGGAAATTTATTCAGTCAAGACTTTTAAAAGATGTGGAAGAGTTAAAAAATGAAAAAATAACTTTGGGTTATTACGATTATAAAAATTTAAAAGAATCAGAATATGCCTATTACATTGATAAAAAATTGGGAAAAGTGGAAAGAGAAAAAATTGAAGAAGTTATTGATGCGAGATTTTTTGGGACGATAATTCATTCGATTTATGAAAATATTGTGAAAAAAAATAAAAAAATGTTGGAAAAAGGAAATTTTGACATAAGTGAGGAAGAAATTGCAAGTGAATTTGAGGCTGGAATACAGTCCTACAAATATAAAATTCCGCAGGAATATTTGGAATTTTATAAAAATATTTCGTTTGAAGATTTAAAAATTGGAATAAAAAAATATTTTGTTGATTTATCAAATAAAATTAGTGATAAAAGTGTAATAAAAGTTAGCTCAGAAGAAAGAATCAAAGAAAAGTTTGAAAAAGAGATTGACAGCGAAAAATTTGGAAATGCAGCTTTTAGTATTTCAATTGACTTGCATATAAAAGATGAAAAAAAAGATAAAAAAGAAGAAATTTTGGTTGACTATAAAACTGGAAATTTGACGCAAAAAAGAATTGATAACGCATTTACGCAACTTGACTTTTATTCGATTGTTTTGGGAGAAAATGAATATAAAAAATATGTTGTGGATGTCTGGGATGGGAAAATTATTTCCGACAGTCGAAAAGATAATAAAAAACTTACGAAAGATGAAGTGATGGAAGTTTTGAAAAAATATTTTGAAGTGGAAAGTGATAAAAAAGTAAGTTTTTACAGATTGGGAGAAAAAAATAGCACTTTAGAAAGTTCAAATCAGAAAAAATATGAATTGATTTTGCGATGGGAGGACGAAAATGAAAAATCAGGAAAGTAATAAAATAATATTAAAAGCGAGTGCAGGAACAGGAAAGACTTATAGACTGTCGCTAGAATATATTTATAATTTATTAAAAAATATCGACTTTAAAAATATTGTTGTCGTAACTTTTACAAAAAAGGCAACTGCGGAAATAAAAGAGCGGATTTTTAATTTTTTGTATCAAGTCGCTTTTGAAAAAAGTAAAGGAATTGAGTTAAAAAAAAATCTGAAAGAAATTTATAATTTGAGTGAAGATGATTTTGATAAGGAAAAATTGCAGGATATTTATTTTGAAATGTTGAAAAATAAAGAAGATATTAGAATTTACACAATTGACAGTTTTACAAACAGAATTTTTAAACAGGCGATTGCTCCTTATTTTGAAATTTCGAGTTTTGAAACTCTTGACAGTGAGAGCAATGATTTTTATGAAAAAATATTTAAGAAAATTATGGACAACGAAAATTATTATAAAAAATTTGAGTTTTTGATTGAAGAAGTTGGAGAAAAAAAAGAAATAAAAAATTATGTAAAAATCATTGAAGAGCTTGTGGAATTTCAAAAAAAATATGTTATTGCAAAAGATTTTGAGTTAAAAGAAGAAAAAAAAGATAACCCAAAAAAAGTTTTAGAAGTATTTGATTTTTTGACACCACTTCAAGAAATTTATTCTGAAGTAAAAATATTTTCTGAAGAAAAAGGGAAAAATATTTCTGAATGTTTTAATGACAAACTTTTTGAAATTTTTGACCAAATAAAAAAAGAAAGTGAAAATTCTTCTGAAAAAAAAATAGAAATTGTGGTTAAAAATTTGGAAAAACTTTTAGATTCTAAAATAAAAAATTATTATAACGGAAAGTTTATTCGGAAAAAAGAATTAACAGAAACTTTGCAAGAACTTCAAAAAAACTTTTTAGATAAATTTTCAAAATATATTTTAAAAAATAAAGTTTATCCATTTCACAATAAATTAAAAGAATTTTGTGAATTTTTGTACGACTTGGTCCGAAGAGAAAAAATTTCTTCCAAAAAATTTACGCACGACGATATTTCGATTTATACTTACGAATTTATTTTTGACAAAAATTTAAAATTTATCGAAAATAATAAATTTACTCAAGATTTTTTTGAAATAATTGGTGGAAATATTGATACAATTATGGTCGATGAATTTCAGGACACGAGCATTTTGCAGTGGAAAATTTTAAAGCTCATAATGGACTGCGCTAAAAATATAATTTGCGTGGGAGATGAAAAGCAAAGTATTTACGGTTGGCGTGACGGAGAAAAAGAGCTTTTTGAAAATCTTGACGAAATAGTTGACGGCTCGAAAGTGGAAACTTTGAAAAAATCGTACAGAAGTTATAAAGCGGTTATTGAAAATGTAAACAAAATTTATTGCGATTATGATGAGAAAAGTAATTGGAATTATGAGAAAGTTGATTATAAAGCTGAAGATGCTGAATACCAAAAAGGTTATTTTGAGTTTAAGATAAATGAACTAGAAAGCAAAAAGTCTCCAACTGAAAAGAGAATTTTTAAAAATATTATTCAAATGATAGAAAATAAAGAGATTAAAAATCTTGGAAAAAGTTGTATAATCGCTGGAAAAAATAAATATTTATCTGAAATCGCAAGTGAATTGAATGCTTATAATATTCCGTATACTTTGAAGAGCAACAAGTCGATTTTAGAGCACAGCGCAGTTAATCCAATTTACAGACTTATAAAATATTTTTTATACAATAACTTTCAATATTTGTTAGAATTTCTTCGTTCAGATTTAATTGGATGTCTGAATAGCCATGTGAAATATATTTTGGAAAATAAAAATATTATTGAAATTTTTATGAAAAATTCAAAAGAAGAAGATTTTGATTTGTTTTTAGAAAATTTTGATTTTAATTTTGATTTTGAAAAAAATAAAAATGAAAATAATGAAAATACTAAAAATATAAATATTGAAAGAATAGAAAAAAGAGAAAGAGAAAAAGAAAAAAAAGAAGAAATAAAAGATGAAAAAATAGAAAAAAAATATGAAGATAAAGAAGAAATAGAAGATAAAGAAAAAGATAAAGAAATAAAAATAAAAAAAGAAGAATTATTGAAATATAAAAAAATAAATTTAATTGAAAGAAATGGCTTTTTATTTTCAGATGTTTTGAGTAAAATAAAAAAATTAAAAAAATTGTCTGAAAACTTAAATTCAAAAACAAAAAAAGAAAATTTTTCGCTGGAAGTTATAAAAGATTTTGAGATAACAAATTTTTATTCAACAAATAGCGACATAAAAAATATTTTTGAATTTTTCAATATTTTAAAAAGTCACACAGATTTATTTGACTTTATAAATTATATCGAAGAAAAAAAAGAAGACATAAAGCAATTTGGAAGCGAGGACAAAAACGCTATAAATCTTATGACAGTACATAAATCAAAAGGATTGGAATTTGATACGGTTTTTTATTATAAATGTAAAAGAATGAGCAAAAATTCCCGAAATGAAACATCAAAAATAAAGACATTTATACAATTTGACAGAAATTTTGAAAAAGTTACGGAATTTTTGGTGACTTTGAAAAAATATGAAAAATTGATTTTAAGAGATGAGAAATATAAAAAAATTAGAGAATTGGAAGAAGAAAAAGAAAAAATCGAAGAAATTAACAGAGATTATGTGGCGCTCACAAGAGCCAAGAAAAATTTGATTTTACTGTTTGACATAAAAAAATCAGGTGAGAAATATTGTGATAAATTAACAGAAAAATTAATTGAAAAATATAAAGATTGTTTATATTTAAATGAAAGCGAGAATTATTCAAATGGAGAGATTTATGAAGAAATTAATGAAATCAAAAAAATAAAAAATATGAAAGAAACAACAATATTAGATCTAAAAAAAATTCTCCCATATTTTTCGGATAATATTGCAAAAAATGACAGAAACTCAAGTAAGATTAATTTAGAAAAAGAATTCAAAAGAAAAAAAGGACTTGCAATGCACTATTATTTTGAACATATTTTAACAGATGTGGAAAACGAAAAGAAAGTTGCAAATTCAGCAATTTTTAGCCGTTATGGGAATATGATTGGGAAAAATAATATTTTTGAGATGATTGAACGAATGAATAATTTTATTCAAAGAAATCTCGAAATTTATAATCCAAAATATAAAGTTTATAATGAATTTGAAATTTACGACAATGAAAAGATGGAAAAAAGAATAATTGACAGAATCAATATCGACGAAAAAAATAAAAAAATCTACATTTTTGACTACAAAACAGGTTATGAACCTGAAAAAAATGAAAAATATAAAGAGCAAATAGAAAATTATAAAAGAATCTTATCAAAAAAAGTTGGAAAAAGTTATGAAATTATAACGCAAATATTGGAAGTTTAATAAAAATAAAAAAATGATGTTGACAAAGATAAAAAACTGTGTTATAATTTTTTCGCTAGTTTATTCTGGTAATACCAATATTTTATTGGGAGGGATAGAAGAAGATGAGAGTACAAGTAATTTTAGAATGCACTGAAACTAAGTTGAGACACTATGTTACAACTAAAAATAAAAAAACTCATCCAGAAAGATTGGAAATGAGAAAATATAATCCAGTGCTAAAAAGACATTCTCTTTACAGAGAAGTAAAATAATCTCATATAAAAAGATAGGTCAGTAGTTCAATTGGTAGAGCGTCGGTCTCCAAAACCGAAAGTTGCGGGTTCGATTCCTGCCTGGCCTGCCATTTTAAAATATGAGTATTTTTTTTTAGAAAAATAAAATAGAAGTTTAAGATATGTCTTAAATAATTCTAGGAGAATATTTATGGGTAAATTTAATTTAGGAGAAAGTCTAAAAAATTTGCGTGAAGAATATAAAAAAATATATTGGCCTAATAAGAAAGAAGTTTATCATGTAACTGTAATTGTAATTTTAATAACAATTTTCATAGCACTTTATACACTTCTTTTTGATACAGCATTCAGTTTTGTATTGACCAATGTGAGCAACATTATAAAAAATTTTATAGGAGGCGCGTAAGTTGACTGAAAAAAATGAAAATGAAATTGTATACGAAAAAAAATGGTATATAATTCATACTTATTCTGGTTACGAAAAAAAAGTAGCAACAGATTTGGAAAAAAGAATCGAATCATTGGATTTGACAGATAGAGTTTTTAGAATTTTAGTACCTGAAGAAGAAGTCTTGGAAGAAAAGCGAGGAAAAATGGTAAAAGTTTCAAGAAAATTGTTTCCAAGTTATGTACTAATTGAAATGTTATCTGTGAAAGAAGAAAATGAATTAGGATTAGGTTATCGTGTTGACAGTGATGCTTGGTATGTTATAAGAAATACTAACGGAGTTACTGGGTTTGTCGGGGTTGGAAGTGATCCAATACCGCTATCTGACGAAGAAGCCCAAGAATTACTTGCTAAAGTTGGAATTAATATAAATGGTGATACAGTTGAAAAAGAACCTAGATATAACATTGATTTCAAAGTTGGAGAAAAAGTAATTATTAAAAAAGATTCATTCTTGGATCAAGAAGGAGAAATTTCAGCTATTGACGATGTAAATGGAAAAGTTACTGTCATGCTAGAAGTATTTGGAAGACAGACACCGGTTGAACTTGAATACACAGAAATTGCAAAATTAGACTATTAATAAAAGTCAAAAAATATTAACTACATTACTAAAATAGTATTAAAAGTATTATTTAAGAATAACTATTAGCAAAATTTATGAAAAAGTGGGAGATTTAAAAAAATTCACTGACCACAGAGGAGGAAAAATGGCTAAAGAAGTAATCGGAAAGATTAAATTACAATTAGAAGCAGGGAAAGCGAATCCTGCACCACCAGTAGGACCTGCATTAGGACAACATGGAGTAAATATCGCAGAATTCTGTAAATCATTTAACGCACAAACACAAGATAAAATGGGATTTGTAATTCCAGTAGAAATTACAGTATATGCTGACAGAAGTTTTACATTTGTTTTAAAAACTCCACCAGCATCAGACTTGTTAAAAAAAGCAGCTAAAGTTAAAAAAGGTGCTGGAAACTCATTAAAAGAAGTTGCTGGAACTATAACTAAAGCTCAATTACAAGAAATTGCAGAAACTAAAATGCCAGATTTGAATGCTGGAAGTGTTGAAGCAGCTATGAATATTGTTGCAGGAACTGCAAGAAGCATGGGAATTAAAATTTCTGAATAATTATATATAAAAAATAAAAAACATTATTGGAAGAAGTGGAAGGTTTTCTAGCCAATGACCACAGAGGAGGAAATAATAAATGGCAAAAAAAGGTAAGAGATATAATGAAATATCTCAAAAAGTAGATAAAATGAAAGTTTATACTCCAGAGGAAGCTTTGGAATTAGTATTTGATACAAAAAGTGCAAAATTCGTTGAAACAGTTGAATTAGCTGTAAGACTTGGAGTTGACCCAAGACATGCTGATCAGCAAGTAAGAGGGACAGTTTCGTTGCCACATGGAACAGGAAAAACTGTAAGAGTATTAGCAATTACTTCAGGAGATAACATCCAAAAAGCGTTAGACGCTGGAGCAGATTTTGCTGGAGATGATGAATATATCAGTAAAATTCAAGGTGGATGGCTAGATTTCGATCTAGTTATAGCTACACCTGATATGATGCCTAAATTAGGAAGATTAGGAAGAATTTTAGGAACTAAAGGACTTATGCCTAACCCTAAATCAGGAACAGTTACAACAAACATTGAACAAACTGTAACAGAATTTAAAAAAGGAAAAGTTGCATTTAAAGTTGATAAATTAGGTTCGATTCATTTACCAATTGGAAAAGTTGATTTTTCAAAAGAAGCAATCGTAGAAAACTTTAAAGTTGCATTAAATCAAATTGTTAAATTAAAGCCAGCAGCTTCTAAAGGACAATATTTAAGAACAGTTGCAATCTCATTAACTATGGGACCTGGAATTAAAATTGACCCATTATTAGCAGGAAGTTTTGTTGCTGAATAATAAAAATTAACTATCTCAATCTAAAGAGATAGTTTTTTTATTAAAAAAAATTATTTGTTCAGAATATTTTGATTTTATTATTATTTTTTTAATTATTTTTTAACTAAAAAAACAAAAAAAGTTATTTAAAAACAGAGAAAAATAAGGTATAATAATAGTATTATTATGAAGTAAATTTAGGAGGAAAAAATGAAAAGAATTTTGACGATTTTTAGTGTGATTCTCGCATTGATGTTTATTGTTGCATGTGGAAATAAACCTGCAACAGCGGATCAGGTAAAAGATGGAAAAACTTCAACTGATTCGACAAATTCCAACAAAAGTGTGGCAGTTGTTTATTCAACTGGTGGAAAAGGCGATAAATCTTTTAATGATTCAACTTTTAGAGGACTTGAAAAGGCTAAAAAAGAATTGGGTATAACTTATAGTGAGTATGAGCCAAAAGATCCAAATTCAGAAGCAAAGGATGCACTTACAAGATTTGCGGAAGAAGGACAATATGACTTGATAATTGCAGTTGGATATACAATGCAAGATGCAGTAACTGCAGTAGCTGATGCATTTCCAGAGCAAAAATTTGCAATTATTGATAGTGTAGTTAATGGCAAACCTAACGTAGCTTCGATTACGTTTAAAGAAGAAGAAGGTTCATTTTTAGTAGGAGCTTTGGCTGCAATGATGGATAAAACAGGAACTATAGGATTTGTGGGTGCTGATAATTCAGATTTGATAGCAAAATTTTTTGCAGGGTATGCGCAAGGTGCAAGATATGTAAAACCTGATATTAAAGTTATACCAGTTACAATTGGTGGAACATCAGCATTTAACGATCAAGCTTCGGCAAAAGCTAAAACTGAAACTTTGATTCAACAAGGTGCAGATGTAGTTTATCACGCAGCTGGAGCAAGTGGGCTTGGAGTATTTCAAGCTGTTAAAGAAAAAAATATTTATGGAATAGGTGTGGATTCAAATCAAGACGGTCTATATCCAGGAAATATTTTAACTTCCATGATGAAATATGTGGATAATGCAGTTTTTGATGAAATTAAAACAACTTTAAATGGAAAGTTTGCCGCAAAAGTTCAGACATATGGAATAAAAGAAGATGGAATTGGAACAACAAATTTTGAATTTACCAAAGATAAAATTGGTGAAGAAAATATTAAAAAACTTGAACAAATTAAACAAGATATTAAAAGTGGAAAAATTGTTGTAAAACCAAAAATATAATTATAAAAGTTAAAAAAGCGGGATCTTTTTGGTCTCGCTTATTTTTTTTAAAAATTTAAAACTTTATTTTTTTATTTTAAAAATTAAATAATTAGATAATTTATAGAAAGGAAAAATTATGAGAGTAGTGGATTTGATTGAGAAAAAAAGAGAAAAAGAAGAACTTGCAAAAGAAGAGATTCATTTTTTATTGAGTGAATATTTAAAAGGAAATGTTCCAGATTATCAAATGTCAGCATTTCTGATGGCGGTATATTTTAATGATATGACAAAAGCTGAACTTTTGGAATTTACAACTTTAATGAGAGATTCAGGAGAAATTATAAAATTTGAAAAGATTAATAAATTTTTAGTCGACAAACATAGTACAGGTGGAGTTGGAGATAAAGTAACCGTTGTATTAGCGCCAATACTTGCAGCACTTGGTTTGGCTTCGACTAAATTATCAGGTAAAGGTTTGGGTCATACTGGCGGTACGATTGATAAATTTGAAGCGATAAAAGGGTTCAAATTTTCAAGTTCAAAAGAAGAAGTTGAAAAAATCGCAAGTAAAACTGGAATCGGGCTTATGGGCTACAGCGATAAAATCGTTCCACTTGACAAAAAATTGTATTCGTTAAGAGATGTTACAGCGACAGTTCCAAGTATTCCATTAATTGCAAGCAGTATAATGAGTAAAAAGCTGGCGATTCAGTCAGATGTGATAATTCTTGATGTGAAAGTTGGTGACGGAGCTTTTATGAAAAATATTGAGCGTGCAAGAGAATTGGCAAAAAGAATGATTGAAATTGGGATTGGATTTAAAAGAAAAGTAAGAGCAGTTTTGAGCAATATGGATGAACCGCTTGGATATTCAGTAGGAAATGCGATTGAAATAATTGAAGCGATAGAAACATTGAAGGGAAATGGAGCAAAAGATGTAAAAGAAGTGGTTTATACAATTGCAGCAGTTGCGTTAAAAGCTAAAGGTGTAATAAAAGAATTAAAAGATGGATATAGGAAAATTGATGAAGTGATAAACAGCGGTCTTGCACTTTCAAAATTGAAAGAATTTATAGCTGAAAGCGGAGGCGATGAAAATTTAGTCAATGATTATTCAATTTTACCGGTTGCAAAAGAAAAATTGGAAATTTTTTCCCAAAATAGTGGCTATGTCGCAAAAATAAAAGCTGAAGAAATTGGAAAAGCGGCGATGATAATTGGTGCAGGAAGAGCTACAAAATATGATAAAATTGATCATTCTGTCGGAATAAAGATTTTTAAAAAAGTTGGTGATAAAGTGGAAAAAGGAGAAAAATTGGCAGAAATTTATTATAATGACGAAAAAAATTTAAAAAATTCAAAAGAAATGCTTTTAGATGCGTATGTGTTACAAAATGAAAAAGTTAGCGGGCAAAAAGTGGTGATAGAAATCATTGATTAATTTTATTCGTTACGTATCCTAAAATTCTTAAAGCACTGAATGTTATATTGGACCTAAAAAAATTAAAAAAAGTAATTAAACTTTTATAAAAGTTTTTATATTTAAAAAATTTATTGTGTTGTAAAATTTTAAAATTTATGATAAACTTATTGTGTAAATATTAAAATTTGTAAAAATAAAGAGGGAAATATAACAAGTTTTATAAAATTTAATAGAAGGAGAAAAAAATGAGAATAGGAATTTTGGGGACAGGTTCTTATGTTCCAGAAAAAGTGTTGACAAACGATGATTTAGCAAAGATAGTTGACACTAACGATGAATGGATCACAACAAGAACAGGTATCAAGGAGCGAAGAATAGCCTCTGAAAATGAAGCAACTTCAGATTTGGCATTTTGCGCAGCAAAAAAAGCTATAAATGATGCCGGGATAGATAAAAATGAAATTGATTTGATTATCGTTGCAACAATGACCCCAGATCATTTCACGCCGTCGACAGCGGCGTTAGTTCAAGATAAATTGGGAATAAAAGCTGCAGCTTTTGATATAAGTGCAGCGTGTACAGGATTTGTCTATGCATTTACGACAGGATACAGTTTTATAAAATCAGGGATTTATAAAAAAGTTCTTGTAATTGGTGCTGAAACTATGTCAAGAGTTATGGATTGGAGCGACAGAGGGACTTGTATCTTGTTTGGAGATGGTTCAGGAGCTGTTGTATTAGGAGAAGTGCAAACTGGCGGATTTTGTGCAAGTCATTTGGTTGCGGATGGTTCTGGCGCCTGTGAATTGATTGTACCTGCAGGAGGCTCTAGAAAAGTTGTAACTGTTGAGGCATTGGAAAATAAAGAGACATATTTACAAATGAATGGAAGAGAAATTTTTAAATTTGCGGTAAAAGTATTCCCTGAAAGTGTTGATGATGTTTTAAAACAACAAAATATTACAGCAGACGATATAGATTTATTTATACCACATCAGGCAAATATAAGAATAATTGAGTCAATTGCTAAGAGATTTAAGCAACCGTTAGATAAGTTTTTTGTAAATTTAAATAAATATGGAAATACTTCGGGAGCTTCAATTCCGATTGCAATAGATGAAGCTAGTAAGCAAAATAGACTTAAAAAAGGTGATAAAATTGTAATAACAGGATTCGGCGGAGGACTTACTTACGGTTCAATTTTATTTGAATGGTCAAAATAAAAAAATTATTTTAGAAAGGGTGATGATTATGAACTCAAAAATATTTTGGGGATTAGTAATAGTAATATTGAGTTTACTTCAATTTATTCCTGAAGAAATTCAAAAATATGTTTTTAATTATCAAGTTATATTGATTCTTTTGGGAATTTACTTTGTGTTTAAGAAAAAAGTGCTTGGATGGATTTTTGTAGGAGTGGGAATTTATTCTTATTTATCATTAATTTGGGAAGACTTACCATTTTGGATACTTCTTTTAATATCTGGACTTGTAATTTTAGGACTTGGTGTAAAAGAAACTGTTGACAAAAATAAATTTAACAAATTTCCTAAAAAATCAAAATCTAAAAAAAATGATGAAGAAGAAATAGAAGAAGCAGAAGAAATCAAATAATTAAGGAGAAAATATGTCAAAAATTGCTTTTGTATTTCCTGGTCAAGGAACACAGTATGAAAAAATGGGTGAAGTTTTGTATAACAGTGTGAGCTGTGAAAATAAAAAGATAATAGACAGAGTTTTTGAAAATAATGAAGAAGTGAAAAAAGTTATATTTGAAGGGACAAAAGATGAATTAAAAGATACAAAGTTTGCACAACCAGCAATAGCTTTATTTTCAGTAGTTTTAACAAAATTATTAAAAGAAAAAGGAATAAATCCAGATTTTGTTGCAGGACATAGTTTGGGAGAATATAGTTCGCTGTATGCAGCTGGATTTTTGAACGAAGTTGATACGTTAAAATTGATTTCTGCGAGAGGGAAAATAATGAGCGAGGCTAAAATAGAGGGTTCAATGGCTGCAATTTTAGGATTATCTTCAAATGAAGTGGAAAATATTTGTAATAATATTGATGGAGTAATTGAAGCAGTAAATTATAATGAGCCTAAACAAACAGTTGTTGCGGGAGAAAAAGATGTGATTGAAAAAAGTTTGGAAATTTTCAAGGAAAAAGGGGCTAGAAGAGCATTGCCTCTTGCGGTGTCAGGACCTTTTCATTCGTCGCTTATGAAGCCTGTTGCCGAAATTTTGAAAAAAGAATTTGAAAATTATAGCTGGAATGACGCAAAAACACCAATTGTGGCTAATACTACGGCAAATATTCTGACTTCATCTAATGAAATAAAAAATGAACTTTATAATCAGACATTTGGTCCTGTAAAATGGGTTGATACAATTAACAAACTTAGTGAAAACGGCGTAACAAAAATTTATGAAGTCGGACCTGGGAAAGTCCTTGCCGGGCTTATTAAGAAAATTAATAAAGAAATAGAAGTTGTCAATATTGAAAATGTAGAAAATATTGAAAGTTTATAATTTGTACTAAAAAATTAAGTATTTTTAAAAAAAGTTCTTAAAATAGTTGCAAAATTTAAATTCTTTTGGTATAATAATTTAGAATATTAAAACGGAGGTGGCATTTAATGCTAGATAAAATTAAATCAATAGTTGCTGAACAGTTAGGAGTTGACGAAGATCAAGTTACTGAAGATGCGTCATTTGTTGATGATTTGGGAGCTGATTCACTAGATACAGTTGAATTGATTATGGCATTTGAAGAAGAATTTGATATAGAAATTCCTGATGAAGATGCACAAAAAATTAAAACAGTTAAAGATGTAATGGAATATATTGAATCTAAATAGTTGCTTAGACTTATACTTTTAAGGGGGAGTTCCCCCCTTTTTTTATTGAAAAATTTTAAAAAAAATGTTAAAATGTAAAAGAATAGATAATAATTAAATTATAAATCTAAAATTGATAATAATAAAAATGAGAGGTGTATTGATGAAAAGAGTAGTTATAACGGGAATAGGATTAGTAACGCCATTGGGAACTGGAAGAGAAAAAGCTTGGAAAAATTTATTAGCTGGGGAGTGTGGAATTGATAAAATTACCCAATTTGACAGTTCAAATCATCCTGTGCATATTGCAGCCGAAGTGAAAGATTTTGAGGCAGAAAAGTTTATTGAAAAAAAAGAAATGAAAAAAATTGCTAGATTTTCACAATTTGCAATAGCGGCATCTAAAGAAGCTTTGGAAGATGCAAAACTTGAAATTACAGAAGAAAACGCAGATAGAATTGGGACAATTATTGGTTCAGGAATTGGTGGACTTGATGTGATAGAGCAAGAAGTGGAAAAATTGGTTACAAGAGGACCAAAAAGAGTATCTCCATTTTATATTCCAGCAGCTATTGCAAACATGGCGTCTGGAAATACGTCAATTTACACAGGGGCAAAAGGACCAAATAAAACAGTAGTGACAGCTTGTGCGTCAGGGACAAACTCAATTGGAGATGCTTTCCAGACAATTCTATTAGGAAAAGCGGATGCGATGATTGCGGGAGGAACTGAAGCTACTGTGACACCATCTGGAATTGCAGGATTTGCAAACTTAAAAGCGTTATCAACTAATCCTGACCCTAAAACTGCTTCAAGACCGTTTACTGCGGATAGAGATGGATTTGTATTAGGAGAAGGAGCAGGAGTTTTAATTTTGGAAGAGTTGGAACATGCAAAAGCACGAGGAGCTAAGATTTATGCAGAAGTTGTGGGATACGGAGAAACAGGAGATGCTTATCATATGACAGCGCCATCTGACGGTGGAGAAGGAGCAGCCAGAGCTTTTAAAATGGCAATGGAGCAAGGAAATATAAAACCTGAAGAAGTTGGATATATAAATGCACACGGAACTTCAACTCCGGCAAACGATAAAAATGAAACACAAGCAATAAAAACAGCATTTGGAGAACACGCTTACAAACTTTCAGTAAGTTCGACAAAAGGTGCGACAGGACATCTATTGGGGGGAGCAGGTGGAATAGAAGCTGCATTTTTAGCACTTGCTATTGATAGAGGAATAATGCCGCCTACGATAAATTACGAAAATCCTGATCCACTTTGTGATTTGGATTATGTGCCAAATAAAGCTGTAAAAAGAGATATTGAAGTTGGAATGTCAAGTTCACTTGGATTTGGTGGACATAATGCGGTACTTGCGTTTAGAAAATATAAAGGATAATATTAAAATTTATAGTCAAACTGCTATTTTGTAGTTTGACTATTAATAAGTTAAGGAGGTGGAATGATGCAAAAAGATTCAGAGGAACTTATGAGGAAGATAGGTTATGAGTTTAAAAATAAAAAATATTTGGAGAAAGCTTTGATACATAGGTCATACTCGAATGAAATCGAAAAGACGAAGCGCTATAACAATGAAAAACTTGAATTTTTAGGAGATGCCGTCCTGAATTTAATAACGACAGAATATATTTACGAAAGATATGAAGGAAAAACAGAAGGAGAACTTGCCAAATTAAAAAGTCAAATTATAAGTGAACCAGTATTTTCGTCAATTTCATCCGATATGGAATTGGGAGAATATTTATATTTAAGTAACGGTGAAATTATGTCTGGTGGAAGACACAGAAAATCAATTTTAGGAGATGCGTTTGAAGCGCTAATTGGTGCAATTTTTAAGGATTCTGACTATTATACTGCTAAAGAAGTCGCATTAAAATTTTTACTTAATAAGATAGACAATCTTGAAGAAATCGAAGGAACAGGAGATCATAAAACAATTTTACAGGAAGTTGTTCAAGGAAAATATAAAAAAATGCCAGAATATGTGTTAATTGGAACAAAAGGACCTGATCATGATAAAATTTTTGAAACTTGTGTGAAATGGAATGACGAAGTTTTTGGTGTTGGAGTAGGTAAGAGTAAAAAAGAAGCAGAAAAAAATGCGGCAAAACAGGCACTTGAAAAATTGAGTAAATTAAAAAAATAGGAGAACAATTATGAAAAAAAAAGCTTTGTATCCAGGTAGCTTTGATCCAATAACAAAAGGTCATTTAGATATTATAAGACGTTCTTCAAAATTATTTGACAAAGTGGTAATTGGAATTTTTAAAAATTCTTCAAAATCAAAATCCTGGTTTTCTGATGAAGAAAAAGTTGCGATGATAAAAGAAACTTTAAAAAAAGAGAATATAGAAGCAGAAGTTAAAATTTTCAATGGGTTATTGGTAGATTTTATTTGTCAAGAAAAAGTTGATATTCTAATTCGTGGACTTAGAGCATTGTCAGATTATGAGTATGAGTTGCAGTTTACACTGACAAATAAGACACTTGCAAAAAGTGAATATGAAACGGTATTTTTGACTGCATCAAGAGAATATTTATATTTAAGTTCCAGTTTGGTTAAAGAAGTTGCACAAAATAATGGAGATTTAAGCCATTTTGTGACAAAAGAAGTGGAAGAAAAAATAATAGAAAAAGTGGAATTAATGAGTGAATAAAAAAGTAAGAATATTTAGTTCAATATTCAATGTGTAAAAAAGGGGGTGTGAGTTTTGGCAGTAAAAAAGGAAAAGATGAAATTTATATGTTCAGAATGTGGCTACAGTTCACTAAAGTGGCTAGGGAAATGTCCAAATTGCAATTCCTGGGGAACATTTGAAGAAGAAGTGGAATTAAAAGCATCTAAAAATATAGTATCTCAAGATATTTCCATAAGTAAAATTTCAGAGATAGAAATAGAGAAAGAATTTAGAATGAGAACTTCGTTTGAGGAATTTGACAGAGTTTTAGGCGGGGGACTGATAAAAGGAGAAGTGGTGCTCGTAACAGGAAGTCCTGGAATTGGAAAGTCGACACTACTCCTTCAGTTGTCACAGGAATATTCAAAATTGGGAGCAGTTTTTTATGTTTCTGGGGAAGAATCAGCAAGTCAGATAAAGCAAAGAGCGGACAGAGTAAATGTAAAAAGTGAAAATTTGTACATTGTGAGCGACACAAAAATTGAAAATATCGAAAGTATTATTTTGAAGGAAAAACCTAAAGTTGTTGTAATTGATTCGATTCAGACGATGTATTCACAAAATTTGTCTTCTATTGCTGGAGGTGTTTCTCAAATTCGGGAAACTACGTTAAAAATAATTGAAATTGCGAAAAAAAATGAGATTTCCTTTTACATAGTCGGACATATAACGAAAGATGGAAAATTGGCGGGACCGAAACTTTTGGAGCATATGGTTGATGCCGTATTGCAGATTGAAGGAGAAGAAAATAACTATTACAGAATAATTCGTTCAACAAAAAATAGATATGGGTCAACAAATGAAGTTTCTATTTTTGATATAAAGGAAAATGGAATAAGTGAAGTAAAAAATCCGTCAGATTTTTTTATAAGTGACAGAGATGAAAAAAATATCGGAAGTATAATAGTTCCAGTTTTTGAAGGAAGTAGAGTGTTTTTGTTTGAAGTGCAGTCACTACTTGGAACACCAAATTTTGGAATGCCACGAAGAACTGTGGAAGGATATGACAAAAATAGAGTTGAAATTTTAAGTGCAGTTTTATCACGTTCATTGAAGGTAGATGTAAATTCAAAGGATATTTATATTAATATTCCTGGCGGAATCAATTTAAGTGACAGAAGTTCCGATTTGGCTGTAGTTTTTTCTCTATTGTCTTCAATTAGTGGAAAGCCTGTTAGTCAAAAAATAGCGGCAATTGGGGAGCTGGGGCTTAGAGGAGAAGTGAGGAAGGTTTCGTTTATAAAGAATAGAATAACGGAACTTGAAAAGTTAGGATTCACAGGAGTTTATTTGCCAAAAAGCCATAAAGAAGAGCTGGAAAACGAAGAAAATAATAAATCCAAAAGAAAAATAAAACTAAATTACATCAGTAATATAAGTGAATTAGTTGAAAGGATAAAATAAAATAATGAAAAAATTAACAAACAGAAAAAAAATATTAGAATATATATTTGAAATTATATCACCGGGTTCAAAATTAAGAGAAGCCGTTGGTAGAATCCAAGAAGCAAAACTTGGAGCTTTGATTGTTTTAGGAAATCCTGAAGAGTTAAAAGATGTTATGGGTGGTGGATTTGAATTAAATGCCGAGTATTCTCCGCAAAGAGTCTACGAGCTTTCCAAAATGGACGGTGCAATAATTTTATCTGAAGATATTGAAACAATTTATGGTGCGAATATCCAGCTGCAGCCAAATTATAATATAGAGACTGATGAAAGCGGTACACGGCATCAGGCAGCACACAGAATAGCACAGCAAAAAGGGAATCTGGTAATAACAGTTTCTGAAAGACGAAATAAAATAACGGTATATTTGGGGAAATTCAGATATTTGTTAAATGATATAGGCGGTTTATTTACAAAAGCTTCCCAAGCGATAACGGCACTTGAAAAATATTCTGTAAACATTGAAAAAATTCGCACTAATTTATCTATTTTGGAATATGATAATACAGTTATGTTATTTGATGTTATTGAATGTTTTAGAATGTATGGACTTTTTTTTAGAATGTCTGAAGAGCTAAAAGAATATATGTCTGAGCTAGGGACTGAAGGCAGGCTTATAAAAATTCAATATGAGGAAATTATGCTCAATAAAAATGAAAGTTTTGAAGCACTCATAAGAGATTATCAAAAAGGTTGCGTAAAAATTGAGAAAATTGTAAATAAAGTAAAAAATTTGACAAAAGAAGATTTGTTAGATGATGAAAAAATTTTAAATCTATTGGGATATGACATTAACGTTATTAATTTAGATGAAAAGATTGAGCCAAGAGGATACGGGCTATTAAACAATATTTCAAAAATTACTAAAAAGGATAAGGAAACTTTGATAAAAGAATTTTCAGGAGTACAGTCTATTTTGGCGGCTTCTGTTCAAGAGGTAACAGAACTAAAAGGCATAAGTAAATTTAAAGCGCTTCATATTAGTAAAGCTCTGAGAAGAATAAAAAATAAAACTGCTTTGGACAGGGAATAAATTAATTTAAGAAAGTGAGAAATAAATGAAACAAAAAGAAAATAGGGTTACAGTGGGTGGACAAGCCGTTGTGGAAGGTGTCATGATGAGAGGTCCTAAAGCAATTGCAACAGCGGTGAGAAAACAGGACGGAAGTATTGTCTACAAAAAAAGAATTTTGACAGAAAATAATAATAAATGGGTAAAAATTCCATTCATAAGAGGAATTATTTCCCTTTATGACGCAATGTTTATAGGGACAAGTGAGCTTATATTCGCATCAAATCAAGCTGGACTTGAAGAAGAGGAGTTAAGCGACAAACAAATTGGTTTTACAATTTTAATATCAGTCCTAGTAAGTATTGCAGTATTTATGTGGTTGCCATCAGCAGTCGGAGGATTTTTATTTCCTTCAAATATTGTGATGCAAAATTTAACAGAAGCTATTATAAAATTATTATTGTTTTTGGGATATATTTTTGGGATCTCGTTTTTAAAAGATATAAAAAGAGTATTTGAATATCATGGGGCGGAGCACAAAAGTATAATGAACTATGAATTACACAAAGAGTTAACGCCAAAAAATGCAAAAGTTTGCACAAGATTTCATCCAAGATGTGGAACAAGCTTTTTGCTTCTTGTAATGCTTGTAAGTATAATAGTTTTTTCGCTGGTAGATTTTATTTTGCCAATGCCAAAGGGAAATCATCTATTTATGGTGCTTTATAAATTGATTACAAGAGTACTCTTTGTGCCATTTGTTGCAGGAATTTCATATGAGTTCCAAAGATGGTCAAGTTTTCATTTAGATAACATCTTTGCAAAAATGATAGCAATTCCTGGAATGTGGCTGCAAAAAATTACAACCAGAGAGCCAGATGAAAGTCAACTTGAAGTGGCAATTGTTGCGTTAAAAGTGTCACTTGGAGAAGAAGTTAACAATGCGACTGAAGTATTTGTGGAAAAAAAATAAGATAAAAATTCAGGAATAACTAAATTCCTGTTTTTTTTAAATAAAAAAATTTTTAGGAATTTTTGATTTTTGGGGTATAATATAAGTATTAAGAAATTTATTTATTGGGAGGACATACAGGTGATACATAATACGAAAGAATTGGTTAATATTCAAGAGAAATTTTTGGATATGGAAGTAAAAAGTTTTGGAAGAGAAGTTATTGAATTTATTGATGACAGCGTAAGTACATTTCATGTTGTAAAAAATTGTTCTGATATTTTAGAAGAAAATAAATTTTTAAGACTTATGCCACAAGAAAAATGGAAATTGAAAAAAGGTGGAAAATATTTTTTTAAAAAGTCAAGCTCTACAATAATAGCATTTACAGTGGGAAAAAACGTTGATATAAAAAAAGGATTTAAAATATTTGCGGCACATACGGATTCGCCTTGTTTTAAAATTAAGCCGAATCCTGAAATGATAACAGAAAATATATTAAGATTAAATACAGAAGTTTATGGAGGTCCAATTTTAAATACTTGGTTTGATAGACCGCTATCTATTGCAGGAAGACTTATTGTAAAAGGAGAAAATATATTTGCACCAAAAACTATAAAAGTGAAAATAGATAAGCCAGTTATGACAATACCAAATTTAGCAATTCATCAGAATAGAGAAGTTAATAATGGAGTAAAAATAGACAGACAAAACGATGTCTTGCCAGTGCTTTCTCTTATAAATGAAAAATTTGAAAAAGAAGAATTTCTCACAAAATTGATTTTGGAAAATGTTGATGTGAGAAAAGAAGATATTCTTGATTTTGACTTGTATGTTTATTGCTGGGAAAAAGGTTGCCTTTTGGGTGCAAACGAAGAAATGATTTCTTCGCCTAAAATTGATAATTTGGCTTCAGTTTACACGGGACTGCTTGGACTTTTTGAAGCCAGTAAAAATGAGGATAGAATTAATGTATTTGTCGCATTTGATAATGAGGAAATTGGAAGTGCAACAAAACAGGGAGCTGATTCCAATTACTTGTTAAATACGTTAGAGAGAATTGCTTTGACATTGGGACTTGATAGAATTGAATTTTTACAAATGATTGAAAATTCTTTTATGCTTTCAGCTGATGCAGCACACGCTGCACATCCCGCACATATTTCCAAAACAGATCCAACAAACCGTGGAAAAATGAATGAAGGTTTATCTGTGAAAATAAGCGCAAAACAGAGATATACATCGGATGCCTATTCAATTTCTGTGATTAAGCAATTGGTCGAAGGAACCGATATAAAAATTCAAAATTTTGTAAATGAATCAAATGAACCTGGTGGCTCGACAATTGGTCCAATTTCTGCAACTCACTTGGGAATAGATTCAGTGGATGTTGGAGTCCCTATGCTTGCTATGCATTCGGCAAGAGAAGTATGTGGAGTTTATGATGTTTTTTTTCTAAAAGAATTAGCAAAAGAATTTTTTTCAAAGGGATAAAAGTAAATTTTGAAAATAAAAAAATTAAAATAAAAATTAGGAGTTGATTGATACGATATTTTTGGATAAAGTGCTAGTTTATATTGCACACAATATGGATAAGCCACGAGATTTTATTGAAAGCGATTTGGAATTTATTATAAAACAAAGCATTTTACATTATTTTGTTAATGACAGGAAAGTTGATTTAAAAGATCTTTCAGATTTTACGGTAACATTGGTTATAGATTTTTACGATGATGAAATAAATAATAAAACAAAATTAGTTGTAGAAGAGTATATGTTTGAAATAAGTTATCTTGGGGAAGTGGTGTTAAGAACACTAAAATTGGGAAATAATTATGAGCATTATGCGAGGGAGGATGTATTGGATCTTGAAAAAGAAATAGATTTATTTTTAAATGGAATAGGGATTCCGAAAGAAAAGAATAATATTTAAAAAATAAATAGGTAATTCACAGTAAAGTGAGATGCCTATAATTTTTTTTAAGAACTGTTTCATGACGGTTTCATAAAACAGTCCTTTATCCTATGAATATCGTTATCACCGAATTTTTATGACTTTTATTAGATAAGTAAAAATTTTTTCATAAATCTCTAAAATATATATTAAAATAACTATAAATTTCAGACGCTTTCAAAAATTTTATTAAAAATATAAATTTATTATTTCAAGAATTATTTTTTTCTGATTTCAATTATCTTTTGTGCTAAATCAAAGGGAACTTCTTCATATTTTAAAAGTTTCATTTCAAAATATCCCTTTCCTTTTGTCATCGATTTTAAATCGGTTGCATATTTAAATGTTTCGGCCATTGGAATTTCAGCTGTAATTTTTTGCTTAGTTGATTTATGAGTGTCCATACCGATGATTTTTCCACGCTTTTTGTTAATGTCCCCCATTATATCCCCGATACAGTTTTCTGGCACAAAAATTGTAAGTTCCATAATTGGTTCGAGCAAAGTCGGTTTAGCTTCAAGCATTCCTTTTTTAAAAGCTAAATTTGCTGCAATTTTAAAAGCCATTTCTGAAGAATCCACATCGTGATAAGAGCCATCATACAAAACTGCTTTTATATTTGTGACAGGATAATCCGCTAAAACTCCGTGGGCAAGTGATTCTCTTAATCCTTTTTCAACAGCTGGAATATATGATTTCGGCACCCTTCCTCCAGTAATAGTTTCTTCAAATACAAAATGTTCATCGCAAGGAGAAAATTTGATAAGCACATCTCCATATTGTCCGTGTCCTCCCGATTGCTTTTTATATTTTCCTTGAACATCCGAATTTCCTTTAATAGTTTCACGGTATGGCACTTTTAAGTCAACTGTTTTTATATCAACTCCGAATTTAGATTTTAGTTTTTCAATCAATGTGATGGAATGCAGTTCTCCTTGCACTCCCAAAATAGTTTGCTTAGTTTCCATATCCCTTTTCCAAGAAAAAGACGGATCTTCTTCCATAAGTTTGTTAAGTCCAGTCGACATCTTTTCATCATCGTTTTTATTTAGTGGTTCTATTGCAACCAAAAGTTGAGCTTTTGGAAAAGTGATATTCTTTTGTGCAGTTTCATTTTTATCAGTTGAAAGTGTATCTGAAGTTTGAGCATGTTCGAGTTTCGTTAATAAAACAACATCTCCACAGACTCCTTTTTTTAAAATTTCCATTTTTCCAGCCACATTTGTTCCAAGTTTTCCAATTTTTTCATTTTTTTTCTTATTCAAATTATAAATTTCTGAATCAGGTTTTAGCTCTCCAGATAAAACTTTTGCATAAGAAACTTTTCCCAAAAATGAATCAATTATTGTTTTAAAAATTTGGCAAGTAGTTTTATCTTTTTTAGCATCAACTTTTGGATTGTCCATTGGTTCTGGCAAATAATCTCTTATCATGTCAAATGTTGTGTGAAGTCCGATGTTTTTTGTAGTTGAACCGCAAATAACAGGAATTACGCTGCAATCTAGTACACCTTTTCTAAGTCCAGCGTGAATTTCATTTGTAGTAAATTCTTCTCCATTAAAATATTTTTCCATCAATTCTTCACTTGTTTCAGCAACCGCTTCCAAAAGCATCTCACGAATCGGCAAAATCTTGTCGTCCATATCAGTTGGCATATCTGCATTGACACATTCAGAGCCATTATATTCACGGGCGAACATATCCACAACATTTATATGTCCCTTGAAATTAGCGGCAACTCCCCAAGGTACATGAAATGGTGCGATTCTTTTACCATATTTTTTTCGCAATTGCAAAAGAATCTTTTCGTAGTCAGCTTTTTCACTGTCAATTTTATTCACAAATATGAATCGTGGGATGTTTCGGCTATCAGCAAGTTCAAGAGCAGTTTCAGTTCCGACAGATAAGTCAGCCGTTCCGTCAACTGTGATAATTGCTCCATCACACGCTGCAAGTCCAGATTCAAGTTCCCCGAAAAAATCAACATATCCAGGCACATCAAAAAAATTAAATTTGAAAGATTGATATTCAATTGCATGTAGGGCAAGAGAACTACTTATTTTAACATTATCGCTAGAATTAGGAATTTTATTTGTAAGTTTTGCCGTAAATTCAAGAGCGGAAGTCATATTACTTTTTCCAGCACCGCTTTCTCCCAATAAAGCAATGTTTCTAATGTTATTGCCATCATATATTCTCATAATTTTCTCCTCTCAATTAACAATTTTTTGCTAATATAAATAAAAATTTAATTCTCTATACTAAATTTTAACTTGAAATACGAAAAAAACAAGAGATAAATTAAAAAAAATCTTATGATTTTATATTTTTTAATTTTTTTATAAGTAAAACAAAATCTAAAAATAGTATACTTACAGTGAAATTAAAACTAAAAAGATGTAAAGAATTCATTAAAAAAAGAGAGGAGCAAAATATGGATGTTAAAGAATTTAAAGATTTAGTGGAAATAGAAAGTAAAGAAACGAATGAAAATAATCAAAAAGTTGGAACGAGAGAAGAAATTTTAAAAAGTCTTAAAGGTCTAATGATTAGCAATGGAGCGATAATTTTTGATAAAGAAAAAGAAAAAAATAAAGAAGAAAAATTTTTTAAATCTTATTCTGGGAAAGAAACTGTAAATATCATTATTTCTGGAAAAACTGGAGTTGGAAAAAGTTCGCTAATTAACTATATTTTTGGAAAAGAAGTTGCTAAAATTGGAGTTGGAATGCCAGTAACTCAAGAAATAAAATGTTATCATCTGGAAAAAGACAATGTAAATTTATACGACACAAAAGGAATTGAAGCGGAAGACTATGAGCAGACATTGGCAAATATTCAAGATTTTTTGGATGAAAAGCAAAAGTCTAAAGATGAAAATGAGCATATCCACATCGCTTGGCTTTGTATCAGCGAAAAAAGCGGCAGAGTTGAAACGGCTGATGTAAGACTTTTGGATATTCTTGAAAATTGTGGAATCCCAACGATTGTTGTATTTACAAAAAGAGATACTTTGAAGGAATCTGAATTTGTGAAAAAAGTTATTGATGAAAAAATGCTCGAAAAAGCAAGAGCATTTGTGAGAGTTCGAAATGTTAAAGAAATGTTTGAAATTGATGATGAAATAGTAGTTTTAAATCCAAAAGGCGCACAGGAACTGTTGCACGAAACATATAAATATATTTCAGAAGGCAGACAAAACGCAGTAAAAAAAGCTCAAACTATAATTTTAAAAGAACGGCTTGAAACAATGGCAAAAGAAGCTGCTGATGCGACAAATAAATATGCTTTTCTTGCAGCTGGAATCGGAGCAACACCGTTACCATTTCCAGATTCAATAGCTCTTGCGGCGTTACAGACAAAAATGATAATTGATATAAATACAATTTATCGTGTAGACGCAGGAACTCACACTTTTACCGACATTGCGGCGGCACTAATTTCAATAACAGGTATAGCGCAAATTGGAAAATTGGCTGCAAATTTGTTAAAAATTATTCCAGTTATTGGCTGGGCTGCAAATGGAGCGGTTGCTGGAAGCATTACAGGAGCAATTGGATTAGGTTATTCAGAATATTTAAAAAATAATGTGAATAATGAAACTGGAGAAATTATTTTAGACTTAGATGACTTGAAAGAAAATTTCTTAAAATATTTTAATGAATTTAAAAATATGAAAATATTAAATAAAAATGTTAAATAGAAAATAGAAAGAAAAATAAAAAGAAAAAAGGGAGAAAGATGAAGCGGATATTTATTTCATTTTGCCGGAGCAATGACAAAAATATTATAGAAAAATTAATAAAAAATGTAACAAAGTCAGATTTTATTCATTGTGAAATGATAGTCGGAAATACAGTCTATGATTATTCAGAAAATTTGAATAAAGACGGGAAAATGAAATGGTATCTGCCAAATCGTCTGGAAACAAGGACATATTTAGAAAATCGAGCAGAAATTTTTGAAATTAATTTTCCAGAAGGAGAGTTTGGAAAAATCCAAAATTTTGTGGAAGAATATTTTGAGAAAAATAATTATGATAAAAATATGAAAGTTTTCACAATCGGAGATTTTGGTTTTGGAAATGAAAAGTATGTGAAGGGAAGTTTTAGTAAAAATATGACTATTTGTTCAAATTTTTGTTTTGAAGTTTTAAAATATATTGTGAAAAACTATTATGCGAATAATCAAAAATTTAATGAAAAAATTGATAAAATACAGAAAAAGTATGATGAAAAGCGGGAGTATATTACGCCAGGGTGGTTGTTTGAAATGGGGGAGATGATGAAAATATGGAATTGAATATAAAAAGGATTAAGGAATCTGATTATCAAAAAATTTTTGTTTTGACGGATATTCACGGAAGATTTGATCTATTTAAAAAGATGATAAGAAAAATCAAATTAAAAAAGAAAGATTTGCTATTGATTCTTGGAGATAGTTGCGATAGAGGGGAATTTTCTTTTGAGTTGTACAATTGGTATAAAAAGATGATTCAGAAAGGTTACAATATCATTCATTTAATGGGAAATCACGAAAATATGCTTTTCAAATCAAAAGATGATGAAACTTATCGTTTAAATTGGGTATATAATGGCGGAAATAAAACAATAAAATCATTTTTTAAACATCAAAATAAAGTAAAAACAATTAATGAATATTGGAAAAATGATAAATTTTATGAAGAAGAATGGCTATTTAATTTTATTGGGGAAATGCCACACATTGCTGAAAGTGAAAATTATTTATTTGTTCATGCGGGAATTGATTTTTCTAAAAGTTTAGAAAATCAAGAAATTAAATATTTATTGTGGACTCGAGATGATTGGTACAAAAAAAATAATACAGCAAAAACCGTATATTACGGACATACACCACAAGAAGATATAACTGTCGAAAATAATTGTATAAATCTGGATGCTGGATGTTTTTTTACTAATGTTTTAAGATGTGTTGAGTTGAAGGAAGAGAAATTATATGTTTTAAAGAATAATAATGTTAAAATAGAAAAATTTGATATAAAAAGAATAAAAAAGAAAATAACTGAAGAAAGAAAAAAAGAATATGAAAAATTGATTGAGGATTATAAAGAATATATAATGGATTTAGAAAATAAAACAGATAAGACAAAAAAAGATAAAAAAAATTTGTTAGAAGTTAAAGAAAATCTTAAAAAATTGATTGATTTAAGAAGAATATTAGAAAAATAGGAGGATAAAAATATGTTTAACTCAGAATTAAAAGAAAAAGCAAAAAAAGTTTTAGAGGAAGTGTATGGGGATTATAAAAGAACATTAGCCAATACTATAAATCACTCTGAATCATTGTATGAAAAAAAATTACATGCTGTTGAAATACTTAAAAATTTTAGTAGTTATATTCAGAAATTGTCAAATAAACCAATAGAATTTGAAACTAGTTTAGGTAAAATAGAAATGAATATAAAAAAATTTGACAATAAAATTGAAGAAGTGAAAAAAGAGATTAATCAAGCAGAAGTAGTTCCGACAGCCATGGTTGGTGCTGGGGCATTAGCTGGTGCAGGAGTTGCTGCATTTGCTCCAACAGCAGCCATGGCAATAGCAACAACATTTGGAACTGCTTCTACTGGGACAGCAATAGCAAGTTTATCAGGTGCTGCTGCAACAAATGCTGCATTAGCCTGGCTTGGTGGAGGAGCTTTAGCTGCAGGAGGAGGTGGAATTGTAGGTGGGGAAACGCTTCTAGCATTAACAGGACCAATAGGTTGGGCTATAGGAGGAAGTGCATTATTAGGTGCTGGTTTGATCTTAAATAATAAAAACAAAGAAGCTGCTGATAAAATTGAAGAACAAATATTAGAAATAAAAAAAGAAATGATGAAAATAATGAAATTAGATATTAAAGTTTTAATGTCTGAAAAAGAAATAAAAGAAATTTCTGATAATATTGAAAATGGATTTGAATTAATAAAGTACAATAATGATTACAATCAGTTTTCGATAGAAAATAAAGAACGATTAGCAACATTAATAAATATTTCTGAATCGTTATCGACTAAAATAGGAGAATTTGTGTCAAATGAATAAATACGAATTGAAAGAAAAAGAATGGAAGTTGTCGACCTGTGATAGATATGATTTCATGATTGCTGGCTTTAGTGGAGCTATTGCAGGAATTATTGATGTCTTTTTTGTTGGAAATCCTAGTTTAAGTAAATTAGGAAGTTTGACAGATGCTGGAGCAGATGAATTAGTAAAAAAATTTGCTAAAGTGAGTGGTTGGAAACCTAAAATAGATAATGAGAATAATGTAGCTTCTGCGATAGGATTTCTTGAAGGTAAATTTAGAGTGAATTATGATCAAAGAAATACAACTGATGTAAACAAATTATTTAAAATGGGAACTAAAAATCATCATATAAAGTCACTAAGCCATTCACCTGATATTATTGGATTATTTTTTTCAATATTAAATCAATTTACATCTACTGCAACATTTGTTAGTGAAGGGAAAATATTTAATATTGATACATCAGATGGAAACTTTGAATTGAAAGGGAATAATTTTATTGAAAAATTATTTTGCGGATTCTGTAATTGGATTGGACATATAATGTCTGATCTATCTGGAAGTTCAGGTGGAAGAGGAAAAATAAATGCTGGAAGAGGTTCAGGAATACCGATTCCTTTTATGGAATTATTTTTAATGTGTGATTTTGGTAAATTTCAAAATGGAAATGATAGACAATCATTAGCTGTAACAATGACAAGGGTTTTTCAAGAAGGATATGATGCCCGTTTTGGAGTAACAATGTCAATTCCTGTTTTAATACAAGAATTAATGATTAGAAGTTTATGGGTAATTAAAAAAAGATATTTTGAAAAGAAAGATTGGAAAGAATGTATTCCAACTGAAAAACATGGAGATCTGAGATTAATGTTACTTATAGGATATACAACTTTTTGTTTAATAGATGGTATTGATGCAGGACTTCGTTCAGGTGGCAATATGGTACAATTTATTCTCCATTTAAATTATGTCGCTTGGGTAAGATTAATAATGTTGGTATTTAAAGAATTAATTATACGTTATGGCCCTTTCATAAAGGAATATTTAGATAAGTTTTTATATTCTATATTTAATACAATTAAAAATTTAAATGAACAAAAATTAATAGAAGAATTCTACGAAAGAATACAAAAAATCGATAGAGAGATAACAAGGACTTTGTATGAATTTATTCAACAGATACAAGAAGAATACAAACAAAGACAAAAATTATTAATTGAATCTTTTTCAAAAAAAAATAACGCAACTCAACAAATGATTTATAGTGTTGAATATGCTAAAATAATGGGAGTTTCAAAAGAAAAAATAATTTATTCTGTGGAAGAATTAGATGAGTTATTAAAAAAATAATATTAAATAAAAAATAAAAGTGAAGGAGATAATAAAAATGAGTGGAAATTATTATGATGATGAATTTGAAAAACTAAAAGAAGAGTTAAACAATTTAAAAAAGGAAGCAGGAAAAGATGAAGAAATAGATCAGGAGAATGAAATAATAGAGAAAAAAAGAAAGCAAGAAGAAGAAATTGAAGAAGTAGAGCGTCAAGAAAAGAAAGCAAGAGAAATTGTTGATATGAGTTCTGTAGCAGCAGGTGGAGTAGGAGTTATACCAATACCTTTTGCAGATGCGATTCCTATTTCAGGAATACAATTAAATATGATTTATCAAATAAATGAAAAATTTAATGTTGAAACAGAAGCTAAAATGATTGTTAGTGGACTAGGAACTGTTATTGGTGCTTCTATGATTGGAAGAACAGTAGCTTCTAATCTATTAAAATTTATTCCTATTGTTGGTTCAGTGGCTTCAATCGGAACAGCTGCTGCTATAACAAAAGCTATGGGAGAAGCCTACATAATAACATTGAAAAATTTATGTATTAGATATATTAAAGAAGGAAGACCAACTAACTATCTTGATATGGATGATATTGTTGAAGAATTTAAAAATAATTTTAAACCACCTAAGAAATAAGATTGAGTGTTCAAGTTTAAAAGGAGGGGGTTATGTAAGTAAAAATGAATATAGTGTCAAGAGTATCCAAAATTTTGCGTAAACTCAAAGTATGATATATGGCGCAGGATAGTATTTTGTATTATCCTGTTTTTTTATTCTTTTTTCAAAATAATTATTAAAAACAGGGAGTATAAATTCCACTCCCTTAAAACAATATTTTCCTATTTTTCCAAAAATTCAAACTTTAAAATTTATAAGTATACCCCAAAGAAAAGACACTCACTTTTTTATCATATTTAACTTTTGATTTATCCAATTTTATTCCATGAGTTATTTCTGGTTCTCCATTTTCTGAATTATATTTTACATATCCAACACCGAATTTCCATTCGTGATTTTCTGCCGGCTTGAATGTCAATCCTGTCGTGTAAATTTGTGCATTTATGGTATATTCTGTATCGTTGTATGATTGTTTTGGAGCACCTGTGTGAGCATAATTGTATCCTGCGTGCCAAGTCCATTTTGGCGAAAATCTGTAGTCAACTCCAAAGTTTATTTCATGACCATCTCTATAACTTACTCCGTCTATATTTGCTGCTTTATTGAAATAATGAATATATCCGCTAGAAACAGTCCAGTCATTAATATCTTTAGAAACTCCCAATGATAATACTCCTGGCAGATCTCTTCTTGAATTTACACCATTTGCATATTTAGGGTAAAAATCTGACAATCCAATTTTTTTTCCAGCTAATGTCATATTTGTACTTTCAACCGCTTTTGTCTTGAATTTCAATTTTACAGGTGTTTCATATTTCAAAGCAAAATTCAATGTATCAGTCGCTTTATAATCCAAACCTAATACTGCTCCAACACCATCTGCTTTTCTTCTGGAGTCTAAATACAAGTCATTTCCTGTCAATCCAACTCTTGCACCGACAAATGGATTATATCCGAAAGAAGCGTGTCCGTTTAATTTTCTCAAAGCGTGGACATATTTTATTCCTCCGCCAATTGAGAATTTATCTGTTATTTTGTGTGCTCCACCAACCATCAATTGATAATATCTATTTTGTCCGCTAAATTGATTTTTAGTAACTTTAGCCCCCAATAGTCCTCGTGTCATATTATCAAATGTTTCTGACGCCAAATCTATTCCAGCGACTCCTTCATCATATTTCAAAGTGGCTCCTCCCGCAATGACACTTGCATTTGCAAAAATTGAAGTTCTTTCTTTTTTCTGTAAATAATTAAATGACGGTGCTCCGGCATATCTGTTTGAAGCCAATTTTTTTCTATTCAATGTCATTGATTCCTGGATTATAGAATTTTGCATATTTGCATTTATATATTTTCCATCTTCTAAAAATACTGTTCCCGCTGGATTGTAAAAAATTCCTTCCACTGTTATTTTCCCAGTTTGTGATGGATTTTGAAAGTATGAAGCTGAATTATTTGAAAGATAGTCCATACTTACTGCTTTTAATGCCAAAGTACTTAAAAGCGCTGTTAATATTATTTTTAATCTCATTTTTTCCTTTAATCTCCTTTAATTTTTTCTAATTTTTTATTTATATAAGTTTGTTATTAAAAAAATCTTTAAGTATTTCAAGATAGCAAATAAAACAGATTTTAAATTGTAACTTATATGTTTGTCTGATTAATATAACATATGTTATATTAATTGTCAAGACAAAATATTTGGTTATCAAATAATTTTTACCAGATATAAAAAAAGTTACAACAAAATAATTTCATTATTTTATCATAACTTTTATATTTTTATTGCACATAAACTCCAAAATCTTTATTATCAATCAAAATTTCAATATTTTTTTTATCTTTATATTTCGGATAGATTTCTTTTAAAAACCAAGAAACTAATTCTTCATCCCGTTCAATTTGGGTACCGTTATTTACAAACACACTTACAACTAACTCTTTGAAATGCTTTATTCCCTGCTCAATATCATTTAAGATTTGCTCTTTCGTCTGTCCTTTTGTACAAATCATTAATAGACACATCTGATATTCTGTTTTCAATTTTTCTAAAACTTTTTCATTCAAGATAAAATTTTTCTTCAGAACTTTTGTCCTGTAATGATTATCGAATGTTTCCAATCCAAATGCAAATCTCACTTCCTGTTCAGAAAAATACTCCCTAATCTCGTTCAATCTGTTTAAATAACCAAAATACGCCTCAAAATAAAGTATTTTTATATTTTTCTCTTTACAAACTTCTCTTATTCTCTCCAATGTCGCACCATTTAGTTCAAACACTGACCCAGAGTTTATAACTTCAAGAACTCCATATTCCCCAGTAACCCTGCTCAAAGCCTTAAAATTTATTTTTTTCATCTCTTCTTCGTCATTCGTATTATCCAAGATGTAATTACAAAAAGCACATTTTCCATAAGCGCAGCTAAATCCTTTTAATAACACGATTTCACGAGGATTTTTCTCTTTTATTACACTATATCTTTCCATTTGTATCCTTTTTTATTTTTTATCAAATATTCTAATATCAATCACTTATTTTACCTTGTTTTTTCCATAAAGTCGCAATATACACAAAAGGTGTGTCAAGCAGTGAAATTACGATTTTTAATAAATATGTTGAAAATATGATTCCGATTACTGTTTTTAGAGGATATTTTCCTGTAAATGCTAAAAACGAAAATACGATATTGTCTAAAATTTGACTTATCATTGTACTCGCATTGTTTCTAATCCAAATATCTCTATAAGATGGTCTAAATTTTCTAATAAATTGATAAGACCATATATCAAATGACTGAGAAACTGCAAATCCGCACACACTTGAAATCGCAAGTCTTGGCATGAATCCAAATACTGCTGATAAAGCACCTTGCATTGTATCATCAGGCGAAACTTTTACTTTTAGCACAATTTGCATTATAAATGTCGTAAATAACATTGCGGCAAAACCTAGCGAAACCACTTTTCTTGAGTAATGTTTTCCTTCATTTTCCGTCAAAATATCAGACGCGAGATAAATTCCTCCATATGCGATATTTCCCATTGTGATGCCATCAAAACCAAACAAGGTCATCAATTTTCCAACTTGAATATTAGCTAAAACTATTGACAGCGGTACAACTGACAACAGTCCTCCTTTTCCCCAAAATCTGTAAGCAAGTACAACTGCCGTAAAATTTAAAATTAAATATGAAAGCCACAACAATTCATTTACTCCGAATCGAAGCTGGCTAAAAAAATTAAACATTTATTTCCTCCTTAAAAATTTTTACAAATAAAAAAACACATATCCTTTTGAAAATATGTGTTTACAAAAGGTTTTTTTTAACGATGGATTTTCCCAAACATCGAAATATATTTTATCAAAATATTTTAAAAAAATCAAGAAATTAAAATATTTTAAAATAAAATTAATTTATTTTTTTGAAAATTTATGTTTGTTGTCTCTCAAAATTTTAAGGTTTTTCTTAGCATGTTTATCTCCAAGTGCTGCAGCTTTTAAAAACCATTCTTCAGATTCGTGATATTTTCCTTCTCCAGCATAAATCATTCCTAGATGATTCATCGCATTTGTATCACCGCCCCAAGCCATTTGAGAATATACTTTTTTCTCTTTTTGCGTTTGTTTAGTTTCGTTATAAAATATTAAAAGATTATTTTTAGCATTTTCACAGTTTTTTTCCACAGCTTTCAAATAAAATTTTTCAGCTTCTTCAAATTTTTTATTATCTTGAAGTAAAACGGCAAGATTGGTTAAAGCATTGAAATCATTGTGTTCTATCGCAATTAAATAATATTTTTTGGCATTTTCATAGTCTTTTTCTCCAGCGTAAAGATAGCCTAGATTATTAGCATAAGAAAAATCATTTTTTTCAATTGCACGTAAATACCATTTTTTAGCATTTTCATTGTCTTTACTGTTTTGAAAAATTAAACCGATTTCATTCATTGCCTTTGTATCGCCATTTTTTATTTTTTCCATATATTTTTGAAATAATTTAGTATTTTCGTTAAATTCCATTTTTTCCTCTTTCATAAAATTTTTTAAAACTATACCCACTTTTTTAAGTGGGTAAAAATTTTTATAAAGTAAATAATTTGTTAAAAGCATTTTTGGATAATTCAATGAATTTTAAGAGTTCATTTTGAGTAAAAGTAGCTTCTTCACCAGTTCCTTGAATTTCTACAAATTCGCCTTTATCCGTCATGATGATATTCATATCGACATCTGCTGCGGAATCTTCTTCGTAGTCTAAATCCAAAATTATCTCATTTCGGACTTTTCCGACGCTTATTGCGGCAACTTTTGATTTTATTGGAATTTCTTTTAATTTATTTTCATCAATTAACTTTTCAATTGCGAGTTCCACCGCTAGATAAGCTCCTGTGATTGAAGCAGTTCTTGTACCGCCGTCCGCCTGAATGACATCGCAGTCGACCATAATTGTTCTATCTCCCAGTTTTTCAAGATCAATTACAGCTCTAAGAGATCTTCCAATAAGCCTTTGGATTTCCATTGTCCTACCTGAAATTTTTCCTTTTATAGATTCCCTTTGGACACGGGTGTTCGTTGCACGGGGAAGCATACTGTATTCAGCGGCAATCCAGCCTGAGTGAATCCCTTTGGAAGAATTATCCATTTTTAACCATCTTGGAATTTTTTCTTCAATCGTCGCATTACAGATGACTTTTGTATTTCCAAATTCAATTAAAACTGAACCTTCAGGATGAATAATGTAGTTTTTTGTAACTTTAACTTCTCGCATTTCATCATTTTTCCTATTATTATTTCTCAACTTGATTTTTTTCTCCTTTTAGATTTTTTATTTATTTTTGTAAAGTGGAAATTTTTTAGTCAATTCCAAAACTTGTTTTTTAACTTCTTCTATAACTTTGTCATCGTCAATATTATTTAGAACTTCTAAAATGAATTTTGCAACAAGCTTAGTTTCTTCTTCTTTAAATCCACGAGCGGTAATCGCTGGGGTCCCAAGTCTTACTCCACTTGTGATAAACGGTTTTTCAGGGTCGTTTGGAATAGCGTTTTTGTTACAAGTTATCCCAGCTTTTTCTAATTTTTCTTCCGCCAATTTTCCAGTGACTTTCATCGGTCTTAAATCAACTAGCATCAAGTGATTGTCAGTTCCGCCGCTTACAATTCTAAGTCCACCTTCTGTAAGCTCTTCCGCCAAGATTTTAGCATTTTTAGCCACTTGAATTTGATATTCTTTAAATTCAGGAGTCAATGCTTCTTTAAAAGAGACAGCTTTTGCTGCGATAATATGTGCAAGAGGTCCACCTTGAATTCCAGGAAAAATTGTCTTATCAACTTTTTTTGCAATTTCTTCATTATTTGTCAAAATAATTCCACCACGAGGTCCTCTTAAAGTTTTGTGAGTTGTAGAAGTTACAACATCAGCGTACTCCATTGGATTTGGATGAACTCCAGCTGCAACAAGTCCCGCAATATGAGCCATATCGACCATAAAATAAGCGCCAACTTCATCAGCAATTTCTCTAAATTTTTTAAAATCAATAATTCTTGAATAAGCACTCGCACCTGCAACAATTATTCTAGGTCTTTCTTTTAGTGCAATTTCACGCACTTTGTCATAATCAATTAATTCAGTTTCAGGATCCAGACCATATTCAACACCAACATAATTTTTTCCAGAAAAATTAATTTTATATCCATGAGTCAAATGTCCACCAGAACTAAGTCCCATTCCCAAAATTTTATCCCCGGCATTTAAAAGTCCAACATAAACTCCCATATTAGCTTGAGAACCTGAATGTGGCTGAACATTCGCAAATTTTGCTCCAAAAATTTTTTTCAGTCTTTCAATTGCCAAAGTTTCAACAATATCGACATTTACACAACCTCCATAATACCTTTTTCCAGGATAACCTTCCGCATATTTATTCGTAAAAACTGACCCAGCAGCTTCCATCACAGCTTTTGAGACAAAATTTTCAGAAGCGATTAGCTCAATTCCTTCTTCTTGTCTTTTTTCTTCCGCTTTTATAGCATTATAAACTTCAATGTCACAATCTTTTATATAACTCATTTTTTCTCCTTCTATACTATTTGTACCATATTAAATTAAATTTATTTTTTTATCTATTTTTTTATTTGAACTTTTCTATAATTCTGATAAAGTATTTTTACTAAATCATATTCAAATGGCGAATTCAAATCCCCGTATTTGAAATTTATTAATGAACGCAGGTTAAGCCCTGTAACGACAGGTCTTGTAAATCCATACACAGTCTTGTCAAAGACACCTGTGTCAAAAAATAATTTATCTTCAACGTAACCTCTGGCTGCACCTTCCATTGCACCGTCAATTCCACTTCCAATAGCATCTCTAACATTACTTGGACCTACAAGAGGCAAGATCAAATAAGCTCCGCTTCTAGCTCCATAATGTCCAAGTGTTTCTCCCATTGTTTCGTAATCTTTTTTCATTCCCATTTTAGTTGCCACGTCAGTAACTCCCAAAACTCCAACAGTCGAATTTACTACAAATCTTCCCAGCGCATTTACTGCTTTTCCAGGTTTTAATTGTAACATTGAGTTTACAAAAGTCGGAATTTCTTTAAAGTTGCCGAAAAAGTTTGAAATTCCTGTTCTTATAGGTTTTGGAACAATTGCTCCGTAAATTCTTGACACTGGATAAGCAATTTTTTTGTCAAACTGAGTATTAAATGCGTACATTCTTCGGTTAAATGGTTCAAGCGGGTCGTTTATTGTGCCACCCATTCCAGTTAAATCAAGAACTTTACTTGATACTATGTATTCGTCGTCCAATCCTTCAATATTATTCGCCAAATCCCCATAATTATCCTGTTCAAAAGCAATATATCTATTTTTATCAATTTTTTTCTTTTTAGTTTTCAAATTTGTAAGTTTAAATTTTTCCACATTATTTTGAGTCGGAATATCCTCTTTTTCATTTACGAATTCTATATAAATATCGTCATTTGCTTCTTTTACTGATTCATCTAGATAGCTAACTGTATCGACATTTTTTGTTTCTGGATAAAATTCGTCAGCATCTGCATAGGATATTGTACAAGCCGCAATAACGGTGCTAAATATCATAATTTTATTTTTGTTAAATTTTGTCATTTTATTCTTCCTCCAATTTTTCTACCATCAAGTTTGCCATGTCGCTATGCCAAAGAAGTCCTGTATGTCCTCCAAACGGCATTAAAACTCTATTTGAAAAAGTATTTTTTATGTAGTCCAAATCGCTTTGTGTAAGTAAAATATCATTTTCTGAAGTAATAAAGACAATGTTTTTGTTATTTTTTTCTATAAAATCTTTGTGGCTTCTTAAATCAAAATCATTTAAAAATTCATCTGGTGTCAAGTTAGGATGCTTATATTTCTTTAAATAAGGGTATAAAAGCTCTTTTGCATATTCTTCAAATGAAACTGAAAGTCCTTCTTGAAATTCCTTTGTTATAGAATCAAACCTTTTGTAATGTTTTTTGTCAGAAAGCCTTCCGTAAGCATCGTTTCCGCTGAAAACTTCACCCGCAAAAGTCATATTTGCCGAATAAAATCTAAATAGAAGTCCAGTTAATATCTCAAAGTCTTTTTCTCCAAGATTTAATTTTCCAAGTGATGCAGAAATATTTGTAGAAGAAAAATCATTTAATTTAACGGAGTCGTCATTTACAATTTTAGAAAAAATATTATCTAAATATTTTTCCAAACTTTTTGCATCAAAAATCCCATTTTTTACTAAAAATCCATCCAATTTTTTAGTTGCTGTAAGAATACTTATTGGAGAATTTAGAAGCAAGGATTTTTCTATTCCAATTCTTTTTTTCTCACTGTCTAATTCCTGTAGCAAAAGCGATTGAAATCCACCTAAACTATATCCTGAAACATAGGTTTTTGAGATTTTCATACCATGTTTTTTTTCTTCAGAAATAGCTCGTGTAATTAAATTGTACATCTGCTCAGTTTCGTCTTTCATATATCCCCCATACTTATTCATACCTTGAGATACTATGTAAGGCATTGTTGTAGGTGAACTAAACGCTATTACATTGTAACCTTTATCATAAAAGACATTAGCTAAATAAAGTGACATTCCACTGTTGTAAGTCGATCCAGTTCCTGAAATAACAATCATAAGTGGTGCTTTTTCCTTTTGTTCCCAAACGCCATAATCATATATGCTCCATTGTCTTAAAATTTCAGGTATTTTTTTAGTAGGTTTAAATTTTTTTACTTTAGGTCCTTTCGCATGTTTAAATTTATAATACTGTTCTGTCGGTGTTCCTAAGACAGTTGATATTATAGCACTTTCTTTATAAGGATAATCAGCTGCTATTTGCGAAATATCAGTTTCGGAAAATCCAGTAACTGAAATTACTAAAAAAATAGTAGCAAGTAGTAATTTTTTTAACATATTTTTTTGTGAAAAATTTAATATTTTCCACACACGCTCCTTTCTTTTCCTAAAAATTTTTTATATAAATTTGCTTATACATATTTTATCAAAAATAAACCAAAATTTCTAGAAAAACTTTTGTTAAATTAGAAAAAACACATGTTATATATAGTTAACTTACTATATGTTTACTGAGTTTTTAAAAATTTTTTTAAAAATAAATATATAATTTCTTGAAAATTTGAAAAAAAACTAGTATAATAAATATGGTAAGTGAAAATTTCACATATTAATTTGAAAGGACAATAAAATGAAAAAAAGACCTGTAGTTTTAGTAATTTTAGATGGTTGAGGAATTAATCACCACGACGATCAAGTTAATGGAATAAAAATGGCGAAACCATTAAATTTTGAAAGGTATAAAAGGGAATATCCTTTTACAGAACTTCGTGCTGATGGAGGACATGTTGGACTTCCTGACGGACAATTTGGAAACTCTGAAGTTGGACATACAAATATTGGAGCTGGTAGAACAGTTTTTCAAATGCTTCCAAAAATTTCAAAAGCAATTAACGATAGCTCAATTTTAGAAAATGAAGTTTTGGAAAATGTGATGGATACAACAAAAAATAATGGTAAAGCTCTTCACATTTTAGGACTTGCATCTGATGGTGGAGTTCACTGCCACATCGACCACATTATTGGATTAGTTGACATGGCAGCTAAAAAGGGGCTTACAGAAGTTTATGTTCACCCTATTACAGATGGAAGGGATACAGCGCCTGAAAGTGGAGTAAATTACTTAGCTCAGTTGCAAGAAGGTTTGGATAAAATTGGTGTTGGAAAAATCGCAACTATAATAGGAAGATATTATGGAATGGACAGAGATAACAACTGGGATAGAGAAAAATTAGCTTATGATGCACTAACTATTGGAGAAGGAGAAGTTTATCCAATTGCAAACGAAGCTATTAAAGCGTCTTATGCAAAAGGTGTAACTGATGAATTCGTAGTTCCTGTTAAAATTGGTTCAAAAGACAATGGATTAATCAAAGATGGAGATGGAGTAATTTTTGCAAACTTTAGACCAGATAGAGCAAGACAGCTTACCAGAATATTTGTTGATCCAGAATTTAAAGGATTTGACAGAAAAGTTTATCCTAAAGTAAACTTTGTTACAATGGCTCAATATGATGCGACATTTAATTCACCGATCGCTTTTCCGCCTGAAAAAATAGTAAACTGTTTTGGAGAAGTTGTTTCAAAAGCTGGATTAATTCAAGTAAGAACTGCAGAAACTGAAAAATATGCACATGTTACATTTTTCTTTAACGGTGGAAAAGAAGAACCTTATCTGGGAGAAATAAGACTTTTAACTGATTCGCCCAAAGTTGCAACTTATGACTTGCAACCTGAAATGAGTGCTTACAAAGTAAAAGACAGATTAATTGAAGAATTAAACACAGGAAAAGTTGACACTGTTATCTTAAACTTTGCAAATCCTGACATGGTTGGACATACAGGAAATGTAAATGCAGTAATTGAAGCTTGTCAAGCTGTTGATAACTGCCTTGGACAAATTGTAAGAAAAGTGCTGGAAATGGACGGAGTATTATTTATAACTGCAGATCACGGAAATGCTGATTTATTAGTAAATCCAGAAACAGGAGAAGCTCATACAGCGCATACTACGAATCCTGTTCCATTTATCTTCGTTTCAAATGATATGAAGGATGTTAAATTGAGAAAAGGTGGAAGATTAGCTGATATTGCACCTACAATGTTAGAACTTTTAGGATTGGAAAAACCTGTTGAAATGGATGGAAGTAGTTTGATAGAAAAATAAATTTTTTTAGTAAAAAAAATTTTGTATTTTTGAATAATATATGGTATCATATTATTATAAATTAGTTAAAAAAATATATTGGAGGAAAAAAAATGGGACTATTTGATTTATTTAAAAAGGGAAAAAAAGAAGAAGCAAAACAAGAGTTTGAAGGGAGAATAATCGCACCAATTTCAGGTACAATCATGCCTTTATCTCAAGTTCCTGATGAAGTATTTGCTCAAAAAATGGTAGGAGACGGAATTGCAATTGAGCCTAACGGATCAGGTATAATGTTAGCACCAGCTGCAGGAAGAGTTGAAAAAATCTTTGATACTAATCATGCATTTAGTATTGTGACACCAGCAGGAGTTGAAATTTTTGTTCACTTTGGGATGGACACAGTTCAATTAGAAGGAAAAGGATTTGAAAGAGTTGCCGAAGAAGGTGCAGTTGTAAAAGCTGGAGATCCATTAATTAAATACGATTATGATTTCTTAAAAGCAAATGCAAAATCAATAATCACACCAGTAATTATTTCAAACTATGAAGACTACAGTTCATTAAATCCAGTTGAAAGCGGAGTGGCTAAAGCTGGGGAAACAGTAGTTTTAGACATTCAAAAATAGTTAATGAAGGAAATAACTCTTTTAGTTGATTCTAAGGGAGTTATTTTATTTTACAGAATTTTTATTTTATTTAAAAATTATCTTAATTGACTAATCAATGTTATTATAATAAAATTTAGGAGAAAAATATAGATGAAAAAATATAAAAAAAGTATTTTGCTTGTAATGGGACTTATGATTTTTGCAAGTTGTGGTAAAAAAGAGCGAAGTTTTAAATCAGCTCCTAAGCCTAAAATCGTGTCGGCGATTGATGAAAAGGTGAAAAAATTGACAGAAGCGGCTCAAAAAGGAGATGTTGCGGCACAAACTGAGCTGGGGGAAATGTATCTTTTTGGAAAAGGAGTTCCAAAAGATCCCAAAAAAGCACTTATGTGGTCAACAAAAGCGATGAAAAAAGGAAATGAAATAGCGACTACAAATGTGGGAATAATATATTTTGAAGGATTTGGAGTCAAAACAAATTATAAAAAAGCATCTGAATTGTTTAATAAAGCTATGGACAAAGGAAATATGAACGCTGAAATGAAAGCTCCTAGATATTTGGGAATTATGGCACAAAAAGGTCTAGGTACAAAAAAAAATGTTGAAGATGCAATTTTTTATTATGAGATAGGAGATAGTGCAGGAGATATTGTTGCTCAGTATAATTTAGCAAAAATTTATGAAAGTCAAAATAACTATGAAAGAGCGATTGAACTTTACAAGAAGGCTGAAGAAAGAAAAGATGCAGATGCAGCGCCAATGCTAGTTGCACTGGGAGATTTATACAAAGAGGGAAAAGGTGTGGCTAAAGATACTAAAGAAGCTAAAAAGTGGTATGAAAAAGCAGCGGAGGCTGGAAGTAAAGAAGCGAAATTAAAATTAGAAAAATTATAAAATAAAATATAAAAAAATTATCAAATTTTAAAAAAATGTGATATAATAATATATAGTATAAAAAAATAAAAGTATGAAAAAGAAAATTTTTAATACGATAAAACGACCAATTGTAAAATTAAAATCAAATAATTGGTCAAAAATATTATAAAAGAAAAAAGGAAGGTAATTTTAAAAGATGCAAAAATTTGAAGATTTTGGATTAAGTACAGAAATGCTTAATGCACTAAGTAAAAAAGGATTCGAGGAGCCAAGTGAAATACAGAAATTGGTACTTCCCGAATTATTAAAGGAAAGAACGCACTTAATAGGACAAGCACAGACAGGGACAGGAAAAACAGCGGCATTTGGCATTCCAATCCTAGAAACTATTAAATCTGATAAAACTGTTAAAGCGTTAATTTTGGCACCTACAAGAGAACTTGCAAATCAAGTGGCAGATGAAATTTATTCGTTAAAAGGTGAAAAGGATTTAAAAGTATTGGCAGTTTATGGTGGCGCATCTATCGAAAATCAAATTAGAAGGTTAAAGTCAGGAGTTGACATTGTTGTTGGAACACCTGGAAGAGTTATAGACTTGATGAATAAAAAAGTCTTAAAAGTTAATAATTTAGATTATTTCGTATTAGACGAAGCAGATGAAATGTTAAATATGGGATTTGTTGAAGATATTGAAGAAATACTTAAAAAGACAAACGACGAGAAAAAAATGTTATTTTTCTCAGCAACGATTCCTAAACCAATTTTGGCGATAGCTAAAAAATTTATGCCAGAATATAAATTATTAAAAGTTGCAAAAAAAGAATTGACTACAAATTTGACGGAACAAATTTATTATGAAGTTAAGCAAGAGGATAAATTTGAAGCGCTATGCAGAGTTTTGGACTATGAACAGGATTTTTATGGAATTGTGTTTTGTAGAACAAAATCGGAAGTTGACGATGTTACAAATAAACTGAAAGCTAGAAATTATGATGCTGAATGCATTCACGGGGACATCACTCAAGCATTAAGACAAAAAGCGCTAGATTTATTCAAGAAAAAAGTGTTGACGATTCTTGTGGCGACAGATGTTGCGGCAAGGGGAATAGATGTAAGCAATTTAACACATGTAATTAATTATTCAATTCCACAAGAAGCTGAATCTTACGTTCACAGAATTGGAAGAACTGGAAGAGCTGGACAAAAAGGGATTGCAATTACATTTGTTACACCTAGGGAAGCTAGTAAATTAGCTCAGATAAAAAGAATTACAAAAACTGACATCAAAAGAGAAGACATACCAAATGTGGAAGAAATTTTAAATGCTAAAAAAGAAGCATTAATCGCTTATGTTGAAGAAATTATAAAAGAAGACGACCACAGCGCTTACGATGAATTGGCAAATAATTTACTCCAAGGAAGAGATCCAAAACAAGTGTTGGCATCTGTGTTAAGACATGTCTATGAAGATGAGTTTCTACCTGAAAATTACAGTGAAATTCAAGATGTGAAAGTTAAAATTGCGGATAAAACAAGATTATTTATCGCACTTGGCTCAAAAGATGGTTATAATGTGGGAAGGCTATTAGATTTACTTCATAAAAAGGCAAAAACTCCAGGAAGAAAAGTAAAAGATGTAAAAATTATGGATAAATATTCGTTTATAACAGTGCCATTGCAAGAAGCGGAATATATTATGAGAGCACTAAATTCTAAAAAAGATTCTAAACCTTTGGTTGAAGAAGCTACAGGCGGAAGAAAAAGCGGAGGGAATGAGAAAAAATCTTCTAAAAAATCTGGAAGAAAAAAATCATCAAGTAAAAAAAGTTCTTCAAAAAAAGACAAAAAAGATAAAAAATCTAAGAAAAAGTCTAAAAAATAAATTTATAAAAGTAAAATTCCTGTTAATTTTAAATTGATGGGAATTTTTTTCTAAAATGACAAAAAAATAATGAAAAAAGGTTAAAAATATGATATAATTTTGGAAGTTAAGTTAAAACAAAGAAAGGAAATTATAAAATGAATAACGAAGAAAAAAAAGAAAGTTACGATGAATTAGTCTATAAAGCAAATCCGTTTGCAGATACTGCGATGATGAAATTGGAAGCATATGCATATTTTTATGGACTTAATCCTCAAAAAGCTACAAAAGCTCGAGTGCTAGAGTTAGGGACATCTTTTGGAGGAAATTTAATTGCTCAAGCGATTAATTTTGAAGATAACTATTATGTTGGTGTGGATTTGTCACATGAACAGATAAAAAAAGGAAATGAAATTATAAAAAAATTGGGATTAAAGAATATTGAGTTACATCAAAAGGATATTTTGACAATTGATGAAAGCTTTGGTAAATTTGATTATATAATTTCTCATGGTGTTTTTTCATGGGTTCCGAATGATGTAAAACATAAAATGATAGAAATTTGTAACCAAAATCTGAATGAAAACGGAATTGCATATTTGTCATACAATACTTATCCAGGTTGGAAAGAAGCCTCAAAAGTAAGAGATATGATGATGTACGTAAATAAATTTTATCCAAACCTTTCATTGCTTGAAAAAACAGAAAGAGGAAGATTAGTTGTAGAAATTTTTAAAGAACAGATAGAACTTTATCCAGATTTGAAAGAAAGAAGCAAGGGTTATTTAGAATGGATGGATAGCGTGCTAAAACATAAGAATTATTATCTTGGACACGAATATTTGGAAATGTTTAATGATCCACTGTACATTCACCAATTTGCTGAGCTAGCTGATAAAAATGGATTAAAATATTTTACTGATACAAATCTAAAATTATCAATGGCAACTTCTTATAAAAAGGAAACTGTAGAAAAGTTACAGCAGTTGTCTGGTGGAGATAATGTAATCAAAGAACAATGCATAGATTTTATCTTGGATACAAAATTTAGAAAATCACTTATGTGTAAGAAAAGTCAAACGGAGAAATTAAATTTTTCTGAAAGTATACCTAATACAATAATTGACACTCTTTATTATGTGATAAAAAATAAAATAGAGATAGCCGAACTTGAAGACAAAGTTTTGGAAGAGGCATTAAAACATTTGCTTAGCAAAAAACATGGTGAATTTCAAATAGAAGATGCGAAGAAGTTTTTAGAAGATAAAGATTTAAATCAAGAGCAAAAAGATAAAATAGTTCAAGAAATAAGAGGATTTATTTTAAATAATGTAATAACAGGAAACCTAAACTTTTATTTGACAAGAATTGAAAGAGTAAGTTTTGTGGAAAATGAAACTTATGTTCCAGAAAAATTTATCAAATATGTGGAAGTTATTTTAAGTGAAGACGGACAATATATCGGAATTGGAAACTTTAAAAATGAAATTTTCCCTGTGGATACCATTGAACTCTTACTTTTGCAGCAGTTAAAAGAACCTACAACTAAAGATAAATTAATAAGTGAATTAGAAAAATTGGGACTTAAGAGAATGGTTGATGGAAAAGAGGAAGATGTAGATCCAGCTGAATATTTAGAAATGTTTTTGGAAAAATATGAAAATTTGAATTTTTTCAAAAGAAAATAAATTTATAATATAAAAAAATAAAATATATTATAATTTTAAATTTTTTTTAGAATGATATTGACTTATGAAAAAATAGGGATATACTTAAAGTAAAGATATCAAAGTTAAATATAAATACAGGGGTGCTATAATGGCTGAGAGTAGTCTTTTGACTTAACCCGTTTAACCTGATACGGATAATGCCGGCGAAGGGAGTATTTTTTTAATATTACAATTTAATATTAATAAATAAATAAATCTCCTTTTGTTTTTAATATAATTTGAAAGGAGATATTTTTATGTCTAATAAAATCAATGCAAGTGTTGCAATTCAAGTTTTGCCGAATACTTGCGAAAACAAAGAAGTGGTAAGAATAGTGGACAAAGTTATTGAGTACATTAAAAGTAAAAATTTAGAAATGGTAGTTGGACCTTTTGAAACGACGATTGAAGGAGATTATGATGAACTTATGAACATTGTTAAAATGTGTCAAATTATTGCAGTTGAAGCTGGAGCGGAAAGTGTGATGTCGTATGTCAAGATAAATTATAAGCCGAGAGGAGAGATACTCACAATTGAAGAAAAAATCAAAAAATATATACAGTAAACTATTAAATAAAATCGCACCACTAATTATTATTTTATGTATCTTAATAAAGTGGCAAATATTGTCAATTACAGGAGTTGTACCAAAATTTATGCTGCCTTCGCCTTTTGATGTAATAAAGGCTTTTGTAAATGATTTTCCACTTCTTGTGCACCATATGAAGGTTACACTTGTAGAAGCTTCTTTAGGATTGGGAATGGGAGTGATTTTAGGTTTTTTAGTCGCAATTATTATGGATATGTTTGAATTTTTTTACAAGTCCATCTATCCAATTTTAATAATTACTCAAACTATTCCAACTGTTGCGATTGCACCACTTCTGGTACTTTGGCTGGGGTATGGAATTTTACCCAAAATTGTACTTATTGTTTTAACTTCATTTTTTCCGATAACAATAGGACTTTTGGATGGATTTAAGTCGGCGGATAAAGATGCGCTAAAACTTATGAAAACGATGGGAGCAACACCATTTCAGAATTTTGTCCACATAAAGCTTCCAAGTTCGATTGGATATTTTTTTGCGGGACTTAGAATATCTGTCAGCTATTCAATTATAGGCGCAGTTGTTGCTGAATGGCTGGGCGGATTTGATGGACTTGGAGTGTATATGACGAGAGTCAGAAAGTCGTATTCATTTGATAAAATGTTTGCAGTGATATTTTTAATTTCAATAATTAGTTTATTTTTGATGTTTGTTGTAAAAAAAATTCAAAAATTGAGTATGCCTTGGGAAGAAGCTATTTGATTTTGAAAAAAGGAGAGCTTTATGAAAAAAAATTTTATTAAAATCTTAATTTTAATGGTAATGCTGATATTGTCAGTGTCTTGTGTAAAAAAATCTAAAAAAATAAGAATAGTTTTGGATTGGACACCTAATACTAATCACACAGGACTATTTGTCGCAAAAGATTTGGGATATTTTAAAGATGAGGGAATCGATGTAGAGATTGTGCAGCCGCCTGAAGGAAGTACAACAGCACTAATCGGAGCTGGTGGAGCTGAATTTGGAATAAGCTTTCAAGACACACTGGCAAAGTCATTTTCGTCTGATGCACCTGTTCCAGTAACAGCGGTCGCAGCAATAATCAATCACAATACATCTGGAATTATTTCATTGAAAGAAAAAGGTATTGATTCGCCAAAAAAATTGGAGGGTAAAAGATACGCAACTTGGGACGATGAAATTGAAAAAGCCATTTTAAAAAAGATGGTTACCGATGACAACGGAAATTTTAATAACGTAAAAATGATTCCAAACACAGTTACTGATGTTGTGACAGCACTAAGAACAAATATTGATGCGGTCTGGGTTTACTATGCGTGGGATGGTGTTGCAACGAAGCTTGCGGGTCTTAAGACAAACTTTTTAAAATTTGTGGATTATGGGCCTGAGCTTGACTTTTACAGTCCTGTAATTATTGCAAACAACGATTATTTGAAAAAAAATCCAAATGAAGCAAAAAAAGTTTTAAAAGCAATAAAAAAAGGCTATGAATATTCAATTCAAAATCCTGAAAAAGCGGCGAAAATTTTGGTAAAAAATTCGCCTGAAATAAATCCAAAATTAGCGCTTGCCAGTCAAAAGTGGCTAGTTTCACAGTATAAAGGAAACGCTAAAAAATGGGGAGAGATAGATAAAAATAGATGGGATTTATTTTACAGTTGGCTATATAAAAATAAATTGATTAAAAAGCAAATTCCAAGTGGATATGGATTTAGTAATGAGTATTTGGAATAAATAGTTGAAAGAGAAAAAAATGTGAGAATTTTAATAAGCATTAGAGAAAATTTTTATTCAAGCATAAGAAGTTCATTAAATTAGTAAAGTAAATGTTTAGGAGTTGTCTAATAAGTTTAATTTTATAAAACAGCTCCTTTTTTATTAAATTTGTATAATGAATTAAAGTTTTAATTTAGACTAGTTCAAATTCTGACTGTGCCTTTTCCATTTCAGTATACATTTTGTAATATCGTCCTTTATTTTCCATAAGCTGCTCATGATTTCCAATTTCTTCGATTATCCCGTCGAACATAACTATGATTTTGTCATAATCTTTTATTGTATTGAGTTTGTGGGCGATTGTAATTACAGTTTTATTTTTTGTAAGAATATTGAAAGATTTTCTTATTTCGTATTCATTATCAGCATCAAGTGAGGCTGTGGCTTCATCGACTAAAATAATTGGCGTATCCTTTAATAATGCTCTTGCAATTGAAATTCTCTGTTTTTCTCCACCAGACAAAGTAGAGCCGCCTTCTCCGATTATAGTGTCATATCCATTTTCGCTTTCCATTATAAAATCGTGGCAATTGGCATTTTTAGCCGCATTTATTACTTCTTCCCTTGCAGCCTTAGGCTTTCCCAGCCTTATATTATTTTCAAAAGTGTCATTTACCAAGTAGACATCTTGAAAAATCATGCTTATATTTGTAGGCAGTTCTTCTGGATATATTTTTTGGATATTTACTCCACCAATGGTAATTTCGCCAGACTGGCAGTCCCAGAATCTTGCAATAAGGCTGGTAACAGTTGTTTTTCCAGAGCCTGACGAACCGACTAGGGCAGTTTTTGTCCCCTGTTTTGCTTCAAAAGTGATGTTTTTTAGAACAGGAGTGTCTTTTTCATAAGAAAAACTTACATTCTGGAATTTTATATTGTAATTTGGTAAAGTAACTTTTTCAAGTTCATAGGAAATTTCCTTTTCATTATGCACATTTATCAGCTTATCTGTGGCAAGTTTCAAGTATTGGATAAAAGTATATTGTGTAGAAAAGGCTTTTAGCACGTTTGAAAGTGAAAGCCCTATAATTATGTATGAAAAAAATTCAACTTTATTAATGGAAGAGGCCATAAAAAGCTGTGTAGACACAAGCAGAAGCAAGGCAAAGGAAATATCCGTAATAAGCTGAAAAATCATGACATAAGGGGCAAGAGCAATTTCAGTATTTATACTTTCCCTTTTCAAATCATTAAAGCTGTCCTTTAGTCTTTTGAATTTTTCCCCAGTCAGATTATATGCTTTAAAAAGTTCCATTCCGGCGATATATTCCACCATACGTGAAACAACATTATCCATAGTATGCTTCTTTTTCAATGCTATTTTTGCACCTTTTTTCGTTCCCAGAATGACAAATACTAATCCAGTCAGGGAGATTATTAGTTGCAGTATGGCAAGTAGAGGTGAAATTGCAAATATAATTAACAGAAGATAAATTGTCAGTATGGATAACTTTATAATTTCTGATGTGCTGTGAGTTATAACCTGCTCAAAATCCTGTAAATCATTTGTCATAATATTAATAATATTCCCAATGTTATGACTGTTAAAGTATCCCAGATTCAAATTTCTCAAATGATCCCCCATCCTGATTCTCAAATCCTGAATAATTTTAGCTCCCTCGCTTTGAATCCCGATATATCCGATACGATTTAATACAAATCTGCATATAATGGCAAAAATCATAATAAAAGTATAGATTATCAACTTTTTCATTGTAAAATTATTATTCATCAAATCAATAATTGTAAAATAAAACATTGCATAGTTCATCATATAAAATATGGCATCTATTGTTAGAAAAAATATTGGCTTTTTCAAATTTTTATATTTATTTCCAGCAAGAGTTTTTATATTTCTAATATCGTTAATCATTGTCTACACCCCCTAAATTTCCTTATTTTCCATCAAATCATTATCGCTATATAAATTCCATAAATGCCAGTATTCAGACTTGTTTTGCAGAAGCTCCTTATGAGTACCTTGCTCGGTAATACGTCCTTTATTCATTACAACGATATTATCGGCATTTTTTATTGTGTAAAGCCTGTGAGCAATGATAATGGCAGTTTTTCCTTTTAGTAAAGTACGCAGAGCCTCCTGAATCTTGGCTTCGTTTTCAATGTCAGAGTAGGAAGTAACTTCGTCCAGCACGATAATTGGAGCATTTTTTAAAATAGCACGAGCTATTGAAATTCTCTGCTTTTCCCCACCGCTTAACTTAATTCCGCCTTCACCAATTACAGTTTCGTATTTCTGAGGCAAGGACATTACAAAATCGTGAATTTGTGCCTTTTTTGCAGCATTTTCCACTTCTTGCAGCGAATAATCCCTTCCCATTCTTATATTCTCAAAAATAGTATCGTGAAGCATAAATGTATCCTGAAAGACAAACGAAACATTGTCAGCCAATCCTGTGTAAGCGAAGTCCTTAATATCAGTTCCATCAATAGTTATTTTTCCGCTATTTATATCCCAAAATCTTCCAAGCAGAAGTCCTATCGTTGTTTTTCCTGAGCCAGAAGGCCCTACAAGTGCGGTTGAAGTTCCAGATTTTATTTCCAAGGAAAAGTTATTTATAACATTTTTATTTTTATATGCAAAATTTACATTTTCATATTTTATATAGCCTGAAAAATTAGAAGGGAAATTTGTGTTTCCAGATTTTTGCTCCTGTTCCCCATTGATTTCCATAATTTTCCCTAACCCTTTAGTTAATGCGGAAAGATGGTGTGCCAAGTCAAATAATGCCTTTAATGAGCTTAAAAAAATTGTACTCATTAAAATAAATAAAATATACGCAGATACTGAAATTTGATTATAAAATAGCATAAGTCCGCCAACGGGAATAATGAAAAGCAGCCCGGAATCAGTCAGACAGAGAAAAATTGAATAAAATGGTACACTTAATTCTGTGAGTTCAATCCAGTAATCCGCATATTCCTGAGTAATATCCCGATAATCCTTGAATGATTTAGCAGTAAGGTTGAATGCTTTCATAACATTCATTGCATTTATGTATTCCATAATAGTAGCGTTTAAGTTTGCAAGAAGAGTATAATAATGTTCTACATGGGTTCCGTAGCTTTGAAACATTTTTCCCTGCGCCATTATGCTTAGAATAATTGGAATAAATAAAACAAGTGTCAATTTCCAGTTAAAGTAAATCATAATTCCCAAAAATATTATCGGAGTTACAAGTGCTGATGATAAATCTGGAATCTGATGTGCAATAAAAAGTTCCAATTTTTCAATATCCTCATTAATAATCTTTTTCAGCTTTCCAGACATATTTTTCTTAAAAAATCCCATATTTAGCTTTGACAAATGCTCAATCAAATCAATCCTAATCTTGTACAAAATTGAAAAAGCCGCAATATGTGAAAATACCCCTGATAAAATCTGCATAATTATTTTTACAATTATAAAAAATATCGCAATAGAAACACAGAACTTTATTTTTGAATAATCAATATTCGCCTTAAAAAGCTCCAAAACAATCTGATACACAAGAAGATAAGGCACAGCAGACAATGTTGTACCAATTATACTGAATATTGCTGAAAAAATCAGCTTCACCTTATGTTTACCAGATAAACTTAGCAAATATTTCAATTCTTTCATAATAATCCCTCCATTCATGTATTAAAGGAAATAAATTAAAAAATAATTCTATTTTTCATAAGTATAAATTCCAAGTCTGTTATTAAAAATGTAAAAGAATGGAATAAACAATTTTTTCCAGCCAGGAAGATGATGTTTCATTTCGTCAGTAAAATTAATAAGTCCAGTTTGTTTTAATTTTGGATTTAATTTTACAACTTCACTTCCATCTTTTACTCCCCAACTAAATTTTGCTTCCATATTTTTTAAGGTATCATGTTTTTTACTCATTTTAACTGTTCCTTTGTAAAGCAAGTCAAATTGAGCTTCAAAAGAATCAAAATTATCAGTTAGTATTTCCAAAAACTGTTTAATTTGCTGTTCTTCAAAGTACATTAATACACCTTCAGAAATAATAAGTAATTTCTTCCCTTCCAGCTTAATATCCTTTGTCCATGCTGAATCAAATGCAGATTTTGCAATATCTATAACTCTTTCATTTGGTTCAAAAAAGAGCTTTCGTTTTTCAATGACTTCTGGCAAATCAAGATTGTACCATTTTATTTTTCCGTTATCTATTCGTAAAAATCTCGTATCTAGTCCACAGCCAATTGACACAATCGCACAATCTGGATATTTTTCCATAAATTTTTTTACTTCATTATCCATCACTTTCGCACGTGAAAGAATCCCATAGTACGAAGCCCACGCCTTCTCAAATTTTGAAAAATCATAATCCAGCTGTGAAAGAATCTCGGAAGATTTTTTATCATTTAAAATTGGATTTTTACTTTCAGCATCCTTCGCACGTGCATGCAAAGTAATAAGCATAGTTTCTGAAATATTGTTTAGTTTTATTTTCATATTTCTTTCCTCCTTCAAATATTTTGGTTAGCAAACTATTCGATATAATTATACCAATATTTATTAAAAATGCAAATTTTTAAGGTAGAAATAAAATAGATTTCTTAATTTTAAATTACTATGAATTTTTTACAATTGAAATTATGAATATTCTTTGTTTCATTTGTGTTCATTTATAAAAAAGATTTTTTTGTTGACATTTTTTTTTCCATATGCTAATCTAATTTCGTGAATAAAATTTTTAAGGTGAAAAAATGAATGATGTTAAATTACAAGTTAGAAATGTATCTGTTGAATTTGATGAAAAAAAAATTATTGAAAATATTTCGATTGATTTGAGAGAGGGAGAACTTGTCTGTATTCTGGGATCGAGCGGAGTTGGGAAAACTACTCTGTTTAATGTGATTTCTGGGTTAATTGCTCCAACTTGCGGAACAGTTTTTCTAAATGGGGAAAATATTGTAAAGAAATCTGGAAAAATAAGTTATATGCTTCAAAAAGATTTACTTTTGCCGTTTAAGACAATTATTGACAATGTATCATTGCCTTTGGTCATAAAAGGTGAGAAAAAGTCTATTGCAAGAGAAAAAGCTCAAAAGTATTTTGCAGAGTTTGGACTTGCGGGTACAGAAAAAAAATATCCTAGTCAACTTTCAGGTGGAATGAGGCAACGTGCAGCACTTTTACGAACTTATATGTTTTCTTGCGAAGTAGCTTTGCTAGATGAGCCATTTAGTGCGCTGGATGCCATAACAAAGCGAAAAATGCAAAACTGGTATTTAAATATAATGAAAAAAATAAAGTTGTCAACGTTATTTATAACTCACGACATTGACGAAGCAATTTTAATTTCCAAAAGAATTTACATTATTTCTGGAAGTCCGGGAAAAATCATAAAGGAACTGAAAATTGAGTTGTCAGAAGGCGAGAATGGTGAAGATGTGACTTTAACAAAAAAATTTATAGAATACAAAAGAGAAATATTAAAACTTTTGTAAAAAAATGTGTGAGGAGGAAAGATGAAAAAAAATAAGATTTTAAGTATTTTAGTAGTATTTGTAGTTGCATTATTTGCTTTTGGAAAAACTTATTTTGACAACATGACTAAAAATAACACAGATAAAACTTATATAAAAGGCTTGGTTGCTGAAAATAGCGATAATAATAAAAATGAAAAGTCTTTCGGTTCTAAAAAAAATAAGAATCACAGGAGTGATGATTTCAGCGGAAATCGGAAGTATAATATAGATTATGAGCATGTAATAGGCGGTGATGAAAACCATTTAGGAAAAGTTACTGGCGGACACTCTCTTTTAAAGGGTGATGTTAGAATTGTAAAAAAAATTGGACAACCTGCAAAAAACGGGGTTTACAAGGCAACTGTTGAAATAAAAACTTCTAGCGGAAAATGGCAGCAAAAGACTTCAAATGGTGGAGTTAATACGATGTTTCCGAGCAATTGGGATGAAGCTAGAATAATTGATGAAATAAACTCAGCTTGGGAAAATAGAAGAGATGTTCCTGGAAGAGATAAAAATATGTGGCAGGGTTTGAGTAAGAGCAAAGTTTTGATAAGAGGATATAAAAGTCCAAGAATTACAGCATACCCTGTTTATGAAAATAGATAAAGTTTGAGAAAGGTGAATACAACATTGAGAGTAAAATTTAGTTATTGTAAAAATGGAGATTTTGGAATTATGCCAACTTCTGAAATAAAATTTTTTGATGCGCAGGAGTTTGGTGGAAAAAAAACAATAAAATTTAAAGATTTAGAAAAAAAGCAAAATGAATATACAAAGTTTTTGATAACGGCGATTATGGAAGATTTTCCAGAAGAAAAAATGGTGCAAGATTTTTTGAATGAAGTGAACAAAGTGGCACAAGGGAAAATAAATGAAACATATTGGGATGGTCAGTCGTTTCAGCATAAAATAACGAGAGACAAAGTGAGCTTTGAGCATACAATTTTTGGAATTTGTGAAGAATATCCAGAATGGAGCTGTCATTTTGACGAGTATAAAGCTGTTCTGGAACTTTGGGGAGAATTTTTGGAGATGAAGCCAAGTTTGAGAAATGAAGTTGCGGTTGAGGTTTAATTTTGAAAATAAAGAATATATAAAAAAATCATAGTGTTGTACTGTGATTTTTTTTTGAAAAATAATAAAAAATAGAATTAACTGTGGTGTAGTAGTATAATATTGTTCCTTAAAAAAAATGAAAAGAATTACTAAAAACAAAAAAAAACTTTTTAAAAAACAAATAAAAAAATCATTTGTGAAAATTCAGTAATTTAGTTAAATTTTGGAATTTTTCTTTAAAAAACAAATAAAAAAATTTATATTTTTTTAAAGTTTCTCAGAAAAAGTACTTGTTTTTTTTTCTTTTTTTAGTATAATTATAGCGTATAATAAAAAGTTTTTTTTGAGGAAATAAAAAATTTCACTCATCACTCACTTAAAAAAATTATTCTTGAAATTTTTTTATTTTCAAAAAAAATTCTTTGAAATGTAAAACATATAAAAACAGTTTTGAAAGGAAAAAGATCATGGGAAGCAATAATTTAAGACAACTAAAAAAAGATTTAAAAGCTTTTGCCAAAAGAGTAAAAGACTTTAAATACACAGATTCAGCATTAATTACGTTTCTTTTGACAGGAATTATAACGTTAGGAATTACAAACGTGACATTTTCTGCCGAAGATGTGATAGCTACTCAAACTAGACAGATAAACAGCTCAATAAAAGACATGAGATTACAGTTTAAAAAGGCAAGGAATAAAAATGATAAGTTACTTAGAGACACAAACTTAGAGTTAATTTAATTAATGGAACAAGGGGATCACGTTGTAAAATCACCTTGGAGCAGCTGGCAATACGGTATGAATTATTTTAATAACAATTGGAATGGAACATATAAGGGAAGAGGAGATAAGAAAGAAAAATATCCTTATGAAGGAAGATTTGAGAGAAGTAAAAACTCATTTGAAAGATATACTTCGCCTTTAAGTAGCCATTACGGAGATTTATCCTTGGGAGCAAACAGACGTTCAGCCTCATCAAATTTAAGAAGTGGAATTTCTTCATCATACGGAATAGCAAGTAACGACCCAGCACAAGAACCAATTGTGGAAATGAACGTGGAAGCGTCAATTAGACCAAAAACAGTAAACATAGAAATTCCAGATTTGGGAATAAGAGCTCCTCAGTTAAATGCTTTAGCTGTAAATGGAGAACCTCCAAAAGCGGTAACTGTACCTACACCTACACCGCCAAATATAACAGTAACTTTACCTGAACCTAATGCAAAACCATTTGCTAACTACTGTTTTACAGGATGTGGTCAAATGGTAACGAGAAATAATACTACAAAAGCTACTACACCTGCGGTTTATGAAGGTAGAGGTGAAAATTTATGGGCTGGAGTAGATATAAACGGTACTCCTGGAAACATAGCTGGAGGAGATACAGACACCAAGGGACAGACTGTTCCGTCTTATACTTCTAACAGACCAGGAATAATTACATATTTGAATGATTCGGGAAATATACTAGGTCAAGGTGGATATAAGTATGGAAAAGTTAATCTTTATATAAAAGGTGGAAGTTCGGTAACTGATAAAATAATAGGTACAGGGACTAAAAAGGTTGCAGGTCAAGTAGGATTACATACAGTTGCAAATGGACAACTTTATGATATAACAGCAAATCTTTATGGACAAGCTGCATTTCATTCAATCGAAACTTGGCATGCAGGACATAATAAATATACTAATGTAAAAGTTAATATTAAAGGTGGAAATGATAATACAGTATTTCTTATTTACCCAGCAGCTTGGGAAACTTTGGTTTTACATACAAAAACATATAATGTACCTGGAACTTATAATAAGAGAGGGGAATTTTCAGGTGAAGTAAATGTTGAAATACCTGGAAATTCTAGTCGAAATATAATTTATAATGCATTAGGAGTTCAGGCCGCTTTTAAAATAGAAAGTGAAGGGGAATATACTCTTGAAGGTCAAGGAAATATGGTTTATTCAGGATACGGATATTCTCCAAATTATCAAAATTTAGTTGGAAAAACTTTCACCGGATATGAAGGAGGTACAAGAACAGCAACAATTGCAGATACTTCAACTCCTAGCGGGACAGGGATGGTACCATATATAAATTTAACAAAATATGTTAAATCGTATGGTGACGATAATATAATACTGTATTTTGGGAATAAAACGAAAGATGCAGCAGATGATCCGTATCAGGAAGGTAGAACAGGAGGAGCCAACTCAGTAGCTAAATGGCAAGAATCAATAGTAGGTATTTATCAAGGGGAAATAAGTGCAAAAGCTGCTATTGGAAGTCAACGTAATATATCAAATATAGGTAATCAGACTGGAGGAAATAAACCTGGTGGTGATGATAAATATGTGGAAACAAATGTAGGTATTTTTTCGCGTTCAGGACAGAGAAGTGGAATTTCTCCTTTTAGAGATTTAGGGGCACCTGCAGAAACAACAGGAGCTACTACTAGTATGTTCGATTATGATCCTATTCATGCACTTCAAGTAAATGATATTGACATTCAATTTGGTAAATATTCTAAGAGTGGGATAATGATTACTTCAGAATATGGAACTCAAATAGATGTGGCAAAAAGTACAAATGATCATAAAATTGTTGGTATAATGGGTGGTCCAATAAAAGATTATGGAAGCGAAGTAACAGTGGCACCTGGAAACATTTCAGCTGATGATAATGCAAATCAGGCTGCAACAGCTACAATTATTGCATATGCAAATGGAAAATGGGATAATGGTAAACATCAAATGAGTTCAGCAACTGCTAGTAGTCTTAATGGTAAGCCAAGTACAATCAACATTGGTAAAAATGTTGAAATGACGGGAAGATATTTATTAACAGGTGGTACGTTAGGAACTTCATCTGAAACAGGAATAAATCCTATCGCCTATCTTGCAAAAGATGGTGGACTTGTCAATGCTGAAGGAACGACAGATGCCAAAGGATTTTATTCAATAATAGGTTTTGCTGATGGAACGGGGTCAATAGTAAATGCGACAGGAGCTGTAACGGCTAAAGATGAATGGGTCGCTTCAGATGCAGCAACAAAACCTTATAAGTTTAGAAATATAGCTGGGCTTGCCAGAGGTGGCGGAGTAGTAAACTTAAATGGAGGAATGACAATTGCAGGAACAGCAGGTTTTGCTGATGGAACAGGGTCAACAGTAAATATTACATCTTCAAATAATGTTATACAAACGGGAGAATCAAGTGCATTGATTGCATTAAACGGAGGAAAAGTTAATTTCGCAGGTGGAACTATTTATCAGGAAGATAATGCAACTTCAGGTAGTGTAGTTGCAAGTGGAACTTCTACAGTAGACCACTCTAAATCTACACCATTTTATGCGGATAATAATTCTTCTGTAATAGATTTTACAGGAACTACTACAATAAATATGTCTGATGGTATTTTAATGACTGGTGAAGATACAGATTATACTGCAGCTACAGGAGGAACAGCTACTAAATATAACGGAATGAGTAATGTAACTGTAAATCTTACTGGAGATAATTCAGTATTACGTACTTATCAAGGTAGAGTTACAAACTGGACAGGTTCAACAGCAGGAATTAACGGAGTAAAAACTGATATGAAACTTGCTGCTTTAAATGATAATGGGCATGGATATAAAATATATTACATAGATGGCATATTTAATCTTAATAATAATCAAAATTTAGATGATCCGACAGATGAATTTAATACAAAAATAGGGCTTTCAAATGAACAGTTTACTATAGCAAATGGTGTAACTGTAAGTTCTGCAACTGGAAAAGGATTGTCAATGGCTTCTCATGATAATGTTCCCAATAATACAACTACAGGATACACAAATAACGGAACAATTAATATAACAGGAGGTACGCCTTCAAATACAACAGCATTGTCTACAAGTTTTGGATATGTTGATAATAAAGGAACTATCAATGTGGATAACGGAATTGGAGCGTATGGAATAAATGGAAGCAGCCTTACAAATAATAGTGCTATAAATATTACTTCAAGCGGAGTAGGTATGGCAGGATTTGCTTCGGCTTCCACATTAAAAACTTATGGAACTGACAATCTGATAACAACTGGAACTTTGGGAAGTAATAAGGTTTTAGAAGTAACTAATAATGGTACAATAACAGTTGCAGGAAATGGTTCAATTGGATTGTATGGAAATACAAATGATGTTGCAGGGACAGGATTAGTTTCAACTTCAAATGGAGTTATTACAAATAATGGTAAAATAGTAATGACTGGAGATAGTGGCGTTGGAATAGTATCCGAAGGAAAAGGAAATACGATTAATCTAGGAGGAACAGGAAGTTCAGACATTGCAGTAGGAACTAACGGAATTGGAGTTTATGCAAGCGGAACAAAAAGTGTCGTAAACTTTACTTCAGATACAGGAATAGAAGTAAAAGACAAAGGTGTAGGAATTTCTGTTTCAAACGGTTCAATTGTAAATCCTAATGGAAAAACTTTTGAAATAAAATACACTGGTTCTGCAAATGGTTCTGGAGCTGGTATTTTCTATGACAATACAGCAACAAATACAACTAATATAAACATTGTAAATAATGGTAGCGACAGAGGTGTTGTTGGACTTTATACAACAGGTGGAACCCTAACAAATGCAGCAACAATAACAGATAAAAGCGGAAAAGCTTATGGAATCTATTCTGAAGGTGCAGATGTGGTAAATAACGGAACACTAAATATTGGAAACAAAGGTAAGGGAATACTAAGTACAGGTGGAAACGTTAGATTAACAAGCAGTTCTATAATTAATCTGGGAGAAGATGAAGCAATTGGGGTATACACAAAAGGAACAGGAAACAACATAACGGCAGATGCAGGTTCTACAATGGCAATTGGTAATGGTTCATATGGATTCATCAACGAAGGAACAGGAAATACAATAACAAGTAATATGACTTCACAGACAGTTGGAGATAACACAGTCTTCGTATTCTCAAGAGATACATCAGGAACAGTGATAAACAATACACCGTTAACTTCGACTGGTTCACTAAACTATGGACTTTATTCAGCAGGAAATGTAGTAAATAATGCAGATATTAACTACAGTTCAGGAATAGGAAACGTAGGAATTTACAGTATAAATGGAGGAAATGCGGTAAATAATCCAGGTGTTTCAATAACAGTAGGAGCTTCAAATTCTGATCCGACAGCTAACCAGTATGCAATAGGAATGGCGGCAGGATATATAGGAGATGCGACAACACCGGCTTATACAGGAAACATAGAAAACAAGGGAACAATTAATGTAGTAGGACCATACAGTATAGGAATGTACGGAGTAAACAAAGGAACAAAGGTAGTAAACAGTGGAACAATTAACTTGAATGCAAGCAACACAACAGGAATGTACCTTGATAACGGAGCAGAAGGAATAAATAACGGAATAATCAAGTCAAATGGAACAGGACTAAAGAAAGTAGTTGGAGTGGTAGTTAAAGCTGGTTCGACAATAGAAAATAATGGAACAATTGATATTAATGCCGATGAAGCGGTAGGATTACTTTCGAAAGGAAATGCGGCAGGAAATAATCCAGGAATAATCAAGAACTACGGAACATTGACTATAAGAGGAGCAGGATCAGTAAATACTCAGATTCCGCAGCCAGGACATGAAATATCAAAAGATATGGCGGGAATTAAGATACATGCGCCATCAGGTTCATCAACAGCGACAATAACAGTAAACGGAGTGCCAGTAGTACCAGAAGTAGCGACAACGACAGGAGAAGAATACAAACCAATGGAAGTTTCAACAATAGGAATGTATATAGACACTTCAAACAAACGGTTTACAAGACCAATAGTTGGATTAAGTAATCTGAGTACGTTAAAGAATGCAGATTTGATTATAGGGACAGAAGCGGCACAAAATACAACAAGTAAATATATTCAATTAAGTCCACAAATACTTGCACCATATAATCAGATGATTTTAAATAATCCACAGATTGGAAAATGGAATATTTATTCAGGTTCACTTACATGGATGTCAAGTGTAGCACAAAACCAAACAGATGGAACAATAGAAAATGCTTACTTGGCAAAAATACCATATACTAAATGGGCAGGAAATCAAAATACTCCAGTAAATAGTACAGATACATACAATTTCCTAGATGGATTGGAACAAAGATATGGAGTTGAAGGTTTAGGGACAAGAGAAAAAACATTATTTAATAAGTTAAATGGAATAGGAAATAACGAGGAAATTTTATTCTATCAAGCGACAGACGAAATGATGGGACACCAATATGGAAATCTACAGCAAAGAATCAATGCAACAGGAAACTTGTTGGACAAAGAATTCAGATATTTAAAACATGACTGGAGAAATTCATCAAAACAAAACAACAAGATAAAAGTATTTGGTCAAAGAGATGAATATAATACTGACACAGCGGGGGTTATTGACTATACAAGTAATGCCTACGGAGTAGCTTATGTTCATGAAGATGAAACAGTTAAGATGGGTAACTCACAAGGATGGTATGCAGGAGCAGTAACAAATAGATTTAAATTTAAAGATATAGGGCATTCAAGAGAAAACCAAACTCAAATTAAAGCAGGAGTCTTTAAGACAATGTCGCCGTCAAAAGATCATAATGGATCACTACAATGGACAATTGGAGGAGATGTATTCTTCGGAATTAATGATATGAAACGTAGATATTTAGTTGTAGACGATATATTCCAAGCAAAATCAGATTATCATTCATATGGAGCAGCGCTTAAGACAGACTTGGGATATGATATAAGATTGAGTGAAAGAACACACTTAAGACCTTATGGAGCGTTAAAGATGGAGTATGGAAGATTTAGCAAAATTAAAGAGGATTCAGGGGAAATGAGATTGGAAGTAAAAGGAAACAACTATTTCTCAGTAAAACCGGAAGCAGGACTAGAGTTCAAATATATCCAACCAATGGCAGTAAAAACAAATCTATCAGTAGGACTTACAGCGGCATATGAAAATGAACTAGGAAAGATGGCAAGTAAGAACAACGAAGGAAGAGTAAGATATACAGATGCAGACTGGTTTGGAATAAGAGGAGACAAGGAAGATAGAAAAGGAAACGGTAAGTTTGACTTAAATATCGGAGTGGACAACACAAGATTTGGAGTAACAGTAAATGCAGGATACGACACTAAAGGTAAGAATGTAAGAAGCGGTGTAGGATTTAGATTGATTTACTAATTCAAATAAGTTTTTTACAGAAGTGTAAAATAGCAAAAGAGGATTTATCTCATGAAATAATCGTCTCAAAAAAATTAGATATTTAAAATTAGACAAAAAGTTAAATATCTAAAAGATAAAATCACAGTTATTAATTTAACTGTGATTTTTTTATGATATTTTATTTAAAATTATCATATTGAAAATTATGTAAATACAATAAAAAGTTGCTATATTACTGAATTTATGTGTATATTTTAAAAAAATTCCAGACATTTTCATTGTATAAAAAATAAAAAATCTCTAAATATAATTTATATTTAGAAATTAAATAAATTATTTTATGATTTTTTTACTCTGACTCCATATTTATAAGACTTATTCCAATATGGGCTTTTTAGAGAAGACATAACGACCCCTTTTGAAGAAGAGGCGTTTATAAATAATGTATTTCCAACATAAACTGTAGTGTGGTTAGTTTTTCCGCCGTTAGTTTTGAAAAATAAAATATCTCCTGGCTCCAAATTTTTATTTGCAACTCTTTTTCCAGATTTTACTTGCTGAGCTGAAACTCTTGGAAGCTCTTTTTTATATACTTCACGATAAACTTGACGAGTTAGGGCAGAACAGTCGATACCTTTTTTAGAATCTCCACCTAATGCATATTTTGTTCCTTTCCAATGACTATAAGATGTCAAAAGTTTTTTTTGCGTGAAAACTTTTTTCTTTTGAGCAGCTGTTCCTGAGTGAAGCACTTTTTCGTGATATTTTTTTAACTCGTTCATCTTTTCTACAACAAGTTCTGATTTATTATTTTTTGGAATTGAGTAAATTCCTGAATTAGAAGAAGTTATTTTTTTTCTTGAAATATTTTTTGATTTCGTATTTGCTGCTAAAGTTTTCTTTTTTATAGGTTTTTTAGTTTTTGAAACTTTGGCTTGCAAAGTTCCAGGAAGCATTGCGACCATCATAAAAGTCGTAGTTAAAAGTCCCTTTTTTTTCATAAATGTTAAAAATCCTTTCCTTGTTTGCATATTTTGTATTATTTTATATTTTAAATGTCGAACTTAGTAATTATAATTTTTAAACGACACTTGTAGTATTATATCATTAATTTTAAAAAAATAAAATTTTAAATTGATTAATTTTTTTTAATTTTAAAAGAAATTAAAAATGAAATCATTTGACAAATTGAGAAAAAGAGTATATAATAGCTTTAATAGTAAACTTCAGGGCAAGGTGAAATTCCTGACCGGTGGTTAAAGTCCACGAGCAAAGCTAAATATATTTTAGTTGCATGAAACGGTGCAATTCCGTTACCGACAGTACAGTCTGGATGAAAGAAGTGGTATAATATGTGAATTTAAGAAAAGAAAAATTTAACTATTAACATAAGTAAAAAATTCATAAAGTTATAAAAATTTCTTAAAATAATTTAAAGCTCTGGGTTAAAAATCCAGTTTTTTTTATTTTAAAAATAAAATTATAAAAATTAAAAACTAAATAAAATAGGAGGAACAAAAATGAGAACACTAGAGGGAAAATTTAATGGAAAAGGTTTAAAAATAGGAATTGTTGCAGGAAGATTTAATGAATTTATTACATCAAAATTGGTTGCAGGAGCAGTAGATGTACTGAAAAGAAATGATGTAAATGACGACGATATTGATGTTGCATGGGTTCCAGGAGCATTTGAAATACCTTTAATTACTAAAAAAATGGCTGAGTCAAAAAAATATGATGCAATTTTGGCGTTGGGAGCTGTTATAAAAGGAGCAACTCCTCATTTTGACTATGTTTGTGCGGAAGTTTCCAAGGGAGTTGCTCAGATTTCACTGCACACAGGATTACCTGTTATGTTTGGTGTGCTTACTACAAATAATATTGAAGAAGCTATTGAAAGAGCGGGTACAAAAGCAGGGAATAAAGGTGCTGATGCAGCATTTGGAGCATTAGAAATGATTGATTTGATAAAAAATATTGGATAATTTTATAATAAATATTTAAATATTTGATATTTCTAATTTTCTAAAATTAAATTTTAAAAACTTTAAAAATTAATAAAAAAAGGAAAATAAAAAAATAAAATGGAAGAAAATATTGACAAAAAATATATGAGAATGGCAATAGAACTGGCTAAAAAAGGAGAAGGAGCAGTGAATCCTAATCCCTTGGTCGGAGCTGTTGTTGTAAAAGATGGAAAAGTGGTAGGAAAAGGGTATCATAGATTTTTTGGTGGATCACATGCGGAAGTTTATGCATTGGAAGAAGCAGGGAAAGAGGCTTGTGGGGCTACAATTTATGTTACTTTGGAGCCGTGTTCACATTATGGAAAAACACCGCCCTGTGCAAAAAAAATAATTGATATGGGAATAAAAAAATGTTTTGTAGGTTCAAGTGACCCAAATCCACAAGTTGCTGGAAAAGGCGTGGCGATGCTAAAAAAAGCTGGGATTGAAGTCGTAGAAAGTGTATTAAAAGATGAGTGCGATAAATTAAATCAAGTTTTTTTTAAATATATAAAAACAAAAATTCCGTATTTGTTTTTAAAATGTGCAATAACTTTGGATGGGAAAATTGCTACAAAGACAGGAAATTCCAAATGGATTACAAACGAAATTGCTCGTGAAAAAGTTCAATTTTACCGAAATAAATTTATGGGAATAATGGTCGGCATAAACACAGTTGTGCTTGATAATCCAAGTCTTACAGCAAGGATTCAAAATGGAGTAAATCCTTTTAGAGTAGTTGTCGATCCACATTTAAAGATTGATGAAAATTGTAAAGTTGTAAAAAATAATGAAGATGAAAAAACTGTGATTATTACTTCGCAAAAAAATCAGTTTGTTGAAAATTCTGAAAATATTAATGACAAAGATTTTGAAATTAAGATGAAACAGAAAAGACTAAGTCAAAATAATAAAGTGAAATTTATATTTCTTGATAAAGAAAAATTTAGTTTTAAAGAAATGCTTGAAGAGATTGGAAAAATGGGAATTGACAGCGTTTTATTAGAAGGCGGAGAAAGTCTTATTTCACTTGCATTTAAAGAAGAAGTGATAGATGCGGGAGAGATTTTTGTTGCCAATAAAATTTTAGGAGACAAAAATGCAAAACCTTTTATTTCAGGATTTTCAAAAGATAAAATGGAAGAAGCTATTCTATTAAATAATGTGAAAAATAATATTTATGGCGAAAATGTTGGAATGAAATTTTATTTGAAAAAATATTCAGAAAAGTAAAAATTAAAATGCGTAGAAAATAAAGTTCTCTAAATTTAAAGGGAGGTGATTCATATATTTACAGGTTTAGTTGAAGAAATGGGAGAAGTGATAAATATTTCCAAAAAAGAAACAGGACTTGGCATAACTGTTAAAGGCAATGAAGTTACTAAAAAAGCAAAAATAGGAGACAGTATTGCGGTCAATGGAGTGTGTCTTACTGTTACAAAGATGAATGGTGAAGCTTTTACAGCGGATGTGATGTATGAAACAATTAATAGAAGTGGACTTAAACGAATAAAAATTGGAGATAAAGTTAATCTTGAAAAATCACTGACTCTGATAACATTTTTAGGAGGACATCTAGTTATGGGAGATGTTGACAGCGAAGCCAAAATCTTGTCGATTACTTCCAAGGGAATAGCAAAATTATATAAATTTCAGCTGGAAGAAAAGCACAAAAATAATATAAAATATGTGGTCCAAAAAGGTAGAATTACGATAGATGGAGCAAGTCTTACCGTAATTGATGTAGATGATGATTTAGGAACTTTTTCGGTGTCTTTAATTCCACATACGCTTGAAAATATTACGCTTGGGAGAAAAAAGGCTGGAGATTTTGTCAATATTGAAACCGATTTATTTGGAAAATATGTTGAGAAAATTTTGAAATTTGAGGAAATGGAAAATGGTAAAAAAGAAGAAAAATCAAAAATAACGATGGATTTTTTACAAAAAAATGGATTTTAAGAATTGAGCAAAATTAAGTAAAATAAAGGAATTTTTATTCCTTGTCAAAATGTAACAATTTATATTTTATAGCTAAAATAAATTATAAGTTTTGATTGGAGAGATAAAATGAAAAAAAATTTTAATAGTGTTGAAGAAGCTTTAGAAGATTTGAAAATTGGAAAACCAATTGTAGTTGTGGATGACGAAGATAGGGAAAATGAAGGGGATTTGATACTTCCTGCACAAGTTGCAACCTATGAATGGATGAGATTTATTATAAATGAAGCAAGAGGACTTATGTGTGTGCCAGTTTCCCACGAAGTAGCCGAAAGACTTATGTTGGATCCGATGACCCATCACAATACTGACCATCACGGGACGGCTTTTACAATTTCAGTAGATGCGGCTGAAGGGACAACAACTGGAATTTCGGTAGCTGACAGATTAAAAACTGTTCTGGATTTGGCAAATCCGAATAAAAAGCCAGAAGATTTTTTAAGACCTGGTCATATGTTTCCTTTGATTGCTAAGAAAAATGGAGTTCTGGAAAGACGGGGACACACTGAAGCCGCTGTGGATTTGACCAAACTTGCTGGATTTGAGCCAGTTGCAGTTATTATGGAAATGCTAAACAGCGATGGAACGATGGCAAGACGAGATGATCTATTTGTATTTTGTGAAAAACACGACATAAAAATTATTACAGTTGATGAATTAATTTTATACAGAAAAAATAACGAAAAGTTGGTAAAAAGTGAAGCAAGTGTTAAAATACCAACAAAATATGGGACATTTGACTTTATAGGATATAGCGATAAAATAGAAAATAAGGAATATATTGCTGTAATTAAAGGCGACGTGAAAGGCAAAGAAAACGTAAGCGTCAGACTTCATTCTGAATGTTTGACTGGCGATGTCTTTGGCTCGAAAAGATGTGATTGCCAAGCTCAGCTTCACAAAGCTTTAAATGAAATAGAAAAAAGGGGGCAAGGCCTTGTTATTTATTTAAGACAGGAAGGTCGGGGAATAGGAATTTTAAATAAATTAAAAGCATATAAACTTCAAGATGAAGGATTTGATACAGTGGAAGCCAATCACAAACTTGGATTTGAGGGAGATTTAAGAGATTATGCAGTGGCAGCTCAAATAATAAAAGATTTGGGAATAAAATCAATTTCACTTATGACAAATAATCCAGCTAAAATTAAGGGCCTTGAAGATTATAAAATAAAAGTTGTGAATAGAGAAGAAATTGAAATCCCTGCAAATGAAATTGATGGAAAATATTTGAAAACAAAAAAAGAAAAAATGGGACACATTTTAAAACAAGAATTATAAAATATTAATAAAATTACAGCATTTGATGTTGTAATTTTTTTATAAAAATAATTAAAATTTTAAAATATTTGTGATATAATTAATTGAAAAAGTAAAATAAAAAAAGATAAATTTAACTTTTTATTCTTTTATAGAAATAATATTATTAGTAGTTTTTATATATTTTAAATCGTATAAAAAAGTTTAAGAAGGAGGAAAATATGTTAAAAGAATTATTAATTGCAATGTTAATTGTTACGGGAGTATCTTCTTATTCATTTGAAATGCAGACGCAAGTGAAAGAAATTGAAAAAAATGTACCAAGAGCGGAAAAACCAGAATTAAATGATAATATAGAATATCCAATTGACAGATTAGGAATTACAGTAGTAGAAATCCGACCTTATGACAACAGTAAAGTTGAGTTAATTTACAAAGCCATGGAAGTGGAAGCGGTGATAAAAACAGGAATAAATACAAATTTAAATTATCCATTTGAAAAAGGAAAATTTAAATATAAATTAAAAAAAGTGCTCATAAGTAAAGAATTGATAAATAAATTAATACCTGAAAGTATAAATTTAGCAAAGGTAAATAGGACATTAAATGAGTTAGAAGCTAGGAAAATGGGAATAAAAGTAAATTCTGTTGAAATAAAATTTAATTTGAAAGAAAAAAATGCAAATAGAATTTATTTTAAAAATGGGATAATTTATATTGATTAATTAATTTAAAAATTTAAAAACTATTAAATGTAAATGAAAGCAGGAGGTAAAAAAATGGGTAAAAAAGCATTAATAATAGGAGCAGGAGGAGTGTCAAATGTCGTGTGTCATAAATGTGCACAAAATTCAGAAGTTTTTAGCTCCATTATGATTGCCAGTAGAACAAAATCTAAATGTGATGCAATTAAAGAAACAATCAAAAAAAGTAAATATGCAGGAAGAATTGATATTCAGACAGCTAAAGTTGATGCTGACAATGTGCCAGAACTTGTGGCATTAATAAATGAATATAAACCTGATATTGTGATAAATGTGGCACTACCTTATCAGGATTTGACAATAATGGATGCCTGTCTTGAAACTAAGACAGATTATTTGGATACAGCCAATTATGAACCGCTAGATACGGCGAAATTTGAATATAAATGGCAGTGGGACTATCGTAAAAAATTTGAAGATGCTGGGATTACAGCGATTTTAGGTTGCGGATTTGATCCAGGTGTGACTGGAGTATTTTCAGCTTATGCACAAAAGCATTATTTTGATGAAATTAATTATATTGACATTCTTGACGCAAATGCTGGAGATCATGGGTATCCGTTTGCGACAAATTTTAATCCTGAAATAAATATAAGAGAAGTGACTGCTAATGGAAGTTACTGGGAAGATGGAAAATGGGTGGAAACAAAGCCAATGGAAATTAAAAGAGTGTATAATTTTCCGCAAATTGGGGAAAAGGATATGTATTTGCTTCATCACGAAGAACTTGAGTCACTTGCATTAAATATAAAAGGTATTAAGAGAATTAGATTTTTTATGACTTTTGGGCAAAGTTACTTGACTCACTTAAAAGTATTGGAAAATGTGGGAATGACTTCGATTGAGCCAATTGATTTTGAAGGTCAAAAAATTGTGCCACTGCAGTTTTTAAAAGCTGTGCTTCCAGATCCTGCTTCACTTGGACCTAGAACTAAAGGAAAGACGAATATTGGAAATATTTTTAGAGGGAAAAAAGATGGAAAAGATAAAACTTATTATCTTTACAATGTCTGCACACATGAAGAATGCTACAAAGAAGTTAGTTCTCAGGCAATTTCGTATACGACTGGAGTTCCAGCGATGATCGGGGCATCTATGGTGCTTACTGGAGAATGGAAAAAACCAGGAGTTTACAATGTGGAAGAACTTGATCCTGATAAATTTATGGATGCATTAAATAAATTTGGACTTCCTTGGATTGAAGATTTTAATCCTGAATTAGTGGATTAGTTTTTGTGAAAATTTTTTTAAATCAAAAATTTTAACAAAATATTTAAATTAGGAGGAAAAGTGACAAAAAATAAATATATAGACATAGATATTACAAATCTTCCAACACCATCATTTTTGGTGGATGAAAGACTTTTGAAAAAAAATTTGGAAGTGCTGAAAGGTGTTAAAGATAGAACTGGATGTAAAATTTTGTTGGCGCAAAAAGGATTTTCGATGTTTTATTTTTATCCGTTAATAGCGCAGTATTTGGACGGAACTACAGCAAGTTCACTATTTGAGGCAAAACTTGGTTATGAAGAAATGGAAAAAAAAGTTTCTGATAAAAATATCGAAACTCACATTTTTAATCCAGCTTACAGAGATGATGAATTTGATGAAATATTAGATTTAACTAATCATATCGTGTTTAATTCGTTTAATCAGTGGGATAAATTTAAAGACAGAGTTTTTGCTAAAATAAAAGAAACTGGAAAAAAAATAAGCTGTGGACTTAGAATTAATCCTGAATTTTCAGAAGTTGAAACAGAAATCTACAACCCTGCAGGAAGATATTCAAGATTTGGAGTGACTTTGGAAAATTTTGACGAAAAAAGGCTTTCTGGATTAGATGGACTTCATTTTCACGCACTTTGTGAGCAAAATTCCGACGCTTTGGAAAATGTGCTAAAAATATTTGAAGAAAAGTTTGGAAAATATCTTTATGATATGAAATGGGTAAATTTTGGCGGTGGACATCATATCACTCGAAAAGATTACGACATAGAAAAGCTTGTAGAATGTATAAATCACATCAAAAATAAATATGATGTGGAAGTCTATCTTGAGCCAGGAGAAGCTGTCGCGTTAAACATAGGATTTTTGGTGTCAGAGGTACTGGATATGACAAAAAATGAAATTGATATACTTTTGCTTGATACATCGGCTTCGTGTCATATGCCTGATGTTTTAGAAATGCCGTATAGACCGTATATTTTCGGTTCTGGAATGCCAAATGAGAAAAAATATAATTATAGACTTGGTGGACCAACCTGTCTTGCAGGAGATATTATCGGAGATTATTCTTTTGATGAGCCAGTAAAAGTTGGGGATAAACTGATTTTTACCGATATGGCGCATTACAGCATGGTTAAAACAAACACCTTCAATGGAATAAATCTTCCGTCAATTGCAGTTTATACTGAAAAGGATGGATTAAAAGTTATTCGTACATTTAAGTATGAGGATTTTCGTAATAGGCTTTCTTAGTGAAAGGGAAAAATATGAAAAATATAAAAAATTATATATTAAAAATTGTTTTTTTATTGTCAGTAACAATAAATATTAATGCTGGAATATTGACGCATGAATTTAGGACAGAAGAATTTGGGAATATTGAAAAGACAGATAAAGATATTGTTATTTTGATGCACGGTATTTACAGTAAATTGGACAATTTGGAGTATATTGAGAAAAAATTGGAGGAAAATGGATATTCAGGAGTTAATATTCAGTATCCAACTACTAAAGATGAAATTCAAGATATAGCAAAAAAATATATTGAGCCAGAAATTGAGAAAAAAATTAAAATTTTAAATGAAATAAATAAAAAAAGAGTATCGGAAAACAAAAAAAATTAAAAATAAACTTTATAGTTCATTCAATGGGTTCAGTCGTTTTGAGATACCAGTTACAAGAAAATACTTTTGAAGAATTGGGAAAAGTAGTGTTTCTCTCGCCACCATCTCACGGAAGTTCAATGGCAGGAAATTTTTTTACAGAACTGTTAAGTCCATATTTGGGGAAAGCGATAAAACAGATAAATGTTCAAAAAGATAGTTTTGTAAATCATCTGAAAGAGCCAGATTACAACTGTTATGTCATGGTTGGAAATAGAGCAAATAATCCGTTATATTCGGTAATAACAGATGGAGAAAGTGACGGAGCGGTTCCAGTTAAAAGTGCAAAATTGGAAAACTGTAAATTTAAAATAATTGATGGGGAAAGTCATTCAAGCATTTTAAAGTCAGATAAAGTTATGCAAGAAATTTTGAAATATTTTAAAGAATAATTTAAAAAATTTAAAAAAAATAATTTTAAAATAAAGACTAGAAAAATAAAAAATTCTAGTCTTTTTTTTAAAAAACTAAAAATAAAAAAATTAAATAAAATATTTTCTTAATAAAGAGAAAATTTAGTGCTGGACTTATATTAATCTTTTTAGTATAATTAAGTATAAACTATTTTAAAAGGTGGAAGAAGAATGATAAAATCAATAAACAATATTACTTTACGACATTTAAACGGAGTTTATGTTCAAGAGCAAAAACTAAATATTGAAAAAGTGAGCAATAATAATACATTGAGTATTGCCGAGATGGCTACGATCATCAAAAAATTTCAAGGATATGGATATACTTTTGAAAAGGACTTGGCAGAGATAATTTTTAAAGTAGATAGGGATTATGCCATAGATTTGTGCCGTGAAATTCTGGAAAATATTGAAGATTTTAAGTCAGGTAAAGAATATGAAGTTTTTTATAAAAATTTTCCGAAAGATGTGATGAATATGGAAGAAGCGGATATTTATATAAATCAGATACTTCATTACTGGTTTGGCTATGTTCCAAAACATGAAAGTTTTAAGAACAAAAAAAAGTTTGAATACGAAGAAAGTGAACCAGCTCAATTAGTTGAACTTTCTCACTTAAAATTAGTAGTTGATTCTGATATTGAAAAATTGTTTTATAATTTACTTTCAAGCAATGTCACTTTGTCCAGTCAATATTTGGAAGATGTCTGTTTTTTGTCAAATGGATTTTCTGGCGATGAATTGGAGGAATATTCTAAAAATATTTTGATGAAGGAAACTCTTACGACGCTGTCAAGTTATGTTTGGGAAAAAAGAAAGATTTTAATTGGAGATTTTGACACGGCAACAGATGTTTTACGGTTTATTGCAAAGTTGTCAAATGAAGAATTGAATACGAAGTATATTCATTTTGCATATTTTAGTAGAACAGAATTGGATCAAATTATAAAAAAATTGGATAAAATAAAAAACAGTTTTCCTGATATTAAAAGATACAAAAAGCCGTGGCACAAGTTTTTTAAATTGAATGCAAAAAAAATTAATTTAAAAAAATATCCGAATGTTCAAAAAATTGTGAATATGTTATTTTCAAAATTTGAATATGAAACACCAAAAGGTTATTTTGACAGAGTGAGAAAAAATATTTCAAATATGTCAAATAAAGATTTAGAAAAATTTATTGGACTTTATTTAAAATTTTCTGGCGATTATACAAGACAAATTTTGTCGCTTTTGAATATTTCAAGTAAAAAACAATATCACATTTTGATAGATGGTTTAAAAAAATGTATGAAAGATGTAAATACAAGGGTTTTATTGCAACTTTATGACAGACTTTTAAATTTAAAGAAAAAAAATCAATTGGAAGAAATTAAAAAAAATAAAGAAATTGAAAAAGAAAAAATCAAAAACTTACAAATTTCAGAAGAAGAAAAAACTGTGGAAGAAATTTTTGAGAAAAAATCTTCACCTGAAAAACGCTCAAAAATTAGAAATGTTTTTAGAAATCTTGTTTTCAAGGAAGAACAGAAAAATGAATCTGATTTAGAAAATCGAAAAAATGATGAAGAGAAAAAAAGTAAAATTGAAATTTTTGAAATTCTTGAGAAAGAAAAAATCAAAAATTTACAGATGGAAATTCCAAGAGTTGTAAATAGTAAAGGAATTTGGAGGAAAATAGATGAGACAATATTTTTAAGTAATGAATTGATTGAAGACTTGGCGGAAGTTGTAAGAGATGGAATTAAAGAAAAATTAAAAGAAAAAGATGAGCTAAAAAAAGTATTTGTCGATGAGAGTTATAAAAATATTGTGGTCACAACGAGTGAAAAAGATAGCAACATCTCACTTCGTCCAATGACAAAAGGTTCAAAAATCAAATTTAACAGCGAAGCTGAGGTTTTGAGATTTTTTGTTGGCTGGAAAAATTTTGAAAAAGATGGCCTAAAAATCCGAACAGATATTGATTTATCTGCCGTTTACTTTGATTCTGAGTTTAAATTTTTAAATTCAATCGCATATTATAATCAGGTTGAAGAAGGTTTTGCTTTTAGTGGAGACATCGTAGATGCACCTTCTGGAGCACTGGAATTTATTGATATTTGTGATCTAAAAAAAATTAAGGAAAAAGGGATTAATTACATTCTAATGACTATTAGAAGTTACAACGGGTTTAATTTTAAGGAAATTAATAGCGTATTTGCAGGAGTTTTAGAACTTACAAAAGAAGAATCGCAAGATAGAGAAAATATGTTTAGCAGTGCAATTAGTCAAGGTTTTCAAATTTTGTCAAAAAATTATACAACTAGTACAATTTTGGTGGATTTACAAAAATTTGAATACATTTGGATTGATATGAATTTGCCTGTCAGCGAAAATTATAGAGAGCAAAATAGGCTTCAAAATAATGAAATAGCTTATCTTGAAGATGTTTTGAAATATTTTGTAAACAAAGAATATATGACAATGCATGATTTGATTGAGATGAATGTAAAAGCGAGAGGGACAAAAGTGTTTGATAAAGAAGTGGCAGATGTCGTATTTGATAAAATTGATGTGAACAATCCGCTTCCGCTTGCACAAATTTTAGCAGATTTTTATTAAAAAAACTTGATAAGTGTTAATTTTTATGTTAAAATAAACTAAAGATTATTGTTAAAAAGTTATTCCTACTTCTGAACTTTGTAGAGCACGAAAGTGCTAATCGGAGAGGAATTCCTGAAATATGGATTTCCTTTCAGACCTTAATATGAATAATTCACACAATAATCTTTGTTTAAATTTTAAAATAATAAAAAATAACAAGTAAAAAATTGCTGTAAAAAATTATTCTTACTTTAAAATTTTCTTTTTGACAAAATTGTGAATAATTCATACAGCAATTTTATTTATAAAATATTTTTATACTAAAGAAGGAGAAAGCTTGGTATGGCTGAAGGGAAAAAATTAAATATAACAATCACTTCCATCCTTTTGGGAGTTCTTGGCGCAGTTTTAGTTTCATCTAGTGCATTTTACATGGTATTGAAATTTGGAACTTTAACCTGGTCCTCAATTACAGTTACAACAATTTCCATATTAATTCTAAATTTTCTAAAAAACACAAATGACAAAGAAATAGCGATTACCCAGATGATTATGGGAAGTGGAACCACGATTGCGGCTGGGGTAGCTTTTACTATGCCAGTTTATGTTCTTTTTGGAGGAAGCCTTGAAAGTATTAATAGAGATACAATGTTTTTTACAGTTTTAGTTGGAAGCATCCTGGGTGGATTTGTGTCATATATTTTTAGAGCCAAGATGTTAGAAGAGGATAAACTCGAATTTCCTGTTGGAGAAGCCACTTTTAATGTGATAAATTCTGGAAAAAACATTCAAAGTTCCAGAGCGGTTGGATTTGGAGTGGGAATGAGTTCAATCGTAACCATTCTGCGGGATGCCAATTTTTCTAGAAGTAAACCATTAGTTCCAACAGTTTTTTTCTTAAAAAATGGTCTTAATTTTTATATTTCTCCAATGTTAGTCGGAATAGGCTATATTTTAGGGCTTTCAAAAACTTTTCTCTGGTTCTTGGGAGGAATTTTAGTTTATTTTATTTCAGATTTAATTTCAAAATTTTATGAAATAGATGATTTCGCAAATGTAAAATTTAGTTTGACTATGGGAATCTTAGTTGGGATAGGATTTTGTATAGTTTTTAAGACGTTTACATTTGAAAATTTTAAAAAAAATTCAAATATTTTGGTAAAACTTTTATTTTTGACAATTTTTTTTCTTTTTTTCACGAATATGATTTATAAAATACCGCTGTTTTTATCAATACTTTCGATGTTTTTAGTAATTTTTGCCGTAGTAATCTCTGGTTATACAACTGGAAAAACAGGAATAAATCCAATAGAAATCAATGCCATTGTGACAATTTCTTTAATATCATTTTTAAATAAGCTGTTTAATGGACTAAATATTTCTGGAGAAAGATATGTTGTGGGACTAACAACTTTGATATTATTTTTAATGGCATGTATTGTAACTGTTGCCAGTTCTTTTGCAGGAGATATTTTAAATAATTCTAAAATGTGCACAAAAGTTGGAATCAATCCAAGAGAACAGTTTTTGGCACAGATGATAGGGGCAGTTGCCAGCTCTTTTATAATAACATTTTTATTTCTTTTATTTTTTTCATCAGAAAAAACTTTATCATATGCTAGTTCCAACTTAAAAATTTCAATTATATTGGACTCTATAAATCAAATTCCGCATTTGAAAGTATTTTTTACAGGATTTTTAATAGGAGCGATTTTAAAATTTTTCAATTTTAATATAATAATTTTTGGAATAGGAATGTATATGCCATTTAGTTTTACATTGACAGTATTTTTTGGCGGTATGTTAAGTTTTTTAGCAAATCGGATTTCAAAAAGTTTTTATGGCAGAATGTTATTATTTTCAAATGGATTGATGGGTGGAGAAGTACTGGTCGGAACATTTTTAAGCTTGATTATGCTTATAAGTTAAAAAAATATTAATTTGGTGTAAAAATATTTGCAGTCTGTGAATTGAGAAGTTTAGAACACTAAAAAGTAGGTTAAGGATATTAAAATAATAAGGGAGTGTTTCGTAAATAAGAGAAACATTCCCTTTTAAAATTGATTTTTAATAAATAATGTAAAAATATCTATGGTTTCAAAAAATCTTATTTTTCACTAAAATAAATATTTATATTCAAACCATCAATTTTATCCTCTTCACTAAAATGAATGTCGCTAAATACAATTTTATATTTAGAATTTTTTGTTTCAGATAAATAAGTTAAATCATTTTCAGGAAGTTCGACGTAACTTTGATTTTGTTTTTTAGCTTTTTCTTTTATTTTTAAATAGACTTCAGTTGCAATTTTGTTTAAATCAATATTTAATACTTCAATATTTTTTTGAATATTTTTAATCATTAAATTTTTATTTTTTAATACTACTTTATAGTTTTCGTTGTCAAATTCTTTTGTTTCATTTGCATCCAATAGATACGAAACGCTAAAATCATATATTAAGTAATCATATCCCTTTGCTTCAGTCATTTTAATACCATCATTCATTTTTAAACTAATTTCAGAAATAACGCCTTTTTCTTGATTGTCAATACTTTCATAGCTTCTCCAGAAGTCGTTAGCGCCGATTACTTTCATAAAATCTTCTGGCTTTTCGTATGTTTTTCCTAAAATTTTTATTTTTTTCCATTTTAATTCTGAAGTATTGTTGTAAAAATAATCTATTACTGACATAATCTCATTTTTACTTTTTATGGAAACCTTATCATTTTTATTTGTAATTTTTCCATTTTGAATAATTCCATTTTTTATAAGAAGTCTTTCAAGCCGTTTATTTTGACTGTTTATAGAAACAGTTACCAAGTTAAATGGACTAAATACTGCGATTAAAATTGCAAAAATATATGAAATAAGTACCCATTTTACATCATTTTTTACAATGTACAAAATCATATTAAATAACAGCCAAATTACAAGAATTACCACTAAATATCGATTTTCTGTTATTCCATATTGAAAAATTCTTTCGTTTATTGAAAAAAGTGCCAGTAGAATAAGCGGTACTGAAATCATTGGAAAAAATTTTTTATAAAATTTTGCAAATTTATTTTTAAAAGTTATTGGAGTTACCATAATTATTATAAACAGACTAAAAGCTGTATACCATAAAACTAAGTGCGACACAACTCCTTTTGGCATTTTTAGTGTAAATATAATTTTTGCAAAGTATAAATATAAAATTGCTGTATAAAATAAGATTAATGGTATTAAAATATAGCAGATTAAAATTTCCACAATTTTTGGCAATGCATAATTTTCAAGACTTTCATCTTTTTCTTTTAATCTTGATACAAAAAATATTACCCCGAAAACTGCCGATGAAAACACGAGAGCATGAATATATAGTGTGTGTGAAAGATTTACAAGAAGGACATCGACTGTGCCTATTATGGCAGAAAATCCTAAAAATAAAACTAAAGCAAAACCTATTGTAATTATTTGATTTCCAACAACTGACTGCAAATATTTTTCTCTGTTTTCATTTCTGTAAACAATCGGAATCAAATAAAAAAGCACATAAAAAATCAATATTGTAGTGGTAATATTAATTATTTCTCCCGCAAAATAATTTTTAAAAAACATTTTTGAAACAAAAATAAACAAAATTGTTCCAAAAAAATTGATAGCTCTAAAGAATTTACGATTTTTATTTTCAAAATATTTTTCTCTTATAAGCTCAACTGTTGCAGAAAAAGGTATCGCTATGATTAAATATTCTATCCAAGTTTCTAGCTTATAATAGCTGCCTTCAATTGAAAATATTGTTACAATAAAAAGTATTAAACCAAATATCACAGTTACTGGAAATCTTTCTATTCCCTTTTTCATATCAGGAAACAAGTTTTTAAATTTTTCTTTAAGTTTCATAAAATCATCTCCTTATATTTTTGAAATTTTTTATTTTAATTTCTCAATTTTTTTATTTCAGCTTCCAATTTATCTAGGAGACTGTCAAGTTGTTTGGAAACTGCTTCAATTGTAGATTTTTTACTCAAGTCTACTCCTGCTTTTTTTAATTGGTTCATTGGAAAATCATTTCCACCTGAACTTAATAGCTCGATATATTTTTTTAGTGCTTCAATTCTAGTGTTTTCATCTTCATTTTTTATCATTTTATCGTAAAGTATTGCCGATGAAGCAAAACAAGTTGCATATTGATACACATAAAACGATGAATTAAAGAAATGTGGCACTCTTGCCCAGAAAATACTTAATAGTTCGTCTCTTTCAATTTCGTCGCCGTAATAAGCCTTAAATAAATCTTCTGTTATCTTGCTCAAAACATCAGCTGTAATTGGCTGGCCAGTTTCCGCCAATTTGTGTGCCTGATATTCGTAGTCAGCAAGTAACGCCTGAAAATAGAATGTTCCTGTAATATTCCTTATCTCCTGTTCCAAAAGCGCTATTTTTTCAGTTGGATCTTGCGTTTTTTCAAGCATATAGTCAAGTAGGAGTCTTTCGTTAAAGGTTGATGCCACTTCCGCTACAAAAATTGTGTAATCTGATGTTGAAAAAGGTTGATTTTCTTGAGAATACAATGTGTGTAAAGTATGTCCTAATTCATGTGCCAATGTAAATACACTGTCAAGAGTCTTGTTGTAATTTAATAACATATATGGATGAACTCCGTAAACTCCAGCAGAATAAGCTCCCGAGCGTTTTCCTTGAGTTTCAAATACGTCAAGCCAGCCTTGTGAAATTGCTTTTTCCATTTTTTTTGTATAATCTTTTCCAAGCGGCACAATTGAATTTAAAACAATTTTTTTAGCATCGTCATATTCATATTCTTTATCAAATTTAACAAGATTTATCGAACCGTCATAGTTATGATATTCAGAAAGGCCCAAAATTTCTTTTCTCAATTTTATATATCGTTTTAGCGGTGCAGTATTTTCTTTTGCAGTATTTATCAAATTCAAATAAATATCTTCGGGAATGTTGTTATCTTCTAAGGCACTAGCTAAAAATGATTTATAATTGTAGGCTTTTGAACTTGCTACATTTTTTTGCAAAATTGAATTATAAATTGCCGCAATCGTATTTTTTCTTTTTTCAAAAATGCCGTAGTAATTTTCAAATATCAATTTTCTATCTTCCTGATTTCTATTTGTAGACACAACTTTACTATAATTAGCAGCTGTCGCCTGAATTTCTTCACCATTATTTAGTTTAATTAAAGGCCATTCTACATCAGTTACTGTTATTTCAGAATAAATACTTCTAGGCGCTGAAAAATATGAATTGTAATAAGAAAGCAGCTTACTCTTATCTTCGTCCAAAACATGACTTTGCAGTCTAAACAAGTTTTCAAGTCCAAATTTGTAATCTGAAAATTCTTTTTTTTGAATCCATTTTTCAATATTTTCTCTATTTTCAATAAGTTCTGGATTTGCCCAAGAGAGCTCCGTTCCCATTTTTGCAAACAAAAACTGAATTTTTTGCATATTTTCAGTTGCTTCTTTATCTGATGAGTCAAGGTCTCTTGCAAGTTGTGGGTATCTATAAAGCTTGTAACCGATTTTTTCTGACTCTTCCTGCTTTTTCAAAAATTCCAGAAGTTTATCTTCATTGTCAAATTTTCCTTTATATCCAACAAGTTCTTTTTGAATTTTTTCCATTTTTTCAAGATCTTCATTCCATTTTTCATAATTTTCATAAATGTCGCCTAAATTCCATTTATATTCCTTTGGTATGTCTTTTCTTTCCATATTTTTTTCCTCCTATTTTTTTATTTATTATTTATTTTTAGATAAAAATTTTATGTTTTTGATTAAAAATTTTTTTAGTGTTGGAAATTTATTGATGTATTTTATATTTTCTATATTCACATTTAAAATTTCCAAAATCATGGTTTTTCTTATTTCACATAATTTTTTATGATTTAAGTTTAATATATCTATCGTTTTTACTGCCATTTTGTACTTTATTCCAGTTTCATATTTAGGAATTATCTCACCTGTACTAATACTGTACTCGAAATATTTTTCCGGATCAATTTCAATTGGATTTATAAAATTATCGTCCCACTTATTTTTCTTAATTGAGCCACAAGTTTGATTTTCCAAACAGCCTGTCAAAAAATTTTTATATTCATGAAACAATTTAGGAAATTTATCTTTTGGTTTCACATGTTCAATCTGACTTTTTTCAACATTAATCTCCCTCTCACAATAAGGACAAAAATAGATTCCATCGAATTTCTGTTCATTTTCAAGCATATATTTCTTTAATTTAGTCTTTATTTCATAATCAAAATCCTTCCAATTTTTTAATTTACTTTTCCTCTTAAATTCTTTAAAAAACTCAGGCTCACTAATTTTGTTTACTTTCAGCATTTTTTCTCCCCTTTTTTATTTGTAAATCCATATCCACCAAAAATAAATCTCTATCATCTTCTCCTAAAATATCCTTTATTTTAGTATATTTTTCCTTAAATTCAGAATTTTCATAATTACCATTTTTAACCATTTCTTTTACCAAATTAAGCAAATTATTCACGCTAGGATTTCTATCTGTTTCTAACCCCATTATATCTTCAAGTATTCTTCCTGTAGTCTGTCCATATGAATTTCCAAACTCATCTCCCGTTTTAACTTTTACAATTCCATTTTCATTTTTTTCCAATAAAATTATATTCTCTTTTTCCACACTTCCTAAAATATGTGGCGAATGAGTTGCCAAAATAATCTGATTATTTCTACCAATTTTTCTATAAACATCAACAATTTTTTGCTGCCATTTCGGATGTAACGACAATTCAGGCTCATCAATCATAATTATGGAATTTTCAGGCTCCAGCATTTTTATCGCCAAAGTCCGTAAAAATAACTGCTTTTCCCCAGAAGAAAGTTCATTTATTCCAAATTTTTTCCCACTAGAATCAGTAAAAATCGGCATACTGTTCTCATCTTTCGATATTTCTGAAAGTTTCACATCCAACTCCAAAATTTCAAAAATCCCATTAATTTCCGCAAAAACTTTTTTTCTAACCTGTCCCATCGTCAAATTTTCTTCTTCATTCGCAACTTTTGAAATCCGTGTCGCAATATAGGATGGAATATCCTTAATTTCGTATGAATCTACGATATTAATAAAACTGTACTCTTTTTTCAAATTTGTTTGAGCTTTTTGAACTTTTTGAAAATTAATTTCAGTTGGAACATAAATTATTTTAGGAAATTTTTTCAATATTTTTTTAATTTCTAAATATTTTGGACTAAGAAATGCTCCTTTTGCTCCATTTTTTAGTTCATTATAAAAAACATCAATATTTCCTGCTGTTTTTATACTTTCATTTTCTATTTCTTCATAAAATAATTCAATTTTATTTTGACTTTTGTAAAACATTTCTATTTTATAAAAAAAATCTAATACACTTTCCAAAACTCTAGTTTTTCCACTCCCATTAATTCCAACCAGAACTACCAAATCCAAAACTTTTCTTTCTGACTCAAAATTTATATCTAAATTTTCAAGTCCGTTGTATTCTTTTATGTGAAGATTTTTTATTTTCATTTGTAATCGCTCCTTTCTTATAAATTATTTAACTTTTTTCAATTATCTCAATTTCCTCCTCATTCAACCCATACAACTCATAAACCATCTTATCAATTTCTTTATCCGTCATTTCAATCTCATTTTTTATTTTCTCAGCTTCTTCCTTGTTCTCTAAAAATATTTCTTCCTATTCCATCTCTTCTTTTAAAGATAATTTTATTTTCGATTTTTTCAATTCTTTTACAAATTCAGAAAATTTAAGTAAATACCAATCTTGTAATTTTGTCGTAAGTTTTTCTAATTCAAATTTTCTAGTTAATAATCTTTGAAATTTTTGGGATAATTCTTGAAGATTTTTGTTTAAAAATAACATTTTATCAGCTTTTTCGATAAAATGTTGTTGTTCTTGCAGCGAAATTTCTTTTAATTGTTCATTTATAATCATTTCTCCTGTTTTTTATTATTCATCAATCAAAAAATTTTTTATAAATAAAAAGCACTATTGCAATCGGAATAATCCATCCAGCAACCGACATAAATACTGAAAATGCCAGTTTTAGAAGTGCTATAATTGCAACTGCTCCGACAGCTATTCCTAAACATTTTAAAAATAATTCTAAATTTCCTTTTGGTGTTACATCTCTCATAATTCTCATCTCCTATTAAATATATTTTTTTATAAGAAGTCTTTCTTTACCTTTTTTTGTTTCCCCTTTTTCAGAAAAAAGCTTGTATTTTCCAAATCCTTTTATTGTAATCAGACTTCCAATTTCAATCAATTTTGATTTGTCTGTTTCCTTCGTGTAATCGACTAAGATTTTTCCTTTTTCAATTGGTTCTATAACTTTGTTCCTTGAAATATTTGTTATTGCACAGACTATGTTGTCAAGCCGTTTTGATGAAACTGTAATTAATTTGTCGTCATATTTGTATTTCGGTAAATTTTTTATTTCTTTTAAATCAACAATTTCGACTGTACAAGGTGCTTTTCCAATTTGTGTAAGCTCATTTGAAATAATATCGGCAATTTTATTTGAAACAGGGATATATCCCGCACCATTTTCTAAAATCAGATCTCCCATTAATTCTCTTTTTATATTTAATCCCATAAGACTTCCTAAAAAATCTTTATGCCTGTATTCTTTAAATTTTGAAGCAATCGAAATTTTTAGTAGTTTATGTGGAAAATCAAAAAAATTTTCAAAATCTTCGTTATTTTTTGGTATAAAATTATCGGGAACAAAAGCGATTTGTCGTCTATCACTGTTTTCAAAGATGCCATTTGTAATCACATTTAGACCATTTGCCTTTTTTTGAAACTTTTTCCAAAAATTTGGAGTATAAAATTCTTCAGAATAACTTATTATTTCATAGTCGCTGGCAATTTCATAAACATTAAAAAGTTTACTTGCCAAATATTCCAGCTCTTTTGAAAATTGCTTTAAAAATATTTCTTTTTTCATAATTTTTTTTATTAAATATTCTCCCATTATTCATTTTTTAATTTCTTAAATTTTCTTTCTTTTAATAAATTATATACAAAATTTTTGAATTAGTCCAGCTTTTTTCTTTAAAAGATAAAGTAGGAATAGTGTAAAAATTTTAACTTCAACATTTTTTTATTTATCGCTAAATATTTTATTCTGTGATAAAACAGGATATAAAAAAAATTTTTAAAATTTCACAAAAAAGACACAATTTTTTCATTTTTTTGTCAAAAATAAATGATACTATACATATGTTGAAAAAATAAGAAATAAATAAATCAAAAATATTTTGATTGGTAAGGAGAATATATTATGAAAAGATTAGGAAAAAAAGGAATAATGGGAATGGCTTTATTAGCTTCACTGTCGGTTTATGCAGGAGTTGCAGTAGGAGCTTCAAATACGAATGAAACTGTAAATAAAAAAGCGGATTGCAAACCGCTGCAGAAACTTGAATTAAAAAAAGATGCAAATGGAAATATGATTGCTCCAGATGGAACAATAGTTAAAATAGTTAAAAAAGAAGAAATTGAAAGTTTAAAAGCAAAATTAAAAAAAGGTGCAGTAACATTGACAGATGAAGAAGCTGAAAATTTAACTCAGTTGATTAAACCTCATTTTGATGGTCCTAAACCTGATGATAAAATGAGCGAAGAATGTAAATTAGAATTTGAGAAAAAATTTAAAGGCAAAAAAGCAGATAAAAATGCAAGACCTAGATTATCTAAAGAAGAAATTGATTCTTTGGTAAATTCAATAAATAGCAAAAAACTAACAAAAGAGGAATCAAGTAAATTAGTTCAGTTATTAAATAGACCAGAAAGACATCCCGATATTCGGTAAAAACAAAAATTAAAAAAAATGGCATAGTAAAAATAATAGAAATTCCCTTTTTTATAAAGTATTTTAGCTACTATGCCATTTTTTATTTTTATATAATAATTCAAAAATAATAAAAAATTTTTTAAATAGACTTTACAAATTAAAAAAAATGTTGTATACTAAGACAAATAAAAAATTAAAAAATAGGAGTGATTAAGATGGTAAAATTATTATGGTGGTGGCAAATTTTAAATACAATTTAATATTTTTCGCCATAAATTCGGGATAATTTTATTAATTAATTGCTAAAATATAAAATAAAAAAAACATTGGTGAACAAAATTTATCAATGTTTTTTATTTTTTTAAGTCCTTTATTCTACATTTGTGGTTTAAAGGATTTTTATTTTACAAATTTTAGTAAAATTACAGAAAGTAAAAATCTGACGGCAAATAAGAAAATTTTATTTTTAAATCTTAAAAAAATCAATCTAAAAAAATTTTTATTGGAAAATAAAAAATATTTGATATTTAAAAATAATTTTTAAAATTTTTACTTCACTATAAATAAAGTGTTTTATGGGAAATTACAGAAAAATATTAATAAAGATTTTGCCTTATAATATTCGTACAATCAAAGAAAGGAAAAATAAATTATGTTTACAAAAGAACCGATTTATTATTATTCAATTATAAGAAAAAATTTTCCAAATTCGTATCTTGCAGAAGACGAAAGACAAATTATTATTGGAATTGACTGCAATTATTTAGATTCAAATGAATACGACTTCAAAATGTTGAAAAATTACTATGAAATACTTTCCAAAAGAGAAAAAATTGCGCCATTTGCAGGACTTTTTGGAACATTTGCGTATGAAAGTATTCATTATTTTGAAAAAATAGAAAATGTTGAAAATTCTCAGTTTGAATTTCCAAAGTTCATTTTTGCCAATGCGAAGGCTTATTTGCACTATTCAAAAGTGAGTAAAGATTATTCATTTTACGGAAATAAAAAATATTTTGATAATTTAAAAGAAAAAAATAAAGAAGAAGAAGAAAAACAAGAAAAAGCAAAAGAAAAATTAAAAAATAAAAAAGAAATTTATTATTCTGTTAAGACAAATTTAGATGATGAAAAAAATCATTTTTATGAAATAGTTGAAAAAGCGAAAGAATATATAAAATCTGGAGATATATTTCAAGTTGTTTTGAGTGAACAGTTGAAGTTAGAAACAAATATGGATTCGTTAGAATTTTACAGATATTTGTCTAAAGCAAATCCATCACCGTATATGTTCCATTTCCCAACAAAATATGGAGATGTGGTTGGTTCAAGTCCAGAAATATTAGTTGAAATTACATCGGATAACATCTATATCGCTCCAATTGCAGGAACTCGTCCGAGAGGAAAAGATGCCAATGAAGATGTATTCTTGGCAAATGATTTGTTAAATGACGAAAAAGAATGTGCTGAACATAGAATGCTTGTGGATTTGGCTCGAAACGACGTGGGAAAATTTGCGGAAAAAGGAAGTGTCGTGGTAAAAAATCTTATGCACATTAAAAATTATCAGCATGTTATGCACATTGTGTCAGAAGTTTATGGAAAAAAAAGAAAAGATGTGTCGGTATTTGACGTGATTTCCCTTGCTCTTCCTGCTGGAACGCTCTCTGGCTCACCAAAAATTCGTGCAATGCAGATAATTTCAGAATTTGAGATTTACAAGCGAAATGTATATGGCGGAGGAATTGGATTTTTACGGTTTAATGGAGATGTGCAAATTGCGATTGTGATTAGAACAGCGTTTTTTGAAAATAAAAATTGCGATATTAATAAGATTGATGAAAAAAGAACTGTGTTTATTCAAGCGGGAGCGGGAATTGTGTTTGACTCAGTAAAAGAGAATGAATACAAGGAAATTTGCAATAAAAGAGCGTCTATTATAGGGGTTTTTGAAAAAAATGCCAAAAAAATATAGTTTTTTTAAATTGTAATTAAAGTTATAAAAAAGTTTAAGAAATAAAATTTTTTCAAAATAAAAAATCAAAAAAATAAAATTTTGCAAATAAAAAAATTTTTTGTAGAATAGGAGAAAATATGATTTTAATGATAGATAACTACGATTCATTCGTGTTTAATGTGGAGCAATATTTAAAGGAGCTGTCTTGCGAAGAAGTTAAAACAGTGAGAAATGATGAAATTTCGATAGAAGAAATTAGAAAATTAAATCCAAGTAAAATAGTTTTGTCGCCTGGACCAAAGCATCCGAAAGATAGCGGAGTTTGTCTTGAGATTTTGAAAGAAATCGAAGATATTCCAATTTTAGGAATTTGTCTGGGACATCAAGCGATTGGATATACATTTGGTTCACAAATAAAAAGAATGGAAAATCCAATGCACGGGAAGTCTTCAGAAATTGAAGTTCTTTACGATAATTCAAAATTGTTTCGTGATTTACCTAAAAAGTTTAATGTAATGCGTTATCACTCACTTTATGTGGATGAAGATACACTAAGTCCAGATTTAATCGTTGCAGCAAAGTCAAAAGATGGCGTAATTATGGCGATTGAACATAAAAATAAAGACATTTATGGAATACAATTTCATCCTGAGTCATTTTTTACGGAATATGGTAAAAAAATAATAGAAAATTTTGTAAAACTTGATAATAAAAATAAAAGAGAAGTAGAGATAAAAAAGGAGTTAAAAAATATGGAAAAAAATGAAAGTTTGAAAAAATATTTGAAGAAACTGCAAGACAATATTTCGCTTACAGATTCTGATTTTAGGGAAATTTGTGAAATCATTGACAGCAAGAACTACAATATTGTGCAACTGGGAGCACTTCTTGTACTAATTTCAGAAAAAAGTCTTTATCCAGAGTCGCTTACGGCTTTTGTAAAAAATATTTTGGCTTACAGTACGACATTTGAGGATGAAAGTGATATGATAGATGTTTGTGGGACTGGTGGAGATGGATTTAAAACGATAAATGTTTCTACAGCAGTGGCATTTATTTTGGGAGCGATGGGCATAAAAGTCGCAAAACACGGAAATCGTGCGGTTTCAAGTAAGAGTGGAAGTAGCGATGTATTGGATAAATTGGGTGTACCGCTTGAAAATAATTTGATAAATCAAATAAATAAACTTGAAAATAAAAATCTTGCCTTTTTCCATGCGCCATTTTTCCATAAATTGGTGGGAGAAGTGAGAGAAGTTAGAGGAGAGCTTGGAATAAGAACTGTCTTCAATGTTTTAGGGCCTTTGTTGCATCCTAACAGAAAATTAAAATATCAGTTGGTTGGGCTTTATCACGAACCTGTTCATAGATTGTACGCTGAAACATTACAATTATTGGGAAGAGAACATGCGTTGGTTGTTCGTGGAAATGATGGACTTGATGAAATTACGATTTGTGACGATACAAAAATTATCGAAGTAAAAAGAGATCAAATTCTAGAATATACAATTTCGCCTGAAAGTTTTGGCTTTAAACGGGCTTTTCATTCTGAAATCGAAGGTGGAACAGCAGAAGAAAATGCTGAAATTTTAAAAAGAATATTAAAAGGTGAAGAAAAATCAGCAAAATTCGATATAGTTGTATTAAATGCGATGTTTGGACTTTATACTGCAAATATGGTGGATCATCCTGCAAAGGCAAAAGAATTGATTTTGGAAGCGATTGAGAGTGGGAAGGTTTATGAGTTTTATGAAAACTATACAAAGTAAGTATTTGATTTTAGTAACTTTAATATTGGCTATTTTAGGATTTTTTCTTTATAGTACCAGTACAAGAAAAATCAATTTTAATCCTGAAAAAATTGCTAGAATAGAAGTTTTTAGCAAAGAGAGAAAAATTAAAGATATAAATTCTCCTAATAAAATAGATGACATTGTAAAAATATTGAAACAATTGAGAAGCAGAACAGAATCTGTAAATGATTTTCCAAATCTAGAAAAATATTATTTGTTAAAAATTGAAGAACTAAATGTTTATATTTATGAGAATGATAAAAAATATTATGTAGAAGTTCCGTATAATGCTATTTATCTAATAAACAAAATTCAATATAATAAATTGTTAGAAATAGTGAAATAGTATTGTAAAATATAACTGAAAAAAATATAATTTTGAAATTTATGTTATAAAAAGGATTTAAATTTAAAATTTTTCTAATAAAAATTATTTAGTTTTCCTAAAATTATAAAAAATAAGAAAAAAGGGTGATTAAGTGAAATTGTATCATGGAAGTAATGTCAAAGTAAAAAATCCTAGAATTATCACAAATACTAGGCTCTTAGATTTTGGATATGGTTTTTATCTAACTTCGGATTTTAAACAGGCTAAAAAATGGGCAAAGCTGACTCAAAAACGGAGACAACAAGGAATTGCAACAGTTTCCGTGTATGAAATAAGCAAGGAGCAATTAAAGAATTTGAAAGTTTTATATTTTGAATCAGCCAATAGAGAATGGCTTAAATTTGTTACTCAAAATAGGAGCAATAATATAATAAATAATGAAAATTGGGATATTATAATAGGACCTGTTGCAAACGATAATACAATGCCTGTTATCAATCTCTATTTAAATGGAATCTACGATGAAAACGAGGCTTTAAAAAGACTTTTACCTCAAAATCTTAAAGATCAGTATACTTTTAAAACAGAAAAGGCTCTTAAATATTTAAAATTTTTGGAGGTGGAATTATGAATATGAAAACAATTTTTTCAGATATATTGGAAAAATATGATACTCAAATCATAAGATTAATTGTTGAAAAATACGGTTTTAATGAAATGGAAGCGTTAAGAAAGTTTTTTTATTCAGAAACATATAAAATGCTTTCAAATTTTGAATTAGAAATGTGGGATTTTAGCCCTCTTGTAATTTTTGATATGTGGGAAAATGAGCAGGTAACTGGAAATCCTAGAAATTCACTATATATGAGAGATGATTACTATGTCTAAAGAAATGAATTTTTTTATATATTTATTGGAAAAATATGCAGATAAAAAAAATAAAAATGCGAGTGATATTTTAAAAGAATGGGATAAACTTAATATAACACAATTAATATACAGTATGTACGAAAAATATCATACGGAAACTTTAGAAAACGCATTTGAAGATATTGATAAAATTATAGAAAGTAAGAGAAATTGAAAATATGATAAAAACTTTATATAAAGAAAAATGTTTGAGGTATTTTATAGTACCTGACATAATATCTATAATTATTTTTTTATTTTATGTTCCAGTAGATCCTTTATGGATTTTGACTGATCTCCTTAATAATACGATTAAAAATAGATTTTGGAATCTTCCTATAAGTTGGATTTTATTTAAAATAATAATTATATACTTCAGTTTTAAAACGCTTGAAAAAATAAATAGAATTAAAGATAAAGAAAAAAGAAAAAAATATAAAATTAAATTAAAAATAATAATTTTTTTTACACATGTAATCGTGTTGGGAATTTTTATTAAGTTTATTGATAAAATTATATTTTATTGAAAGGGAAAATATGGATATTTTAGAAAAAATAAAAATTAAAAGAGATATACAGCTTGAAGAAGAATTAAAGTCTTTTAAGCAACCATCTTTAAAAAAGGCACTTAATCAAAAAGGAATTCAGATTATTGGGGAAATTAAGAGAGCTTCTCCATCGAAGGGAAAAATTGCAAAAGATGATTTTGATTTGTTAAAACAAGCTCAAAGTTATGTGGATAAAGGGGTTGCAGCTTTTTCGATATTGACAGAAAAAGAATATTTTAAAGGGGAGAATGAGTTTATAAAAATTGTTCGGGAAAAATTTCCAGAAATGCCGATTTTGAGGAAGGATTTTATTTATACTCTGTTTCAGGTGGCGCATGCTAAGTTTTTAGGGGCTTCGGCAATACTTCTTATTGTGAGAATGTTGGATGATAAGACTTTGTGTGAGTTGCATAAATTGGCACATGATTTGGAGCTTGATGTTTTGGTTGAAATTCATGATGAGGTTGAGTTGGAACGAGCTTTAAAGATACCTGACTTGGAAATTTTGGGAGTGAATAATAGAAATCTTGATACTTTTGAAGTGGATATTTTGACAACAAAAAAATTGGTAGATAAAATTCCAGCTGAAATGAAAGAAAAACTTATTCTTGTTGGAGAAAGCGGTTTTATGACAAAAGATGATTTGGAATATGCAAAAACTATTGGAGTTGATGGTCTTTTGATTGGGGAAGCGCTTATGAGAGGAAATTTGAATTTTGAAAAAATTTAAAAAATAATATAAATTTTTGAATTTATTGAATTGAGAGGAGATGCGTTGGAAAAGAATAAAACTTTACTAAAAATTTGTGGGATTCGGTCGATTGAGGAAATGGAAGAATTAAAAGGACTTGACATTGATTATATTGGATGTATTTTTGCAAAAAGTCCAAGGCAAGTGAATATTGAAATTGCAAGTCAAATTGTAAAAATTGCGCATAAAAATGAAAAAAAAGTCGTTGGCGTGTTTGTAAATGCAATGATTAGAGATATTGTGAGAATTGTGGAAACGCTTAAAATTGATGTTGTACAGCTTCACGGAAATGAAACAGCGGAATATTGTGAAGAGCTGGGAAAAGCGCTTGAGAGAATTCATAAAAATTATTTGAATGATTTGAAAAATGATGTAAAAAGTATTAAAGATAAAACTGTGATTTGGAAAAGTTTTGCTGTGAAAAATAAACTTCCAAATATCAATGATTATAAATCATTTATCGAATATCCACTTTTTGAAACAAAAGGCGAAAAAGCGGGTGGAAATGGAAAAACTTTTAATTGGCAAATTTTAAAGGAAGTGAGTCCATATTCATTTATTTTAGCTGGAGGAATCTCAACAGAAAATGTGGAAGCAGCAATATCTTATAGACCAGCGGTAGTTGATGTAAATAGCAAAGTTGAAATTGATAACAGAAAAAATAAAAAATTAGTAGAAAAAATAATTGAAATTGTAAAAAGTTAAGTTAAAATAAAAATTAGGTAATAGCGATATTTATATATTAAGGAGTCAAGATATACCGATAAAAAGTATTTAAAAAAATATTATTTAATAAAAAATAGAAGGAGTAACTATGGAAAATAAAAAAGCATATTTTGGAGAATTTGGAGGGCAGTTTGTTCCAGAAACGGTAATGACGGCATTATTTGAGTTGGAAAAAGCTTACGATGAATTGAAGGATGACAAGGAATTTTATGAAAATTTTGAAGATTTGCTGAAAAATTATGTTGGAAGAGAAACGCCACTTTATTATGCAAAAAGTTTGAGCGACTATTACAACCACGACATTTATTTGAAAAGAGAGGACTTGAATCACACGGGAGCACATAAAATTAATAATGCGCTTGGACAAGTTTTACTTGCAAAAAAAATGGGAAAAAAGAAAGTTATTGCTGAAACTGGGGCTGGACAGCATGGGGTTGCGACTGCTACAGCTGCGGCACTTCTTGGGCTTGAATGTGATGTTTATATGGGAGCAGTTGACATTGAGCGTCAAAAATTGAATGTGTTTAGAATGGAGCTTTTAGGAGCGAAAGTTGTTTCGGTTGAAGATGGGCTTAAAACATTGAAAGAAGCTACTACTGCGGCAATTCAGGCTTGGGTTGCGGAGATTGAAACTGTATTTTATGTAATTGGTTCTGTTGTTGGACCACATCCTTATCCTACGATTGTTAGAGATTTTCAGTCGATTATTGGAAAAGAAGCTAGACATCAGATTGAAGATTTAGGGAAACATGCTGACCATGTGATTGCTTGTGTTGGTGGAGGAAGTAACGCGATTGGGATTTTTAGCGGATTTTTAGATGACAAAACTACGAAATTGTATGGTGTTGAAGCTGGGGGGCTTGGAATTGATACGGATAAACATGCTGCTACGTTGACGCTTGGAAGAGAAGGGATTATTCATGGAATGAAAACTTATGTGCTTCAAAATAAATATGGGCAAATTTTACCAGTTCACTCGATTTCAGCAGGACTTGATTATCCTGGAATAGGACCTGAACATTCGTATTTACATGATATGAAAAGGGCAATTTATGCGCCGGTTACTGATAAAGAAGCGATGGATGCACTAATTTTGGTAACTAGAAAAGAAGGGATAATACCTGCGATAGAAAGTGCTCATGCACTTGCTTATCTGGAAAAACTTTGTCCGACACTTTCTAAAGATAGAAGAGAAACTATAATTGTAAATGTATCTGGACGAGGAGATAAAGATATGCATACAGTGTTTTCAGTATTGAGAGGAGATGACGTTAATGAATAGTATAAAAAATGTATTTGAGAAAAAAAGACAAAATGGAGAAAAAACAAATATTGGCTATGTTGTCGCAGGTTATCCAAACTTGGAATTTACAAAAAAATTCTTAGAGAATTTGGATAAGACAAGCATTGATATATTAGAAGTTGGAGTTCCCTATTCAGATCCACTGGCTGATGGAAAACTTATTTCTGAAGCTTCTTTTGCAGCATCAGAAGCTGGAGTTACAACAGATACAGTATTTGATTTGATAAATGAAGTGAAAGAGAAAGTTACAAAACCGCTTGTATTTTTAATTTATTATAATTTAATTTTTTCTTATGGAATTGACAAATTTATTAAAAAATGTGTAGAATGTGGCATAAAAGGACTTTTGGTTCCTGATTTGCCTTATGAGGAAGCTAAAGAACTGTTTGAGAAAGCTAAAAAAAATAATATTGATTTTATTCCTTTTGTGAGTGTGACTTCACAGGATAGAATTGAAAAAGTTGCATCTAGGGGAAGTGGATTTGTATATGCAATTGGTTCGCTCGGAGTGACAGGAAGTAAACAAGTTGACTTACCAAGACTTGAAAAATTTATTGAAAATATTAGAACGAAAACTGATTTGCCTGTGTCATTGGGATTTGGAATAAAAAATAATGACAATGTTAATACAATGAGAAAATTTGCAGATGGAGTTATAGTTGGGACAAGTATAGTTGAGATCACAAAATCAAATGATGTAAATTTTACTATACAAAAGATAAATGAACTTTTTAAATAAAAAATATCAAAATTAATCTAAATATTACTAAATTAACTAAATAACTAAATTAATGGAAGAAAATTAAAAAGGTCTTCCATTTTTATTTTTAAAAAATAAATTTTACGAATATAAAAAAAAATGATATAATAATAAAAAAACAGGAGAAGTAATTTTAAAATGAGCAGTATAAAAAAAATGGTGTCATTGTTTTTGATGGCAAACGCTATCATGCTTTCGGCAAAGGAATTAAAATTGATGACATATAATATTTACGGAGCTAGACTTACAAATGGACAAAAATTGGGGCAGAGTATAAAGCCGTATTCACCGGACTTTGTTTCACTACAGGAAGTTGACAGAAACACTCAGAGAAGTAATTTTAGAGATGTGACTTCGGATATTGCAAAAGAGCTGGGATATGGCTATTATTATTTTCAGAAAGCAATGGATTATGACAAAGGTGAGTTTGGAATTGCATTTATTTCAAAATATCCGATTGAAAAGATTTATAGCTACGAGTTGCCTTCGATGGGACGGGAAAGACGACAGCTCATAATTGCTGAAATTCAAAAAAAAGTTTTTGGGAAAAAAGTTTTAATTATGAATACACATTTGGATTTTAAACAGGAAATGAAACCTGAGGAAATAGAATCACTTGGAGTTTTGACAAGTTTTTTTGACAAAAATGACATAAAATTTATAAGCGGAGATTTCAATTTTTTACCGACAACAAGCTATTACAGCGAAATGATGAAAAATTGGAAAGATACTTATATGGAAACTCGTTCGCCTGAGATAAGATCGCTTGATAAACCAAGAATTGACTATATTTTTGGAAATAAGTCAAATAAATGGAGAGTTAAGTCAAGTTATTACATAAATGACAACACGCAAGACTGGACAAAATTATCAGACCATCTTCCATATATGGCTGTACTGGATATTCGCTAATTTAATTGAAAAATAAAAAAATTTGAAAGGAGAAGTTTTTTTATGAAAGTTTCTTTGATAATGCCGACGATAAATGTCACAGATGAGCTTATATTGTTTTTGGATAGCCTTTCAAGACAGACATTTAAAGATTTTGAATTGATTGTGATAGATCAGAATAAGCACGATGAAGTATTTGAAATTTTAAAAAGATATGAAAAGTTATTTGACATAAAATATGTGAAAAGCGATGAAAAAGGGCTTAGTCTTAATAGAAATAAAGGGCTTATTTTGAGAAATGGCGAAATAGTTGGATTTCCTGATGATGATTGTGAGTATGACGACGATACGCTAGAAAAAGTAGTTTCTTTTTTTAAGCGAAAAAAAAATTACAAAATCTATTCATGCCGTACGCTTGAGCGTGGGAAAAATTATGGAACAGGTGTTATGGAAACAAAAGATATGAATATTACACCTGATAATGTTGATACGACTGTAAAATCCATCACTTTTTTTGTGAATTATAACAGGGACGAAATAATTTTATTTGATGAGCAGCTGGGAGTTGGAGCAACTTATGGAAGTGGCGAGGAAACTGATTATGTGTTGACTTTGCTTCATAAAGGTTACAAAGGTAGATATTTTGCAAATGATATAATTTTTCATCCAGCAAAAAAAGGAAATTACAGTGATTTGACGAGAGCATATAACTACGCTTTGGGATTTGGAGCTTTGGCAAAAAAAGAAGTTAAATATAGAAAAAATAGAATGTATATTTTTAAATATTGGAAAAAAATCTTTAGAAGCTTTGTGGGAATGCTTATTACGAAAAATAAGGATTATCACAGAGTAGTTTTAAAAGGGAGAAGAGAAGGTTATAAAAAGTATAAAATGTAATGATGGAGGAAAGAGAGGAAAGAATTGATAACAAAAAAATGCCTTGGTTGTGGAATTGAATTGCAATGTGAAGACAAAAATAAAGAAGGATTTGTCCCAGAAGAAAAACTTTTGACGCAAGAAAATTTGCTTTGTCAGAGGTGTTATAAAATAAAAAATTATGGGCAAAATTTGACAAATAATTTTAGTTCGGAAGATTACAGAAAAGAAGTTTTACAAAGTGTAAAAAAATCTGACATAATACTTCCAATTTTTGATATTATTGACTTTGAAGGTTCGTTTACCGATGAAGTTCTGGACTATTTACGAGATTACAATTCAATAGTTTTGATTAATAAAATTGATTTATTGCCAGATTTTGTTCATCCAACAGAGATTTCAAATTGGGTAAAAGCAAGACTTGCCGAAGAGGGAATTGTGCCAGATGATATTGCATTTGTGAGTGCTAAAAATAAATATGGCGTAAATGGTATAATCAGAAAAATAAATAATATTTTTAAAAATAAAAAAGTGAGAGCGACAATTTTAGGAGTGTCAAATGTTGGGAAATCTTCGATTATAAATTTACTTTTAAAAGATGATAGAATCACAACTTCAAAATATTCTGGAACGACATTAAAATCAATAAATAACAAAGTTCCAGACACTCAGATTACAATTGTAGACACACCTGGACTTATTCCAGTTGGCAGAGTTTCTGATTTAATAAGCGTGGAATCTGGGTTAAAATTGGTTCCAGCTGGAGAAATCTCAAGAAAGACGTTTAAGCTTGAAGAAAATCAAGTATTTATGTTTGATGTTTTTTGTAGATTTAAGATTTTGGAAGCAAATTTGGGGTACAAGACAATATTTTCAGCGTATAGCTCAAAAAATGTGAAATTTCATGTGACGCGTCAAGAAAGAGTTTCTGACTTATTAAAAGGAGATTTTTTTCAAATTTTATCCAAAAGTGAAAAGGAGAGATATTTTGAAAATAAATTTGTAACAAAAGTTATAGAAGTTAAAGAAAATGAAGAGCTTGTAATTGCAGGACTTGGCTGGATTAATGTCAAAAGAGGAACGTTAAAAGTAGAAATTGTGTATCCAGAAGCGGTTAAAGTCGTTGTGAGAGAAGCAATATTTAAGTCAAAAAAAAATTAAAAAATGGAGAAGAATATGGCGTTTAATGAAAATAGTTCAAAAATATTGAAAAAATTGTTATTCAGAAGTATTTCTTTTGTGTTTGCATTCGCTGTTGCAATTTTTATTGTCGTAATCATGGCTTCAAGAAAAGCCGATAAATTAATAAAGGCTGATGTGCAAGTGGAGACGGCAAGATTTCAGAATGCTGTGAATGAATATTATAAAAAAGAGGGAATTTATCCTGAAATTGCGGGATTTGAAAATAATTTATCTCTTGTCAAAAGTCCTAAAAATGACGGTTTTAATTTTAGTACATTCTATGGGACTGAACAAATTTATGAAATTCCTGAAAATTTGAAGCTTCACAGGGAAAGAAGCAACCAAATTGTAATAAAAAAAGATAAAAAAGGTGGCTGGGTCTACGATAAAAAAAGTGGAAAGGTTACACCAAATATTTAATAATTTAAAAAATATAATTATATGTTGATAATTAAACAAAAAAATGAAGGAAATCAAAAAAAATGAAATTTTCAAGTTTAGGGAGTGGAAGCAGTGGAAATTCCAGTTTTATTGAAATGGGAAATAAAAAATTTTTAATTGATGCAGGATTTAGCGGAAAAAGAACGGCTCAAAGATTGAATGACATAGAAAAGCGAATTGAAGACATAGAGGGAATTTTTGTGACGCACGAGCATACTGACCATATTCTGGGGCTTGGAGTTCTATCCAGAAGATATGATATTCCGATATATTTACACGAATTAACTTACAGCGTAATTAAAGATAAAATTGGAAAAATAGATAGAAAAAATCTTAATTTTATAAGAGAAGATAAAATTGTGATTGGAAATTGTGTGATAAATAATTTTGAAGTTATGCATGACGCAAAAAAATGTCTGGGCTACACTTTTGAATTTGGTGAAAAAAAACTTTCTTATGCGAGTGATGTTGGATGTGTGAATAATATTATAAGAGAAAATTTGAAAAATAGCAATGTCATCGTTTTGGAAAGCAACTATGACTACGAGATGCTTATAACAGGACCTTATCACTGGGAGTTAAAAAATCGTGTGAAAAGCAGATACGGTCACCTGTCAAATGAAGATGCGTCAAAGTTAGTTGGACAAGTTTTGTGCGACAAATTAAAAAAAGTTTATTTAATGCATATAAGTAAAGACAACAATACGCCAGAACTGGCTTATAACTCGCTGCACAAGATTTTGAAAAAAGAAAACAGAAAAAATTTGGAAATTGAAGTTATTGGGGAGGCAGGTACAAAAATTTACAAATTACCTTAAAAAATCGTTAATTTAGTGATGAAACTATAAAATGAATATAAGAAATTAATTTTTTTGAAATTTTAAAAGGAAAAAATATGTGGGAAAATTTGGAAGTTGAAGTAGATATTTGCGAGAGATGTAAATTGGGGAAAAAATACGACAATGTCCGCATTGTTGGGCAAGGAAACCAAGAAGCTGAGATATTCTTTTTGATGGATGAAATAAATGGAAAAGAAGCAGAGAGAGGACTTTTGCTAGAAGATGAAAACGGAAAGTTATTAAAAAATTTTTTTAAATATTCAAATTTGGATATGAAAAGATGTTATTTTACAACTCTCACAAAGTGCTATAAAGCAGATAATATCATCGAAGAAGAAAACATCAGTGCGTGCAGTGTCTTTTTGGACACACAGATTGCTCTGGTGAATCCTAAATATATAATTTCAGTTGGAGAAAGGCCAACAAAGGCACTTATAAAAAGTCAAAAAGTAGATATAAAAAAAATGTTTGGCAAGGAGTACGACTATTTTGGGATAACTGTTATTCCAATTTATGACATTGACTATTTTTTGAATAAGACAACCGATAAGGAAAAATGGAAAATAGCAAATATATTTGCAAATATATAAAATTATTTAAAAAAGTATTTATTTATAAGAAAGGAAATAAAAAGAATGATAGGAATAGGAATTGTAGGATTACCAAATGTAGGAAAATCAACATTATTTAATGCGATAACAAAGACACAAAATGCAGAAGCCGCAAATTATCCGTTTGCGACAATTGAGCCAAATGTGGGGCTTGTGAGTGTTCCAGATCCACGGCTAAAGGCTTTGGAAAAAGTGATTAATCCAGAGAGAACGGTTGGAGCGACAGTTGAATTTGTGGATATTGCGGGGCTTGTGAAAGGTGCTTCTAAAGGGGAAGGGCTTGGAAATCAGTTTTTGTCAAATATCAGAAATACGGCTGCAATTTGTCAAGTTGTGAGATGTTTTGACGATGACAACATTATTCATGTGGAAGGAAGCGTTGATCCGATTAGAGATATTGAAACAATCAATGCAGAACTTATTTTTGCTGATTTGGAAACTGTCGAAAGAGCGATTCAGAAAAATCAGAAACTGGCTCGTGGCGGAAACGCTGAAGGAAAGGAATTACTTGCAGTTCTTGAAAGATGTAAGGCACATTTGGAAGAATTCAAATTGTTAAAAACTTTAGAATTTACTCAAAGGGAAGAAGAATTAATAAAAGTTTATCAATTTTTGACAGTAAAACCAATGATGTTTGCAGCAAATATTTCTGAAGATGACTTGACAAGCGGGACTGAAAATGACTATGTAAAAAAAGTTAGGGAATTTGCAAAACAGTATGACAGCGAAGTCGTGACTTTTTCGGCAAAAGTGGAAGCAGAACTAATTGAAATTGAAGATGAAGAGGAAAGACAAATGTTCATTGATGAACTTGGAATTAAAGAGCCAAGTTTAAATAGATTAATTCGTGCTGGATTTAAATTATTGGGATTAATCACATATTTTACGGCTGGAGTTAAGGAAGTCAGAGCTTGGACGATTAAACAAGGGACAAATGCACAAAAATCAGCAAGTGAAATTCATACGGATATTGAAAAAGGATTTATTCGTGCAGAAGTTGTTTCATTTGATAAATTTATTGAATTAAATGGATGGAATGGAGCAAAAGAGAAAGGTGCGATGCGGCTTGAAGGGAAAGAGTATATTGTGCAAGATGGAGATGTTATGTTCTTTAGATTTAATGTTTAAAAAAATTATCAAGGGGGTCTTGCCCCGCTTATTCTTAAATAGAAATAGAAAAAATATTTCTATTTTTTTATAATTTTATAATTTTAGAATAGAATGAAAATAGGAGAAAAAATGAAACTAACTGCATTGCAAAAATTTTTGGAACTTGACAACATAATTAAATTTTTAAAGACAAATATTTTTAAATTATTTATTATTTACATTATGTTTAAAATTGCAAAAATATTTAAAGGAAGAATTGAAAAAATATTAAATTTAATATTTGAAAAATCGAATATGGATAAAAGTATTGCATCTTTTTTGATTTCACTTTATTCGGTTATTTACTATTTTATATTAATTTATATTTCAATTGGAATTTTGGGAATTAATACGACTTCAATTACAACATTTTTAGGAGCGGCTGGGATCGTGTTTGGGATTGCTTTTAAAGAAACGTTGGGAAATTTTTGCGGTGGAATTATTATTCTTACTTTTAAGCCGTTTCGTGTGGGAGACACGATTGAATATAATAATTACATCGGAACTGTAAAAAAAATTGAATTGTTTTACACAAAAATTATAAATCCGCAAAATGAGCTTGTAATCATCCCAAATGGAATTATAACTAATACAGAAATCAGAAACATAAGGGAAGATGGAGAAAGACGGCTAGATTTAACCGTAGGAGTATCTTACGACAGTGATATTCAAAAGGTTAAAGAGGTCATTAATAAGATTATTAAAGAAGAGACAATGGATAAAATCGAAGAAGATAAAAGAAAAGAAAATTTGTTTAAAAAGTGGCAAAGTACAGTTCTGGAATCGAAGGAAAGAAAAAAAATAAATTTCTTTTCTACGTTATTTTCCAGAAAGAAAATGGAAGAAGCTGAAAAATCAGCGCATGAGAATTTGAAAGAGGATCTCGATGAACTCGAAGAAGTTGAAAAAGAAAAAGAGATTACAGAACATGACAAGTTGATTTTGCCATCGCATAAACCGATTATTGGTGTGGGAGAACTAGGAGAATCTGCGATAATTTTTTACGTCTATGTCTACACGAGAACTGAACACTACATAGATTTAAAGTTAAAATTGAATGAAAAAATAAAATTGGAATTTGAAAAAGAAGGGATTGAAATACCTTATCCGCATATGAATGTGATGATAAAAAATAAATAATTTTATTAAAAAATTTTTATAAAAAATAAAAATAATTTAAAATATTTAAAAATAAATAAAATTTGAAGGGAGAAATAAAAATGGAATTAATAAGATTTGTAAACGATAATTTGGCACGAAGCAACTGTTACATAGTAAAATGTGGAAAAAAATGTTTTGTGGTTGATCCAGGAGAAGAAAAAATGACAAAAGTTATTGACTTTTTGGAAAAAAATGAGCTGGAAATGGTGGCGGTACTTTTGACGCACGGACATTGGGATCATATCTTGGGAATTAATTCGATGATGGAATACAAAAAAGTTCCACTTTTTGTGAGTGAAAAAGGTTACGAATTTTTGTTTAATCCAGAAATTTCGCTTTGTATCTGGCAAGATGTGGAATTTAAAATTGACAAAAGTTTGGACATCAGAACCGTGAAGGAAAATGATATGATTGGATTAGCGGGAATTACGGAAGATGAAGATGAATGTATTTTTAAAATAATAGAAACGCCAGGGCATACATCGGGAGATATTTGCTATTATAATGAAAAGGAAAAAGTTATGATTACAGGAGATACGATTTTTAAAGGAACTTATGGAAGAGTTGACTTGCCTACAAGTAATCCAATTGAAATGGGGAAATCGCTAAAAAAACTTATGCAGTATCCAGAAGATACGAAAGTTTATCCAGGACATAGCTTTGATACAACAATTGGAGAAGAAAAAAGATATTATTAAAAAAAAGATAAAAATAATTCTATACAAATTTAAAAAAAAATGATATAATTGCAAAAAGAGAGAGAATATAAAATGAAATTAATAATTCAAAGAGTAAATTATGCTAAAATGTTTGTCAATGATAAATTTAAGGAGGAGATAAGAAAAGGGATTTTAGCTTTTGTCGGAATAAAAAATGAAGATACACGAGAAGATATAACATATTGTATAGATAAATTGATAAATTTAAGAATTTTTAATGATAAAAATGAAAAATTAAATTTGTCGTTAAAAGATCTAGAATATGAAGTAATGGTCGTCAGTAATTTTACAATCTATGGAAATACTAAAAAAGGTAGAAGACCAAGTTTCGTTGATTCGGCAAAAGCGGAAAAAGCAAAAGAACTGTACGATTTATTTTTAGAAAAATTAAGTGAAGAAAAAATAAAATTTGGTTCAGGTGAATTTGGAGCAAATATGAAAATTGTTTCAGAAAGTGATGGACCTGTAAATTTGATAATTGAAAGTTAGTTTTTTTAATTTTTTTAGTAATACCATTTTTTTTAAAATAATCGCTTTTTATTTCTTTTTATTAATATTTAAAAATTGATGGATTTTAGCATTTTTATTGGAGAGAAAAGAAAGGAAAGGGAAAAAAAGAAAATGGGAAGAAAGATAGCATTTACATCGGCTTGTATGCTGCTTACTGCAAGTTGTACAGGTTTACAAACTAATTTAGATAAGGACAGCAGCGCTAATCCTGTCGTTGCAAATACTAGTCAAAATGATGAAGTAAAAGTTATTATAAAAAAAGGAAATGACACTAAAAAAAATAAAAAGTCAAAAGAAAATAATGATGAAATAAAAAATAAAATTGCGAAAAAGCATTCGGAAAAAGAAGAAGATGATTCAGATTATATCACGACGAATATTAATTCAAATGGGCTATTGGATGAAAAGGAACTGGTTGATGAAGAGATGCCAAATTCCCGGCTAGTAATGCAGAAATTGACAGAATTAAAAATGGAGCAGAGAAAAATATTAAGTGAAGGAACATCAAGTCAAAAAAAAGTTGTGGCGCTGCAAAATAAATTACTGCGGGCATATAAGCAATGGAAAGGGACAAAATATGTGCTTGGTGGAGATTCTGCAAGTGGAATCGACTGCTCGGCATTCACTCGGAGAGTCTATCGGGAAGTGTTTAGCTTTGAGCTGCCAAGACGGTCAGTTGACCAAGCTCAAGCGGGAAGCCATGTCCCAAGAAGCCAATTAAAAGCGGGAGATATTGTATTTTTTAAACCAGAAGGCACAGGAAATCATACTGCCGTGTATTTGGGAAATTCATTATTCTTAAACGCTTCAACATCAAAAGGAGTTGTAATTTCTACACTTGAAAATATTTACTGGAATAAAACTTTTAAATATGGTGTAAGAGTGAATGAAACAGCTTAATTACGTAGTTATGATAGAAAAATACAAAAGACATCAATATTTATAGCAAGAAGACAGAAAAGGAAGCGGTAAGTTTGACCTTAACATTGGAATTGACAACACAAGATTCGGAGTAACAGTAAATGCTGGATATGACACTAAGGGAGAAAATGTAAGAGGTGGACTTGGATTCAGATTGATTTACTAATTGAAGAAAACTTTTTTACAATTTAGCATGAATAAAAAAATAGTGAGACTTTTATGTTTCACTATTTTTATTATTTATTAATAAAAAAACCTTGATTTTACGAACAAAGTAAAGTATAATTTTACTATGAAATTAAAAATTTGAAAGTTATTTGACAAAAGAAGGTGAAAAGATGTGGAAGCAACGGTATTTTCGGTAAGTGAGATTAATTTTGAAGTAAAACAGTATTTGGAAGGGACAAATACATTTAAAAATATTTTCATTCAAGGTGAAATTTCAAATATAACTTATTACAGTTCAGGACATCTGTATTTTACTCTAAAAGACGCTGGAGCTAGCGTGAAATGTGCAATTTTTAGATATAAGTACCGTGGAGTTCCTGTGGATTTAAAAGAGGGGGAACAAGTGAAAATAAGGGGGAATGTTACTCTTTATGAAAGAAGTGGAAGTTATCAGATTGTCGCCGATTTTCTTGAGAGAACTAATTCAATTGGCTCACTTTATGAAAAAATGGAAATGTTAAAGCGAAAATATAATGAAAAGGGCTATTTTGACAGTAGCCAAAAAAAATTGCTTCCAAAACTTCCAACAAATGTGGGAGTTGTGACAGCTGCGACAGGAGCTGCAATTCGAGACATAGTAAATACAGCTCACAAAAGATTTCCAAATGTGAATATCTTTCTTTATCCTGCAAAAGTTCAAGGAGATGGGGCGGCACAGGAAATTGTGAGTGGAATTGAGTTTTTCAATAGGGCTAAAAATTTTGAAGAAAAGAATAAAATTTGTGTAGATACAGTCATTGTCGGACGTGGAGGTGGAAGTATTGAGGATTTGTGGGCTTTTAATGAAGAAATCGTGATAGAAGCGATTCACCAGTCTGAAATTCCGATTATTTCGTCAGTTGGACACGAAATTGACAATTTACTATCGGACTTAGTGGCTGATAGACGTGCTGCAACTCCAACTCAAGCTGCAGAAATTTTGATTCCTGAAAAGAAAAATTTGATTGAGGAATTGAATAATAAAAAAAATGGACTTACTAAAATTTTACAAAATCGTGTAACTTTGATGAGAAAAGAATTGGAGCAAAAGAAAAATAACTACTATATAAAAAATTTCTTGAATATTTTAGACGACAAAAAAATGGAAATTATTGAAAAAGAGAAAATTTTAATAAAAGAACTTAAAAGAATTTTGAAAAAAGCTGAGGAAAAGTTAGAATACAGAAAACAGCAAATTAATAAAATTGATTTAAAAAAAGAGATTTTTAAGCGAAAAGAAAACTTGAGAGAAAAAGAGAAAAATATAAATTTTGCGATAAAAAATATTTTGAATGACGCAAAAAAAAATTTGCAGTATAAAAAACTAAAAATTTCTAAATATTCTGTTCAGGATATTTTGAATTTAGGATATACAATTACGAGAAAAAATGGAAAAATTGTGAAAAGGGGAATTGAGCTTAGCAAGAATGATGCTGTGGAAGTTCAGTTTAAAGATGTGAGAAGAAAAATGAAAGTTGATTAAAAAAACAAAAAATTATAAAAACGAGGTGAAAAAGATGCCAAAGAGAGAGGATTATCTTTCGTGGGACGAGTATTTTATGGGTGTCGCCTTTTTGTCTGGAATGCGAAGTAAAGATCCATCGACACAAGTGGGAGCTTGTATAATTGACAAGGAAAAAAAAATAATTGGAATGGGCTACAATGGGTTCCCTTTAGGAAGTTCTGACGATGAGATGCCTTGGGGGAAAACTGGAGATTTTTTAGACACAAAATATCCGTATGTTGTTCACGCCGAATTAAACGCAATTTTAAACAGCATAAAATCTTTGAAAGAAAGCACAATTTATGTGACACATTTCCCATGCAATGAGTGTGCAAAAGCGATAGTGCAATCAGGAATAAAAAAAGTTATCTATTTTTCAGATAAACATAAGAATTTGGAATCAACTGTTGCTTCGAGAACAATATTGAAAAATGCAGGTGTAGAAATTGTGAATCTAAAAATGGAAAAGGAAAAGATTGTTATAAATTTTAAAGATTAGAAATAAAAATAGTCGTAAATAAAAAATTTAAAATAAAAAAGTTGAAAGCTGAAAAGAGGAAAAAAATGGTTAATATTGGAAATGACTGGGATGAGATTTTTAGTTATCACAAAGAATTTGAAAAAGATTACTATAGAAAGATGAGAAAATTTCTGGTGTCTGAATATAGGACAAAGAAAATTTATCCAAAAGCTGAAGAAATTTTTACAGCTTTTAAACTTACAAGTTACAAGGACTGTAAAGTGGTTTTACTTGGACAGGATCCTTATCATGGACAAAATCAGGCGCATGGAATGGCTTTTTCTGTAAAAAAAGGAATTATGCTTCCACCGTCGTTAAAAAATATTTATAAGGAAATTAGTGATGAATACGGCTATCAAATGAGTAATAGCGGATATTTGGAAAAGTGGGCAAAGCAAGGAGTGCTGCTTTTGAATACAGCTCTTACAGTTGTTGCAGGAAAAGCAAATTCTCACTCAAAAATCGGATGGGAAATTTTTACTGACAATGTGATAAGTTATTTAAACGAAAGAGAAGATCCGATTATATTTATTTTATGGGGTAATAATGCAAAAAGTAAGAAAAAGCTTATAAATTTGGAAAAACATTATATTCTGGAAAGTGTGCATCCAAGTCCATTATCTGCAAGTCGTGGTTTTTTTGGCTGTGGACATTTTAAAAAAACTAATGAGATTCTGAAAAAATTAGGGAAAAAAGAGATTGACTGGCAAATATAATTTTTTTTAGGAAAGGAGGAAAATTAAATGAATTTTAGAAAATCAGAGCCAAAAGATGTCAACAGAATTTTGGAAATCATTGAAATGGCAAAGGAAGAGCTAAAAAAAATGAAGCTAAATCAGTGGCAAAATGGCTATCCAAATAGAAACTCAATTGAAAGTGATATAAAAAAAGGGATAAGTTATGTGCTGGAAACTCGAATTGATGGAAAAAATAAAGTTGTGGCGACAATTGCACTCTCTCCTGAAAAAGAGACACCATATAGTAAAATTGATGGGAAATGGCTAACTTGCGGTGATTATGTGGTAATTCATCGAATTGCGGTTGATAAAAATGTAAAAAATCAAGGAATTGCTACAAAACTTTTGGAATTTTCACAAGATGTCTGCCTAAAGAATAATATTTTCAGCTTGAGAGCAGATACGCATGAAAATAATGAGCCAATGAGAAGAATTTTGGAAAAACAGAATTTTAAGTATTGTGGAGTAATATTTTTGGACAGAGAGCCAGATGTTGGGGCCAAAAGAATTGCATTTGAAAAAATTTTGCGAAAAAAACCTGTTATAAGTGATATTAGAAAAGAAATATAAAAATATAGAAAATAAAAGTTTAAAGAAAGTGAGATGATTAAGCGTGAAATTTGAAACTAAGACAATACATGGAATAAAAAAGGAAAAAAAGAAAGAATTATGGGGAACAACTGTAAATTTCGCTTCAACTTTTCCTGTTGCAGAATTTGGAGTAACGCAGGAATTTGAATATTCAAGGGTGTCCGCTCCAACTAGAAATCAACTCGAAAGTTTACTTGCAAATTTGGAAGGCGGTAAATATGGATATGCCTTTTCATCTGGAATGGCAACTACAACTTCAGTTTTTACAATATTTGAAGCAGGAGATCATATCATTTTGGGGCAAGATATTTATGGCGGAACTTACAGAATTTTGAACGATGTTTATTCAAAATTTGGAGTTGAATCTACGTTTGTTGATACAACTGATTTAGAAAATATAAGAAAAGCAATAAAGCCTAATACAAAAGCAATTCTTATCGAAACACCGTCAAATCCTTTGTTGGATGTAACTGATATAAGGGGAGTTGTAAAACTTGCGAAAGAACATAATTTAATTACAATTGTGGACAACACATTTATGACACCGTATTTGCAAAGACCGCTTGATTTTGGAGTTGACATTGTAATTCACAGCGCAACTAAATTTTTATCTGGACATCACGATTTACTTGCGGGAGTTGCAGTTACAAACGATGAAAAATTGGCAGAAAAAATTCAATTTGCTCAAACTGCGGCGGGAGCGCTAATTTCTCCGTTTGACAGCTGGCTACTTATGAGAAGTCTTAAAACACTTAAATTAAGAGTGGAAGCTGCACAAAAAAATACAGAAAAATTGATAGAGTTTTTCCAAAAACATGATGCAGTTGACAAAATTTACTATCCAACTTTGGATACAAACAAAGGTAAAAAAATTCACGAAAGTCAAGCAACTGGTGGTGGAGCAGTATTTTCATTCACTCTAAAAGACGACTCAAAAGTAAAAACGTTTTTTGAAAGTTTAAATGTGGCAATATTTGCTGCTAGTCTTGGTGGAGCTGAAACATTGGTAACCCATCCAAGCACAATTACTCACGCTGAAATGCCTGAAGAGGAAAAGGAAGCAAGAGGATTTACACATTCATTGATTAGAATTGCAGTCGGATTTGAAAATATTGACGATTTAATTGCAGACTTTAAACAAGCATTGGAAAAATAGAAAAATAGGAGAAAAATGGCTAAAAAAATTGATGATGGAAAATCTCAGATAATATTAATTATGGCAGTTGTTATAATTGCAGTATTTATGCTCTTTGGGATGTTTAACAAAAACGGAAAAGATATAAAAAACAGTGAAAATACTAAAAGTGCTAAAATCTCTAAAAGTGCCACAAAAAATCCTAAAATTAAAAAATCTAAAGAAAAAAAAGAAATAATTCCAAAAATTTCTGATGGTTATCAAGTGCTAAAAGTCAGCGATGGAGATACAATTAACATTCAAAAAGTTGAAAATGGAAAATTTGTCGGTGAAATGTTAAAAATTAGAATGTATGGAATGGATGCGCCTGAAAAATCGCAGGATTATGGTCCTGAAAGTAGACAAGCTTTAGAAAAATTAGTGGCCGGGAAAACTTTGAGCATAGAAGTGAAGAATAAGGATAGATATGGCAGAACAGTTGCGGTTATTTATGTAAATGGTAAAAATATCAATGAAGAGATGGTAAAAACTGGAAACGCATGGTGGTATCAGGAATACGCCAAAAATGATACGCAATTTGGAGAGTATCAGCAAAATGCAAAACAAAAAAAATTGGGATTATTTTCAAGAAAAGGTTACATTGAGCCTTGGATTTACAGAAGAAATAAGAAGGAAAATGTTAAGCAAACTAAAATGAAAAGAAGATAAAAGAAAAAAAGTGGAGCAAATAAAAAAGATAGAATATAGAAAAGGAAGATAAAATAGATGTTTATTGATGAAAGTGTAATTACGGTAATTTCTGGAAAAGGAGGAGATGGAGCCGCTACTTTTAGGCGTGAAAAGTTTGTCCAGTTTGGTGGACCTGATGGCGGAGACGGCGGAAAAGGAGGGGATATTGTCTTTCTTGCAGATCCAAATATCAATACGTTGGTAGACTTTAAAAGCAGTAAAAAATTTAAGGCTCAAGATGGGCAAAAGGGGATGCCATCTCGTGCAACGGGAAAATCTGGAGAAGATTTGGTCATAAAAGTACCAGTTGGAACGATGATTAGGGATTTTGAAACAAATAGGCTTTTACTTGATTTGAGTAGTCCCAATGAAAAAGTGGTGTTTTTAAAAGGAGGAGATGGAGGCCGTGGAAATATCCACTTCAAATCTTCTGTAACAAAAGCGCCAAAAATCGCTCAAAGTGGAAGAGAAGGCGTGGAGTTAAAAATAAAAATGGAATTAAAAATGTTAGCAGATATAGCTTTAGTTGGCTATCCGAGTGTTGGAAAATCAAGCTTCATAAACAAGGTGTCAAAAGCAAAATCAAAAGTTGCAAGTTATCATTTTACAACTTTAAAACCAAAATTGGGAGTTGTCAGAATGGGAGATGAAGAAAGCTTTGTAATTGCCGATGTACCAGGTTTGATTGAAGGCGCTCATGAAGGAGTGGGACTTGGAGATAGATTTTTAAGGCATATTGAGAGATGTAAAGCGATTATTCACATTGTTGATATTTCTGGAATTGACGGAAGGGATTCGAAAGAAGATTTTTTAAAAATAAATGAGGAGTTAAAAAATTATAGTGAAAAATTGTCACAAAAGAAACAAATTGTTGTAGCAAACAAGATTGATATGCTCTATGAAGATGAAAAATACGACGAGTTTGAAAAATTTGTAAAAGAAAATGGAGCTGAATTTATATATCCAATTTCGGTTATTGCGAATGATGGGATAAAACCGGTTTTATCTAAAGCTTGGGAATTGATTCAAACTATTCCTAGAGAACCGTTGGAAGAAGTGGAATCAGTTGAGGATTTATTAAGTGACATTAATAAAAAAGAGGACTGGGAAATAAGACAAACTGGTGAAAACGCCTTTGAAGTGGATGGACGAATTGTGGATGATGTACTTAATAAATATGTATTTATTGGAGAAGAGGGAATTATTAATTTTTTACAGAAAATGCGAAGTCTGGGAATGGAAGCTGAGCTTGAAAAAGCAGGTGTAAAAGAAGGAGATACAATACTTATCGCTGGATATGAATTTGAATATGTGATTTAAAAAATAAAAAATGGGGGAAGGAAAAAACAAGAGAAAAAATAAAAGGAAAGGATGGAAAGAAATTGGGGTGAAAAAAAATTTAAAAGGAATTGTAATAGCTGGACCTACTGGAGTTGGAAAAACAGATTTATCAATAAAGTTAGCAAAGGAAATAAATAGCGAAATTATTTCCGCAGATGCTTCTCAAATTTACAAAGAGTTAAACATTGGAACAGCTAAAATATCCCCAAAGGAAATGCAGGGGGTAAAGCACTATATGATTGATGTTGCAGATCCTTGCAGTGATTATTCTGTCGGAGATTTTGAAAAAGAAGTCAACAAAATTTTATTTGAAAAAGAAAATAATTTGGAATCTAAAAATAAAAATATTATGCTTGTCGGTGGAACAGGACTTTATATAAAATCTATAACTGATGGATTTGCCAATTTGCCGCCAAAAAATGAAAAAATTAGAGAAGAACTTTCCAGTAAATCTTTGGAAGAATTACAGGAAATTTTAAAAGATTTGGACAAAAAATCTTACAATGAAATTGATTTATTTAATAAATTAAGGTTAATTAGAGCAATAGAAGTTTGTTATTTAACTAATGGAAAATTTAGTGAATTAAGGATGAAAAATATAAAAAGTAATAATTATAAATTTTTAAAAATTTTCTTAAATAGAAATCGTGATGAATTGTATGAAAGAATAAATTTACGCGTGGAAATTATGATTAAAAATGGGCTTGTTGAAGAGGCAAAAAAAGTATATAATAAGTACAGAAAGAATCTTTATAAAATATCTTCGATAGGCTACAAGGAATTATTTCTATATTTTGAACATAAAATAACTTTTGATTGCGCCATAGAATTAATAAAAAAAGAAAGCAGAAATTACGCAAAGCGACAACTGACTTGGTTTAAAAAAGAAAAGAACTATATTGTTTACAATTTTTCTGAAATGTCTGAATGTGAAATTATAGAGGATATCTTAAAAAGATGGAAAAATTTTTAAAAAATAAATTTTGAGAAAGGAGAAAGACCAAAATTTTGGTCTTGTATTAAAAAAATGGAAATTTTAGAATATTTATCAAAAAATAGAATAAAAGTGGATTTAAAAGGGAAAAACAAAGAGGAAGTTATAAAAGAAATGGCGCAAGTTTTTGTAAAAGATGGTATTTTGAATGCTGATGATTTAGATGAATTTATTTCCTCAATTTATGAAAGAGAAAAATTATCTCCGACAGGAATGCAAGATGGTGTCGCAATTCCACATACAAAAACACATTTAATAAAAAAAATGTCCTTAGCACTTGGAATTTCTAAAACTGGAATAGATTTTGACAGTATGGACGATGAACCTTCAAAATTAATATTTATGATAGCTGCACCAGAAGATGCAAAAGGGGAACATTTAGATTTACTTGCAGAAATTTCAAAATTGAGCTTTGAAGAAGAACTTGTAGAAAAAATAGAGTCTGCGGAAACAGTTGAAGAAGTTTTAATTTTATTAAAATAATAAATTATTATTTTTTTATTAAAAAAATATAGAAAATATGTAGAACCCCTTTATTTAATGGGGTTTTATTTTCTTAAAAATAAATTATAAAGATATTGTATTTTTAAAAAATATTTGGTATAATAATTGTGAGTGGTAACATTATAGAATAGTTTGAGAAAAATTTATGCAATTGTGAGTGAGGAGTGTTGATTTCAAATTAAAGTAGGAGGAAATGGAATGAAAAAGATGGGATTCTTGTTAATAGGAATAATGATGGTTTCAATGACAAGTTACTCCGCAACAAGTAAGTTGGAGGACAGTTTAAATTCTATTGAAAATCAATATAATGAATTGTTGAAGAAAGAAGCGGCACAGAAAGAATCTTATAAGAGACAACTTGAAAAGTTAAAATCTGAAGTAGAAGTTCTAAAAGAACAAAGAGACGGAAGAGAAAAAACTATAGAAAAATTAAGAGTAGATTCTGAAGTTAGATGGCACAGAGATAAATATAAAGTTATTTTAAAAGACTTTGAAAAAAATAATTACAATATTGAAAAAATGATAGCTGAAAAAGAACAAAAAATTACTGAACTAGAAACACTTTTATCAGTTATGGATTAATAAAAAATGGAAGGAATGGTAATGAAAATGAAATCAAATAGTAAATTATTATTATTCGGTGTAGTGGTGGCATCCTCTTTACCGATATTTGGTAAAAGTGCACAAGCTATAATAAATGATGCAAGAAAAGATTACTACAATAGTTTGAAACCTAAAAAAGTTGATAAAACTTTAACTGTAATTGAAAATGCCGATGGAAGTGTGGAAGAGGTGTACAAACCAAGAACTGGATTGGAAAAATTGGAATATAACACTGCAAGAGCAAAAGATAGAGTAGATTTTTATCAAAGCGTAGTGAGAAGTGTTCAAAGAGAAGAAAATGAACTAAAAGGATTTAATGATGTTTTTGGTAAGAAGAAATCTTCTAGAAAAGTTATAAGAAAAAGTTCAGGTAAATAAATAATCAAATAAAATAAATTCTTTTAATTTATTTTAGAAAGGAAAAAAAATGAATAAAAAAGTAGGAATAATAGCAGTATTAATGCTTAGTCAACTTCCGTTTGCTGTGATGGCAAAAAGTGCAGATACTGATGCTGCAGTTCAAAGATTAGTAAAACTTGCTAAACAGAGAAAAACAAAAGAAACAACTTCTGAACCAGCTGTTACAAAACAAGGTGGAAATTCTGCTGTAAATTTAAATGTAAAAAAAGTAAAAAAAGTAAGAATAAATAGAAAAAATATGTCTGAAAGTGAACAGATGAACTATGAAATACAAAGAATTAGCAAAAGAGTCGATGAAATTAACAATAATATTGAAAAATTTCACAAAACTAATGAATTATTAGATAAAATGGAAGAAAGACTAGATGGAATTCAAGGAAAAATGAAATAAAAAAATAGAAATAAGTAGTTATTACAGGAAGGGAAAGGATAAAAATATGAAAAAATTAATATTATTAGCATTAGGATTAGGAGCTTTGTCTTGTACAAACGCAAAATTGGTAGACTATAATGCAGGTAGATTAGATACTATCGAAGATTATTTAAAAGCTAACAAACCATATCCAGGAAGTAAAGAATACAAATCTCTTGAAAAGGAGGCTGAATCATGGTCAAACCAACAACCACAACAAGAACAACCATCAGATCAACAATAATTGCCATATTTGCAATTTTAATGATTTCAGCACCAGTAATGGCTAGAAGATTGACTACAACTAAAATGAGAGAAAATACAATAAGAATTAATGCTTTGGAATTAGAAGAAGCTAAGGAACAAGGAATTATAGATGAAGGTCCTAAGACTATAACACTTGATTCTAATAAATTGAATTTTGATTTTGATAAATCTGTAGTTAAAGAAAAATATTATGAATTGTTAAGAAATGTAAAAGAATATGCAGAAGTAAATAATTTAAATTTAGTAATTGTTGGACATACAGATTCTAAAGGTTCAGATGCTTATAATATGAAACTTGGAATGAGAAGGGCTGTTGCTGTTAGAGATAAATTAGTTGAATTTGGATTGAATCCAGCAAGAATTATTGGAGTGGAATCAATGGGTGAAAAACAACCAATTGCTACAAATGAAACTGAACAAGGTAGAGCAGAAAATAGAAGAATTGAAATTCAATTTCAAAATGCTGCGCCAGTAAAAAACACAACTGAATAATCAACAATAAATTTTATAATATATATTGTCCTTTTTATTAAAAGGGCAATTTTTTTCATAATAAATTATAGAAATAAAATCGATTTTAGTGTATAATGATTCTAGTTATAAAGATTTTTTTAGAAAGAAGAGGTATGTTAAAATATGTGGTTTACTAAATCACCAAAAGATGTTTTAAAAGAGTTGAATGTCTCGGCTGAAACGGGACTTTCAACGGAAGAAGTAAAAAGGAGGCTGGAGAAATATGGACCTAATAAATTAAAAGGAAAGCCGAAAAAAAGTTTATTGCAGCTATTTTTGGCACAGCTTCAGGATATGCTTATTTATGTGTTAATTGGTGCAGCTGTTGTTAATATTATTGCGCATGGGAAAGACGGGATAGCTGATGCTTTGATAATTTTAGCGGTAGTTCTTATAAATGCAATAGTTGGAGTTGTGCAGGAATCTAAGGCGGAAAAGGCATTGGAAGCATTACAGCAGATGACGACACCTAAGAGCTTGGTTAGAAGAAATGGCGAAGTGATTGAAATAAATTCAGAAGAGTTGGTGCCGGGAGATATTTTAGTAATTGATGCAGGAAGATATATTCCAGCAGATGTCAGACTTATTGAAAGTGCTAATTTGCAGATTGAAGAGTCAGCACTTACTGGAGAATCTGTTCCAAGTGAAAAAGATGCTAATTTTATTACAACTGATGCAAAAATACCTATTGGAGATAAGGAAAATATGGCATTTATGTCAACTATGGCAACTTATGGAAGAGGAGAAGGAGTTGTAGTTGAAACTGGAATGAATACGGAAATTGGAAAAATTGCACAGATTTTAGATGAAGATAACAATACATTGACTCCGCTTCAGATAAAATTAGAAGAACTTGGAAAAATTTTGGGATATGGAGCGTTGGCAATTTGTGGAATTATTTTTGTCATAGGGTTGATTCAAGGAAGAGAAGCAGTTGAAATGTTTATGACTGCAATAAGTCTAGCTGTGGCGGCAATTCCTGAAGGACTTGTTGCGATTGTTGCAATTGTGCTTTCGCTTGGGGTAAAGACTATGTCAAGGAAAAATGCAATTGTGAGAAAATTACCTGCGGTTGAAACATTGGGAGCGGTAAATATCGTTTGTTCTGATAAAACCGGGACGCTTACTCAAAATAAGATGACTGTTGTAAAAACTTATACTTTGGATAATTTGAGAGATATTTCCAGTCAAGATGGACAAAAGGCAAATATTGATGAAACTGAGTTAATCCGTTCGTTTGTGCTTTGCTCAGATGCATCTGTTGAAAATGGACAAGATATCGGAGATCCGACAGAAGTGGCTCTGATTGTCTTGGGAAATAAATTTGATTTGGAAAAAAACGCATTGAATGCTAAATATAAAAGGGTTTCTGAAAATCCATTTGATTCGGACAGAAAACTTATGTCGACACTTAATGAAGAAGGTGGGAAATATAGAGTTCATACAAAAGGTGCGATTGACAACATTCTTACAAGAGCAAATAAAATTCTTGTAAATGGAAAAATTTTGCCATTGACTGAAGAAGCGAAAAATAAAATATTGAAAGTTGCTGAAGAAATGTCTGATGACGCTTTAAGAGTGCTTGGAGTGGCATTTAAAGATGTTAACAGTCAAATTTTACCTGAAGAGATGGAAAAGGATCTGGTTGTAGTTGGAATTGTTGGAATGATTGATCCGCCTAGGACTGAAGTGAAAGATTCGATTGTGGAAGCTAAAAAGGCTGGAATTACTCCGATTATGATAACTGGAGATCATAAGAATACGGCGGTTGCGATTGCAAAAGAGCTTGGAATTGCGACAGATATTAGCCAAAGTTTAACTGGAGCTGAAATTGATGAGATTCCAGATGATAAATTTGCTAGGGAAGTGAATAAATATAGAGTGTTTGCGAGAGTTTCGCCAGAGCACAAGGTTAAAATAGTAAAGGCGTTTAAGGAGCAAGGAAATATTGTGTCAATGACTGGAGATGGAGTAAATGATGCACCGTCGCTTAAATTTGCCGATATAGGAGTTGCTATGGGAATTACTGGTACAGATGTTTCTAAAGGTGCTAGTGATATGATATTGACTGATGATAATTTTACTACGATAATTCATGCGATTGAAGAAGGAAGAAATATTTTTAACAACATCAAAAAGACAATTATATTCTTGCTTTCTTGTAACTTAGGAGAAGTTTTGTGTGTATTTATTGCGACGTTATTCGGCTGGGCAATACCGTTAGTTGCGACTCAGCTTCTATGGGTAAACCTAATAACGGATACATTACCTGCAATTTCGCTTGGAATGGATCCTGGAGATAAGGAAGTTATGACTAGAAAGCCTAGAGATCCGAAGGAGAGTTTCTTTTCTGAAGGTGCGGGAATGAGATCAATTGTTGGTGGAGTGCTGATTGGAGTGCTTACACTTGTGGCATTTTACCTAGGAATTATTCATAGCGGGACTGTGCCTATTTCGGTCGTAAAAGACAGTAATCCCGCAACACGGGAAATTTTAACTTATGGAAGAACAATGGCGTTTATTGTTCTTACATTCTCACAATTATTTTATTCATTGTCAATGAGAAATAGTAAAAAAACTATTTTTGAAATTGGATTTTTTGGAAATAAATTTTTGATTGGAGCAATTGTTATTGGGATAGTTTTGCAAATTGGTCTGACTTCAATTCCAAGTATTGCACAAATGTTTAAAGTAACTGCGATAGATCCGAGTCATTGGGAAATGGTGATAGGATTGTCACTTGTTCCGTTTGTTGTGAATGAAATTATAAAAGTGATTTCAAGAAGAAAAAATGATTAAAAAAATTTTAAAAAGCTTCTTTTAAAACTTGACAAATGCCGAAAATATGGTACTATTATAGTGATAAAAAAAATTGGAGGAATGAAAATGTCAAAAAAAGAATTTGTAGATGCTTATGCAAAAGCAACAGGAGAAACTAAAAAAAGATCGGAAGAATTAGTAAATTCCTTTTTAGAAACAGCAAAAGAAATTTTATTAAAAGGAGAATCAATCCAATTCGTTGGATGGGGAACATTTAAAGTGGAAGAAAAGGCGGCAAGAGAAGGAAGAAACCCGGCAACAGGAGAAAAAATGCAAATAGCTGCTAAAAAAGTAGTAAAATTTAAAGTTGGTAAAAAATTGGCTGACGAAGTCAATAAATAATTAAATTATAATTTAAAAGTAAAAAAATTAAAAGAAAAACAAAAAATAAAACTATCTTAATAGATTTGAATATCAATTTTTAAGATAGTTTTTTTGATTTTAAAAAAATTTATTAAAAATTGTGTTTTGTTTTAAATAAATTAAAAGTGAGAAAATAGCGACGAAAAGAAATGCCACTCGAAAAAATTTTTTTTCACTTTTTCTTTTTAAAATAAAAGTAATTATTATTAAAATGAGGTTTGTTGCCAAATCAAGGTAATTTTTTATCTTGTAAACAGAAAATCCTGTCAAAAAGATGATAAAAATTATTATGGATGCAATTGTTTCGTCTTTTGACAAACTTTTTTCCACAATAGGAAATTGTAGAAGAGCTGTGCCTTTAAAACTTTTGGGAAATAAGTCATAAAGTAAATGGATTGCAATTCCAAGGCTAAGTCCAACCGTTACAAAATCTGTTATGTCATACTTCGTTTTATAAGTCAATGTAAGAATTTTACTTTGATGCAGCACAAATAAAATAATTACAAGTAGCGGAGAGTGGGTCAATATATTCCTATGGCTTAATTTAAACTTGAAGTCGTAATCTGGAAATTTGAAGCCGACATAATAAAAAAATATTAAAATTAATGTTGTTATCGTGTGATAAAAAAAATCCATTTCTCCTTTTCTTTTCCCTTTCATTTTTTCTTGTTTTCTTTTTTTTTAATTTTTTTCTCTATATTTTCTCTTTTTCTTTAATTTATTTATTTTTTGCTTTTAATATCTTTCCAATCCAATGTATTTGAAAAATCTTTAACAAATGCAGCAAAAATTCCTAAAAATAGTCCGACAAAAAGTGCTGCAGCTAAAACTAATTTTTTATTTAATGATGGTTTTGTAGTTGAATTAATGTATTTTATAACTGGGCTTGAATCATTTTTTAGAAGTCTGTAATATGAAAGTCTTGAAACCAGAGTGTCAGTCAAAGGGTCTTTCGTCGTTCTTATATCTGTATTTTTAGAAATAAATTTATATTGTTCATCCAATAATTTCAATTGAGAATTCAAATAACTGTTTTTTTTGTCTGCCAAATAATTTTGTGCAAGTATGTGATATTCTTTGGAAAAATTTTCCCCTTCGGATTTACTTTTTGTTGAAAATTTTACTTTTACCATCGGATCGCCAGTTTCAGTTTGTGTAGTAAGTCTAGTTGACATTTCTTTTAAAAATTTATTTTCTGGCAAATTTAAGTTTTTTAGTGTTTTTGAATGATTTTTTATGTAGGAAAAAAATTCAAATGAACTAAGTGAATATTGAGAATTTTCTCCAATTTCCGTCAAAACTTTGTCATTTCCATATAAGTTTATTTCCGTTTTAAAAGATTTGTTTAAAAAAACAAAGGCTGTCGCAAGCGCTATTGTTATAACTGTAATTAGAGCAATTAAGGCTTTATTTTTGTAAATAATTTTGATTATTGTGTTCAAATTTAATGTTTGATTTTCTGTATTCATTTTAATTTCCTTTCTAAAAATATTTTTTCTCAATTAAGATTTTACCAAAAAAAATGGGATATTACAACAAAAATTTTAAAAACTGTGTATTTTGAATTTTTTAAATAATTTTAGTAATTATAAAAAATAAAAAAATTTTTTATAAAATCTTTACTTTAAAATATAAAAATGATATTATTTATATAGTAGGAGTGATTAAAATGTATATAAAATATGAAAAATTAGAAAAATTATATTATAAAAGTAAAAAATTAGATGAAGAATATGAAAAAAGAATAAAAGATAGCTCAACGATTGTTACAAATTTGATGATTTATTCCGAATATAAAAAAAAGCAAGTGCCATTGTTTTTTAAATTTTTGCCGAAACACTTTAAATTGCAGGAAGAAATTTATAAAAATAGTAAAAAAATTGAATTAGAATTTCAAAAGTTGACTTCTTTGATGATGTTTTATACAGTAAATAAGCTGTTTGTAAATGAAATTCTTTATACGAACAAAGTTGAAGGGATTCATTCTAGCAAAAAGGCTATTTATTCCGAATTGCAAAATAAAACTAGTAAAAAAAAATTTAGTAAAAAAGAAAAATTAGTTGGAATTGTAAAAAAATATGAAAATATTTTGAAAAATAAAGAAGAAAAAATTGAAAGTTCTGAAGATTTTAGGAAAATATATGAAAAATTGTTTATTGATTTTTTGGAGAGTGAAAATTATAAATTAGATGGAAAAATTTTTAGAAAAGATGGCGTTGAAATAAAAAACGATGCGATGGAAGTAATTCATCGGGGAATTTTAGGAGAGGAAAATATACAAAAAGAAGTTGAAAAAGTAATAAAACTTTTAAACGAAAAAGAAATTCCGTCGCTTATAAAAATTTCAATAATTCATTTTTTTGTTGAATATATTCATCCGTTTTATGACGGCAATGGTCGCTTTGGAAGATATTTGCTGTCAATGAACTTGGCTAAATATGTGGGAAAATATACAGCGCTGTCAATTTCATATATGATTGCACAAAATAAAATGAAATATTATAAATCATTTAAAGAAGTCGAGAGTAAATATAATTTGGGAGAAGTAACTTTTTTTGTTGAAAATATTTTGGAAAATGTTATTGAAGGACAGAATTCAATTTTGGAATTAATTGAAAAAACGATTGAAAAGGCGGAATATATGGATAAAATTTGTGAAGAAATTGAAAATCAAAGAAAAGATGTGAAAAAAATAGAAATGCAAATATTATATATTTTTATCCAAGATTATTTATTTAACGAATTTGAAAAAATAAAAAACAAAGATATAGCAAAAATTCCAAATTTAAATAAAACTCAACAGACGATAAATAAATATACGAAAGAATTGGAAAAAAAAGGATTTATAAAAAAAGTTTCCAGTCGTCCTTTGAGATATGAAATAGAAAGCTGGATAGCAGAAAAATTTTAAAATTCTAAAATTTTTTATAAAATTAATAAAAAAGTGGAAATTTATTTTTATTTTATATTATTTCCACTTTTATTTTTATAATTTTAATATTTTCGATTTTTTAATTTTTTTTGAATTTAAAAATTTTTTTAAAATACATCTTTATCTGATAACTTGGCATCTTTTGTCTTAAACATTTCCAATAATTTTTCAACTGTCAATTTTTGCTTTTCAGCACCTTTTATGTCGAAAATAATTTCTCCTGCGTGAAGCATAATAAGACGATTTCCATAGGTTATGGCATCTTGCATATTGTGGGTTATCATAAGGCTTGTGATATTATTTTTTTCGATAATTTCCTTTGTCTTTTCCAAAATTTTATTGGAAGTTTCTGGGTCAAGTGCTGCTGTATGTTCGTCTAACAAAAGTATATCTGGACGGTTTAGGGTTGCCATTATAAGCGATAGACACTGTCTTTGTCCACCAGATAGAAGTCCTACTTGAGTATGCAGCTGCTTTTCAAGACCTAAACCGATGTCAGCTAATTGTGACTTGTAAAAATCAATGTTTTTTGTGTCAAGTCCGAATGTAAAATTAAATCTTTTTCCTTTATTTTTCGCCATTGACAGATTTTCTAAAACGGTCATTGAAGGCGCTGTTCCCATTGTCGGGTTTTGGTAAACTTGAGAAATCCATCTGGCTCTTTTGTGCTGTTCTATAGATGTTATATTTTGTCCATTTAAAATAATTTCTCCTGCGTCAGGTATCACTTGTCCATTTAGAACATTTAATAAAGTTGATTTTCCTGCACCATTGCTTCCGATAACTGTTATAAAATCGCCGTCATTTATTGTAAAATCTAGTCCTCTGAAAACTTTTTTTTCCGTCCCTAGTTCTGAAAAAAATGTTTTATGTAAATCTTTTATTTCTATCATTTTTTATCTTCCACTTTCTTTTTTCAATTTTTTCTTACCTTTTTTGGCTTTCTTTGCAAATTCGTGCCATAAAATTATTGTCAAAATTATAGCTGTAATAATTTTTACATCAGTTGGCTTGATTTCCAAAATCTGAATTAAGTTATCTGGCAATTTGATTGCTTGAAATAGTGATTTTGTCCAGGTATTTGACATAAGTGCCAAATTTATTATGAAATAGTACATAAGCGAACCTATCGTAACGATTGAAATTTCATTTATGAGTTGCGATTTTTTTAATACTCCAAGTCCTAAAATTATTGCGGCAAGACCGATTACGATTGTCCCAACTCCAGATTGTAAATCCGCAACCTTTAAGTTTTGGGCAAAAAGTGCTCCAGATAGTGCGACAACTCCGTTTGAAATCATAAGTCCAAATATTTTTAATCTTTTCTGATTGACTCCCAAACTGATTACAAGCTGTTCATTATTTCCTAGTGCTCTTAACGCAAATCCAAATTTTGAAGTTAAAATATAGTCAATTATCATCTTTATGACAAAGGCAATTATAACAGTTAGCATAAGTTTTACATCTTTTGTAAGTGCAACATAGATAATTAATACGATTGTTGAAACTGTATAAACTCCCATGCTTACAAACATATATTTATTTGCTTTGATTTTATAATCGTAAAATCCTTTTAAAATTAGTAAAAATACTAATATAATTATAAATGGAATAAAGTTTTTTTCAAACGAAACTATTTCATAAATACTTCTCTCTGGCGAAATAAACACATTTGGCATTCCGACAATTCTGGAATTTATACTGTAAAGTCCAGTCATTACAAGAATTCCCGCAAGAAGTCCGTTAATTTTTAAATAGACGTGCAGTGCTCCTGTAATAAGTCCAGCTATCATTCCACCAATAACGGCTAAAATTAGTCCCATAACAGGACTTGTTATTCCAAAAAATCCTGTTGACGAAAGGGAAAACGCCGCAAAGATAAATCCTCCAAGTGGAAAAGTTCCGTCCACCGACATATCTGGAAAATCCAGTATTTTATAAGTCAAATAGACTCCCATAACCATTATTGAATATATAAATCCTATCTTAAAAGCTTCAGGCAAGCTCTGTAAGAAAATTACCAACTCATTCATTTTTTACTCTCTTTCTTTTTGTATTAGTTTTTTTGTTTTATTTACCTACAATTTCGGCACCTTTAAATAGCGGATTATTTATATCGATTCCAAGTGCTTTTGCAGTCTTTTTATTAACATAAAGCTTTAATTGCTTTGAAGTTTCAAAAGGAACTTGCGAAACAGGTTTTCCGTTTAAAATCTCAACTGCCATTTGACCAGTTCTCTTACCTAATTCGTAGTAGTCAATTCCCATTGTAAATAGTGCTCCTATTTCAACTGATGAGTTTTCGGAAACAACGACTATTTTTTTAGCATTTATCGCTTCTGATGTGATAAGCTGCATTCCTGAGACTACCAAGTTATCAGTTGGCAAATAAAGAGCATCAACTTGTGTAAGTAAATTTTTTGTAGCTTGAGCCAATTCTCCAAAATTTGTAATACCTTGTAGCACAACTTCTAATTTTTTTTCTTTTGCTCTTTTTTGAATTTCAGCGATTTGAACAAGTGAGTTTTGTTCAGATGGATTGTATAAAACTCCTATTTTTTTTACATTGGGATTTAATTTTAAAAGTAAATCTAATTGCTGTGAAACGTTGTCAACCTTGTCGCTTGTCCCTGTTACATTTGAATTTAAAATTTTGGCAGAAGCGGGGTCTGTCACAGCAGAAAATAGTACTGGTATATCAGTTATGTTGTTTGCCAGCTGCTGTGCTGACGGAGTTGCAATTCCGAATACCAAGTCTTTTTTGTCGGCTTTATAGTTATTTGCGATTAATGTTGCAGTTGAAACTTCTCCATTTGCATTTTTTTCATCGAAGTCTGCATCAATTCCAGCTTGTTTTATCGCATCTTCAAATCCTTTTTTTACCAAATCAAGCGATGGATGTGTCATAAACTGAGTTACTCCAATTTTGAATTTAGCTTTTTGCTGTGAATTATTTTGAGTCTTTCCATTGACTGTGTCGTTTTTATTTCCACACGAAAGTGCAAAAATTAAACTTACAAGCACCAATAATATCTTTTTCATGTTCTTATTTTTCCTTTCTTAAAATTTATTATTTTTTAATTTCTTAATTTTTATTTTTTTTAAAAATTTAAAATTTTTAATTTTTTGATTAATTAATTTATTAATTTAATTATTAGTAAGTATTTAATTTAATAAATTTAATAAAAAAATTTTTATATTTTTTATTTTACCATTTTTGCTTTACTTTTAATATCTTGTGGCAAGTTAATATTTAGCGCTGCAAGTGTTTTTTCATTAATTACGATTTCGCTTAATGGCATTTGCTTAAACTGGATTTCATTTGGCTTTTTACCATTTTTCAAAATTTCAATTGCCATTTTTCCAGCTTCTTTTCCAATTTCATAATAACTTACTCCCTGAGTTATTAAAGCTCCTTTTTCTACATGGGCGGCTTCCGCTCCAAATACTATTTTTTTAGCACTTGCAGCTTTTTCTGTGATTAAATTTGCAACCGAAGCGACCAAATTATCTGTCGGCAAATAGATTGCGTCGGCTTCCCTTGTCAAATTATCAACTGTCTGTGGAATTTCATTTGCCTGAGTTACACTTTTCTCAACAACTGTAAGTCCTAGTGGCGCTGATGCTTTTTTTAAGTCTTCCACTTGAACTTTTGAATTTGGTTCAGATGAATTGTAAATGACACCAACTGATTTGATTTTGTCATCCAATCTTTTTAGCAGTTTCATTTGTTCAGATACATCCATTCTGTCACTGACACCAGTTACATTTGGTTTCAAAATTCCAGCTGATTTTGGGTCTGTAATCGCCGCAAAGACAATTGGTATAGAACTTGTTGACTGTACCGCAGTTTGTGCTGTACTTGTCGCTATTGCGTAAATTAAGTCAACTTTTGAACTGGCAAAATTATTTGCAATAAGATTTGCATTTGCAGTTTCCCCATTTGCATTTTTTTCATCAAAGTCCGCATCGACTCCAGCTTCTTTAAAGGCATCTTCAAATCCTTTTCTCGCATTATCTAGCGCCGGATGTGACGCAATTTGTGTAATTCCTATCTTAAATTTTTTGGAATTACCTGTCTTTTCATTTGTTTTATTTCCGCTTTCTGCTGAATTACCGCAACCGATAATTAAAAAAGTCAGAAGGCTAAACAAAATTAATAATTTTTTCATAAATTTCCCTCGCTTCCTACTATCCTACATTTTTTTCATCATTAAATAATACCATTTTTTTTTGGTTAAAGCAATAATAATTATTTTTTTGTGGCATTCGGGATAAAATTATAAACTAAGCTGTCAAGAATATAAATATAGCAAGGCATTAAAATTATAAGAAAAGTATTAAAAATTATATTAGGAAATCAATACCCCCTATTTTTTATTATTAAAAAAAATAAAAAGTGCATCTTTTCAAATCCAGTTAATAATAGTCTTAATATTTGTTTTATCTTTGTTAATAAATAAAAAAAAGCATTTATCCTTTCAATTTTTTTGTAAATTCTTAAAAAAAAGCTTGATTTTTTTTTTTTCGATTGTTATAATGTTAATGTTACTAAAAAAGTAAAAAATTTAAAAAAGTTCGGAAATTCTATTAAAATCACTCACTCATTTAAAGCTATTCTTGATAGTTTTTCCGCATTTCTTAGTTTTTAAAAAAATTTGAAGAGAGGTTAAAGTTTATGACTGATAATTTAAGAAATTTAAAAAAAGAACTGAAAGCTTTTGCAAAAAGAGTTAAAGATTTTAAATATACAGACTCAGCGGTTATTACTTTCCTATTGACAGGAATGTTGGGAATTACTGGGTTTACAGTTAATCTTTATTCAGCAGAGGACGAAATAAAAACACAGGAACATGCAATAAATACATCCATATTACAACTACAGAAGGATTTTAAGCGGGCAAGACAGGAAAATAACAAGCTGTTAAGAGCGACAAATCTTGAATTAATTCAATTAATGGAACAAGGAGATCACGTAGTTAAATCACCTTGGAGCTCTTGGCAATATGGAATGAATTATGTTAATAACAACTGGAATGGTGAATATAAAGGACGTGGAGATAAAGTAAAAGACGTTAAATACACAAGAAGTACAGGAATGGATAAATATCAATACCAAAGAAGAGGACAGCTAAGCTATGGTGGTTCTACTGATATAACATTCCCAATTGAGCCTAATGCGGCAATACCAATAGCAGCGGCACTAAAACCTATTACACCGTTGGCTAAGAATGCTAATTTGGCTTTGAATGTTGATCTTAGTGGACTTCCAGCTTTTGAGCCTACTACTGTGGCGGCGCCAGTTACTCCAAGTATTGCTGCTCCTAATCCTAATATAAGTGTTAAATTAGATATTACTTCAAAATCTCGTGGAAGTGGAGAATCTATAAGAGTATTTTCATCAAGTGGAAATGCAGCGGTGGAATCTATTAGTATACAAGGTGGAGAAATAGAAATTAAAAGAATTAATAGTATTGGAAGTGATGGAGAGTCTACTCATACTGCTAATGTTAAAGGGGTAACACCGGTTTCAATTAAACCGTCTTCAATTACAGTTAGTTATGATGGAAATTCAAAAGCAAGTTTTGGAACACAATATGATAATAAGTCTTTTACTTCAACTGGTAATAATGCGTTCTTTCAAGTAAATGGACATCAAAAATTTGGAGTTACTTTAAACTCTTCAAAAATTGATTATACTGTAACTGACGGATTTACTGATACTGATCATTATGCTGAACTTGTTCACCAAGATGTGCATGGTGGAGCTAGTATGACAGATGTTCAAACAGCATTAACAACTGGTGGAATGGGGTCTTACAATACTACAGTATTTGATGATATAAAAAAAACAAACGCTAATTCATCAAAGGTATCTACAGATGATTTCTACAATGTTTTTGGTAATACAGGAAATATTACTATAAGAGGACAAAAAGCAATATTTACACATAGTTATAAACATACTGATTTTACTACTGGTGAAGCAAATGGTGTTGTTTTTAATGATGGTAAAGTGTTATTGGAAAAAAGAAAGGACGGAAAGCCTGAAACTCAACATGCTGTATTTTTAGTTTCAAAAGATAATGTAGTTAATCATAATAAAGTTAACAATCAATATTTTTACAATGCTGACAAGGGAAGTGTAACCGCGGAAACAGATAATACAGCTATGTTTTTATTTTTGCCAGAACAAAATGGTGGACATAGACATATAAGTGTTATAAATAAAGGAACTTTAAAATTAACAGGAAACACTACAGCAGGATTATTTCCTAATAATGGTGATATGGGAATAGATTTATTTATTAATTTTAGTGATGGAAAAAGTGCAGGAAATCAATTACAACTAGTACATTCAGAAAGTGCACATAATAGTAAATATTATAATGAAATAACTGGCGGAATAACTAATAGAACTACTGCTGAAAATAATTCACATCCTTTGATTATAAGTGGTAAATCAAGTGCGGGACTGTATTTGCCAAATAAAAATTCTGTTGTAACAGGACAACTTGCAGTTGATGTACAAACTTCTGGAGGAACAACAGATGGGTCAGCAGGGATTTATGCAGCAGATGATGTAGATTTACAAGGACATTATATTAAATTAAGTGGAAGTAATAATGTTGGAGTATATCCTGCTTTATATGGTACTACACCAACGGCTAATGATGCTAATATTTATCTAGGTGCTGGTAGTATAAGACTTGAAGGTGGAAATAATAATACTGGAATTGTAGTAAAAAATAATAGTGGTAATGTAGGTACTGTATACTCTGAAAGTGAAATGGTGTTAAAAGGCGGAAATAATAATGTTGCTATTTATGCTTCTGGACATAATTCAGCACATAATACGCCAGATGTGACAGCTAAAAGTATTGAAACTGATACAGATGCAATGGAAGATGGAGTATTTGTATATACTGAAAGTGGTGCAAAAGTAAAAACAGATGCTGCAGCTGGTGGACTTAAAATAAAAGGTAAAATTAGTAATGGCAATCCTGTTTACGTTGGAGGAACTCTTTCTAAAAATTCTGGAGGTGTGTATGCAAAAAGTGGCAGTGAAGTGGATATTAGTCAATCTACAAGTACCTTTGGACATGGAACAGGTGAATATAACATTGATATAACAGGTGCAAGGGCAAAAGATAAGGCAGGAAATGATACTGATGTATATGCAGGATTTGGATTATTTGCTGATGGAGCGACTATAATAGCAAATAAAAACACAGTAAAAGCAACTAATACAGCGGTAGCTGCTGCAGCCACAGGAGCAAATGGTAAAGTTGTTTTGCGAGATGGTGGAGTAGATTATGAAGGTTCAGGATATGCCTTGTATTCTGATGGTGTTGGACAGATAGAATTCCAAGGTGGTACATTAACATTAGGTGGAAAAGCAACTGGTTACATAAAAGATATGTCTAATCCAAGTACTATTCAATTCGATAGTAACACTAAGATAGATGTTAAATCAGATGATGTAATATTAATGGATTTAAGAAATTCGGGTCCATTGAACTCAACAAACTTGGATAACCAATTTACAGGTGGTTCAGGATACTTGGCTGGAGCTAAAATAACAACAGGAAGTAATAAATTCAAATATAAATATGCAGTAATTGATGGTATTCAATTTAATATTGATTCTGACATCGACAAAGGAGACAGTTCGTCAACATCAGATGGTTATGTATTCACAAGAAGATTACTTTTACAGAATGCTGAAATCAATGTAGGAGCAGGAAAAAATGTAACTGCAAACTTAAACACAGCAGACCTTACTTCAATAGGTGGAGCAAATATTCCAGTAGGAATTGCAGTAGCAGCTTCATCTAATTCAAAAGTGCCAGCCAATAATAAAACTGGTATCAACAACGATGGAAATGTGACAGTAAACAGAACAGACAGCGGAAACGGTGGAGTAGGGCTTTACGTAAACTACGGTAAAATTAATAATAACGCAAGTGGAAAAGTGGAAGTGGAAGCTACAAAAAATAATCCACACGCAGTAGGAATTTACGGAACAAACAGTACTCCAATTGTAAATGCTGGAGAAGTGACAGTAGGTGGAGAAAAATCATTTGGTATTTTAGGACTTTCATACAGAATAAACAATGCCGGAGCAAGAGTTGACCCAACTACAGAAGCATACTATAATCCTACTTTAGCTGCAGCTGGACAATATGGTAAGGTTGATGTGACAAATACAGGAAAAATCACAGTGAACAAAGACAGCTCAGTTGGAATCTATGCCTACAACAACAGCTTGGGTATTGGAAACAACAACGAAAGAGGAGCAGGTGACGTTAAAGCGACAAATGCAGCTGGCGGAACAATTACAATGAACGGTGGAAACAACTCAATTGCAATGGGAACTTCAAGAGGTACATTGACAAATGCAGGAACAATCAATGTAAATGGAACAGTTTCAGCAGGTATGTATGCCACAGATAAATCTTCAATGGAAAATGCAAGTACAGGTATAATTAATGTTGCGGCAACAACAGCTGGAAGCGAATCAATCGGTATGTTTACGCAAGATGTTGATACACCAATAACAACATCAGGAACAATCAATGTTGGTAAAAATTCATACGGTATTTACGGAAGAAACGTAAATATGACTGGCGGAACAATCAATGTTGACGACAGCGGACTAGGTATTTACTCAACAGGTCCAAATATAGCATTAACTGGTGGAACAATCAATGTCGGTAACGACAATGCGGTAGGGGTGTATGCTCAAGATGACAAGAATTCACCATCTCCTGCAATAAATATTACAGGAAATGTAAATATGAATGTTGGAAACAACCAGTCATTTGGATACAGCTTAATCACAAACAGACCTGTAAACTTGACAACAGGAGCGGGAACTACAGCTACAGTTGGAGATAAGTCAGTGTATATCTACTCAGCATCACCAATTCAGGCAGGAAGCTTGATAACTAATAACAGTACTGTAAATACTACAGGAAGTAACGGATATGCAATCTACTCATTGCAGGATGCAGTGAACAACGGAACTCTTAACCTAGGTTCAGGGGTAGGAAATATAGGTCTTTACTCGACAGGTGGAACAATTACGAATACAGGAACAATTAATGTAGGACCGTCTAATACAATGACAAAAGAATTTGGAATCGGAATGGCAACAGGATATTTTGATGAAGCAACAGGAGCGGTTTCAAATAGAGGAACAGTAGTAAACAGAGGAGTAATCAATGTAACGACTCCAAACAGTATAGGAATGTATGCGGTAGGAGCAGGTTCAAAAGCGATAAATGAAACAAGTGGAATAATCAACCTGAGCGGAGCTAACACAGTAGGAATGTACATCGACCAGGGAGCGACAGGAATAAACTACGGAACAATAAAGACAGTAGCGACAGGATCTAAAATGAAAGGTGTGGTATTAGCCAACGGAGGTATCCTTAAGAACTATGGTAACATCGAAATAACAGGACCAGATACAATGGGAGTTTACTCAGATGGAACAGGAAGCGTAAGCATGCCTTATGCGGAAGATGAAGATTCTGCAAGAGGAGTGACAGGACATAACAACTCAGACAGACCAATATATTTGGCCTCAGCTACAGATGAAAAACCTGAAGGAAGCGTAGTAATCAAGACTCCGCCAAAGGCAAATCCACAGTCAGTAATGGTAAGAAAGCCAGATGGAACACTTGAACCAGTAGCAATAGAAAATGTTGACACAAATGCTGCAACACCTAATGCGACATTGGTGGAAGTGAGAGCAGGAGACAGTACACTATTGAATGATCCATTTAGAACATTTAACTTGAAAGACTTCTCACAAAAAGGGCAGACTGGAGAAATCACAAGCCTAGCAATGTATGTAGATACATCAGGAATTAACTTCACTCACCCAATTCAAGGATTGCATTATTTGTCAGGATTGACAGATATAAACTTGATAGTGGGAGTAGAAGCTACTCAATATTCAAATGCCAAAGCGATTGAAATAGGGGACAACATATTAAAACCATATAACGATGCGTTGACAGGAATAACAGGAACACTTAATGTAAATTCATCAAGCTTGACTTGGCTTGCACAGCCAGTAAGAAACTTGGCAGGAAGCGGAATAGACAGAATCTACTTGGTAAAAGTTCCATATACAGACTTTGCAAGCGCAAAAGATCCAGATACGAAGAACTTCCTGGATGGACTGGAACAAAGATATGGAGCTGACACATACGGCGACAGAGGTGCCAGAGAAAAACTTCTGTTTAATAAATTGAATGACATAGGAAAAGGTGAAACTCACATATTTGCACAAGCAGTAAATGAAATGAAGGGTTACCAATATTCAAATACACAGCAGAGAATAAACGAAACAGGAAGCCTTCTTGACAAGGAGTTCAGTTATCTTCAGGATCAGTGGAGAAATCCATCGAAAGACAGCAACAAGATAAAAGTATTTGGAATGAGAAACGAATACAACACAGATACAGCAGGAGTGATAGATAACGAAAGCAACGCCTACGGAGTAGCTTACGTCCATGAAAAGGAAGATGTGAGAATGGGTCACAGCCAAGGATGGTATGCAGGTGCGGTAAACAACCACTATAAATTTAAAGATTTAGGTGGCTCAAGAGAGAACCAGACAATGGTAAAAGCAGGAGTGTTCAAGACAATGTCACCGGCTAAGGACCATAACGGCGCACTTCAATGGACAATAGCAGGAGATGTATTTGCAGGAAGAAATGAGATGAAACGTAGATTCTGGATAGTTGACGACACATTCAATGCGAAATCTGATTACTATTCATACGGAGCCGCATTGAAGACTGACTTGGGATACGACATAAGAACATCAGAAAGAACACATTTAAGACCATACGGAGCATTGAAAGTGGAATATGGAAGATTTACGGACATAAAAGAGGATGACGGAGAAATCAGATTGACAGTTGACGGAAACGACTATATTTCAGTAAAACCGGAAGTTGGAGTGGAATTTAAGTATGTACAGCCAATGGCACTAAAAACAAACTTGTCAGTAGGACTTACAGCAGCCTATACAGATGAGCTAGGAAAAGTAAACGAATTAAATAAAGCCAAGGTAAGATATACGACAGCAGACTGGTATAACTTGAAGAATGAAAAAGAAGACAGAAAAGGAAGCGGTAAGTTTGACCTTAATATTGGAATTGACAACACAAGATTCGGAGTAACAGTAAATGCTGGATATGACACTAAGGGAGAAAATGTAAGAGGTGGACTTGGATTCAGATTGATTTACTAATTGAAGAAAACTTTTTTACAATTTAGCATGAATAAAAAAATAGTGAGACTTTTATGTTTCACTATTTTTATTATTTATTAATAAAAAAACCTTGATTTTACGAACAAAGTAAAGTATAATTTTACTATGAAATTAAAAAATCACGATTTTAAAATAAGTTTATTTAAAAAAGATTAAATTGTGATATAATATATAAATAAAAGTTAAAAGGAGAGAAAATGTTATTAGAATTGAGAGAATTACAAAAAAATACTTCAAAATATTTGGAGCAAGAAGTTACATTGAATGGATGGGTTAAGAAAATTAGAAGTCAGAAAAATTTTGGATTTATTGAATTAAATGATGGAACTTTTTTTAATGGAATTCAAATCGTGTTTGGAGAAGAGCTGGAAAATTTTGCAGAAATTTCAAAACTTACGATTTCGTCGTCTGTCAAAGTTACTGGAGTTGTTGTAAAATCCCAAGGAGCAGGGCAGGATTATGAAATTAAGGCAACTCGAATTTCGGTTTATCAGAAAGCTAATTCAGATTATCCGCTTCAAAATAAAAGGCACAGCTTTGAGTTTTTGAGAACAATAGCACACTTGAGACCAAGAACAAATGCTTTTTTTGCGACTTTTAGAGTGCGTTCAATTTTGTCTTATGCAATTCACAAATTTTTTCAGGAAAAGAACTTTGTCTACGTTCAAACTCCAATTATTACTGGAAGTGACGCGGAAGGTGCAGGAGAAATGTTTAGACTTACGACGATGGATATCAACAATATTCCTAAAACTGATAGTGGGGAAGTTGACTACAGACAGGATTTTTTCGGAAAAGAAGCCAATCTGACCGTAAGCGGGCAGTTAAATGTGGAAACATTTGCGACAGCGTTTAAAAATACTTACACTTTTGGACCAACATTTAGGGCGGAGCGTTCAAATACTCCTAAACACGCTGCGGAATTTTGGATGATGGAACCTGAAATCGCATTTGCAGATTTGGAAGTAAATATGGATATCATTGAAGAAATGATTAAATATATTGTAAATTACGTGAGAGAAAATGCAGCTGAAGAGATGGAATTTTTCAACAAATGGGTGGATAAAGGTCTATTTGAGCGGCTTGATACTCTAGTAAACAATAAATTCGATAGAATTACTTATACGGAAGCGATTGAAATTTTGAAAAATTCAAAAGAAAAATTTGAGTATGAAGTGGAATGGGGAATTGACTTGCAGACTGAGCACGAAAGATATTTAGCGGAAAAACACTTTAAAAAGCCTGTATTTGTAACTGATTACCCAAAGGATATAAAAGCGTTTTACATGAAGCTTAACAAAGATGGAAAAACAGTCAGAGCGGTTGATTTACTTGCTCCCGGAATTGGGGAAATCGTTGGAGGAAGTCAAAGGGAAGATGACTACAATATTCTTTTAGACAAAATAAATGAAATGGGACTAAAAGAAAAAGACTACTGGTGGTATTTGGATCTTAGAAAATATGGAAGTGTACCGCATTCAGGATTTGGGCTAGGATTTGACAGAATGCTTATGTATATAACAGGAATGACAAATATTAGGGATGTGATACCGTTTCCTAGAACTAATAAAAATCTCGAGTTCTAAAATTTACCAGAGAAAAAGGTGAAAAAATGAAAAAAATAATATACGGATTAGTTGGAATTTTGCTGCTTAGCACAACAATTGTCATAGCGGAAGTTGAAAATTCTCAAACATCGACAGCAATTGAAGAGAGCACTTTGGAAGAACCTTCAGCGCCACCGCAAGAAGAGCAGCCAGCAGTAGCTCCTAAAGCAAAACCGAAAAAACGGGTTGACGTGAAGAAGGAAACGGGCAAGCAAAATGTTGATACTGGGACGATGCCTGTTACACAAAGCGAAGATGTTTCATCTGAAGAAAAATACAGCTCGTATGGAAATTACGAAAATGCCACGCTAAAAAAAGGAAAATCTGCAACATTTAGAATGGCACAATTGTATTTTAAAGACGGACTTTATGAAAAAGCTGTAAATTTGGCGTTAAAAGAGGGAGAACCTGATATTTCTCTGTTGTATGTCGTCGCAATCGGATCACGGCTTATGGGAAATTTTGACCAGTCTGTTGAGTATTATAACAGAATACTTTCTCAAGGTGAGGCACAGCCTGAAGCACTTTTGGGAATTGCCATCGCTTATAAAAGTAAAGGAGATTTTGCAAAAGCTCTAAAATATTTAAACGAATATGAAGATCTTAACTCAACAGAACAAGTTCAAAAAGAAATAAAATATTTAAATGAAGTTCTAGCGACAAACAGTTAAACTAAAACATTCAAAAAAGGGGGGGATTTTTATGGAATGGATTAGACTTAAGGAAATTGGAATGAAAAATTCTCATATAAAAAAAATAATGGCAGTTTTTCAGAATTATGAAGAATTATTCTCAGAAGAAAATTTCAAATTATTTAGCGATGATTTGAAAAGAAAGCTGGAAGAGGCGCAAAAAATTAATTTGGAAGAAAGACTTGCGCTCTATAGGCGTAATAAAGTGAGGATAGTGAGCGTAAACGATGTGGAATATCCCAAAAGACTGAAAGAGATAAAAGATTTTCCCGTATTTTTATATTTAAAAGGAAAAAAAATAAAAGAATATGACAGAATAAAAATAGACAAGGACAAAATCTTTGTGGATAATAAACGAAATATTGCTGTCGTTGGAACGAGAAAATTTACAAGTTTTGGGAAAAGTGCATGTGAAAAGATAGTAAAGGAACTGTCGAGTTACGATGTCACAATAATAAGCGGACTTGCAGAAGGAATTGACTCGATTGCACAAAAAAAGGCTATTGAATGTGAAATGGAAGTCATAGCTGTCGTGGGAAGCGGAATAGATGTTGTCTATCCTTATGAAAATCGAGATTTGTGGCAAAAAATTAGTGAAATTGGGACTATTGTGAGTGAATATCCGCTGGGAACTCAGCCAACAAGGTGGACTTTTCCTAGAAGAAACAGAATCATAGCTGGAATGTCAGACGGAATTTTAATTGCTGAAAGTTTTAAATCTGGAGGTTCGCTCATAACAGCAGAACTTGGATTTTCTATGGACAGGGAAATTTTTGCAATACCAGGGTGCATCAATTATCCGTCGTTTGAGGGCTGTAATAATTTAATAAGAGATAACAAAGCTAAACTTGTGGCTAGTGCTGAAGATATAGCAAAAGAGTTTTTGTGGGACATAAAAAAAGAGAAAAGCAAACTAAAAAAATTGAGTTCAGAAGAGAAAATCGTGTTTGAAGCGATAACGGAAGAGACAAGCTTTGAAGAAATAATTAATAAAACGAATGAAAAAGTGGATAGAGTAAAATTATTTTCAATAATAATGAGTTTAGAAATAAAAGGTTTGATTACCGAAACGAATGGCTCAAAATATATAAGAATTATTTAAAACAGGAGAAAGAAAGTTGGCAAAAAAGTTAGTAATTGTGGAGTCGCCATCAAAGGCGAAAACTATTGAAAAAATACTAGGAAGAGGCTATGAAGTTACAGCATCTTATGGACATGTGATTGATTTGCCGAAAACAAAATTGGGAATTGACATAGAAAACAATTTTGAACCGCAATACAAGGTTATAAAAGGTAAAGGTGAAATTTTAAAAAATTTAAAGGAAAAATCAAAAAAGGCAAGTGTTGTGTATCTTGCGTCCGATCAAGACAGGGAGGGAGAAGCAATAGCTTGGCATATCGCAAATTACATAAATCAGCCAGACAAAATTAAAAGAATAGAATTTAACGAAATTACAAAAAATGCCGTAACCAATGCGATAAAAAATCCAAGAGTAATAAATAAAAATCTTGTCCATTCGCAACAGGCAAGAAGACTGCTAGATAGAATAGTCGGATACAAAATAAGTCCACTTTTGTGGAAAATCATAAGCAGAAATGCGAGTGCTGGAAGAGTTCAGTCGGTTGCACTAAAATTAATTTGTGACCTGGAAGATGAAATAAAAGCATTTGTGCCGCAAAAATACTGGGAAGTCAGCGCGTCTATTCAAAAAAATATAAATCTTAATTTAATAAAGATTGCCGATGAAAAAGTTGACAGAATTTTTGATGAAAAAGTGATAAAAAAGTTGAAAAAAGATTTGAAAAATGGCAAACTTACGCTTGACAAAATCGAAGTTAAGAAAAAATCTCAAAGACCGCCACTTGTCTTTAAAACAAGCACATTGCAACAACTGGCTTCATCATATTTGGGTTACGGCGCAACTAAAACTATGAGAATTGCACAGCAACTTTATGAAGGACTGTCAATAGATGGCGAAAATAAAGGGCTTATCACATACATGAGAACAGATTCGACAAGGATTTCAAACGATGCGATAAATATGGCAAAAGATTACATAACTCAAAATTACGGTGAAAAATATGTTGGAAAATATGTGACACGAAATTCAAAATCAAATGTTCAAGATGCGCACGAAGGAATTAGACCGTCCTACATCGAGCTTACACCAGATTCGATAAAAGACAATTTGACAAATGAGCAATATAAACTATATAAATTAATTTGGGACAGATTTTTGGTTTCACAGTTTGCGGCGATGAAATATGAGCAGATGCAAATTAATGCAGTAAATGGCGACTACAAATTCCGTGGGACGATTAATAAAGTAGTTTTTGACGGTTATTACAAAATTTTTAAAGACGAGGATGAAATAAAAACAGGGGATTTTCCAGAATTAAAAGAAAATGATATTTATCCGATTGAAAAATTAAATATTGAGGAAGGAATAACAAAAGCACCGACAAGATTTTCGGAAGCGACTCTTGTGAAAAAACTTGAATCTGAAGGAATTGGAAGACCGTCGACTTATGCTACGATAGTTGAAACACTAAAGGCAAGGGAATATGTCGAAGTCGTTGACAAGCGATTTTTCCCAACTTATTTGGGCTATGAAGTAAAAGATGAATTAGTTAAAAACTTTAGAAATATAATAAATGTAAAATTTACAGCAAATATGGAGAAAGATCTCGACAAAGTTGAAGAAGGTCTAGTTGAATGGGTACAGCTTCTGTCAGATTTTTATGATTCGCTGGAAAAAGATATTAAAAAATTTGAAATTGAAATTGAAAAGATAAAAAGTAAACGAATTGTTTCGGATGTGCTGGATAGTAAGGGAGCTCCTATGGTTTTAAAAACAGGGCTTTATGGAAAATATCTGGTAAGCGAGAGTAATGAAAAAGAAACAGTTTCATTGAAAAAAGTCGTTATTCCACAAGAGCAGCTAGAAAATGGACAAATTTTTGTAAAAGAGGAAGTCGAAAAAATTCAGAGTACAAAAAAAGGAATTTTGACAGATTTTTTTACGGAAGATGGGAGCCGTTATTTATTGAAAAGTGGGCGATTTGGGGAGTATTTGGAAAGTGAAAATTATGAAAAAGATGAAAAAAGAATGTCGTTGCCACCAGAATTGAAACAAAAGTTTAAAAAGGGAGCAATAGTTGAAGTTGATGATATTTTGCAAATTAACGAAGAAATGACTAGAATTTTAGAAGAAAATGAGAAGATTGTAAAAGAAGCCGGAGTTTGTCCGAATTGTGGAAAACCGTTTGAAATAAAAAATGGACGATTTGGAAAATTTCTAGCTTGTACAGGTTATCCAGATTGCAAGACAATTAAAAATATAAAAACTGGGAAAATAACGGTTGCTTCTGACAAAAAAACTGAAACAAAAGATAAGACAAAATCAGCAGCTAAAACAGCAAAAAAAGCGACAACTAAAAAGAAGACTGCAACTAGAAAAACAAAAGCGAAAACTGCGAAAAAGTCAATTACAAAAAAATAATATTTAATTTATCATTAAAAATTTTGAAAAATTTTCAAAAAGGAGAATTAAAAAATGGAAAATGAGAAAAAAAATAACATTTTAAAGCAGCAGAAAAGCGAAGCTCTTCTTTCCTATGTCGATAAATTTTTGTATTATGAGGAAGTGCTGATGGGTAAAAGTTATAATACGATTAGAAGTTATAAAAGGGATTTGCTTCAGTTTGCAGAATATCTTTTTAAATATGAAAAAATTTATGATTTTGAGCAAATTGAAATGATGACTTTTAGGTCATTTATCATGTTTTTAAATTCTCCAGAAAGAAAAGAAAATAAATCTGACAAAAAAGATGTTTTGGGTAGAAAAAAAGAGATTAAGCCAGTTTCTAAAAGAAGCATAAATCGTAAAATATCGGCTCTCAGAACATTTTTTAAATATTTGCAGGAAATTAAAGTAGTAAAGACAAATAAAGTTATTTACATAAATATGCCAAAATTTGAAAAAGAACTGCCAGATGTTATAAATCGAGATGAGCTGCAAAAGTTGAGGAATGTGATTGACACAAGTAAAATTCTTGGATTAAGGGACAGGCTTATCATAGAACTTCTTTATTCCAGCGGTCTTCGTTCGGTAGAACTCATAAATTTAAGTGAATATATGGTTGACATTGAGGAACGTGAAATCCGTGTCATTGGAAAAGGTGGCAAGGAAAGGTTTACTTTTTTTAGTGAAACTGCAAAAAAATGGCTGATAAAATATATTGCAGAAAAACAAAAACAGTATAAAAATTACACGCCAGATGCGATAATTGTAAATAGTAAAGGCAGAAAACTGACTACACGGTCGCTCAGAAGATTAATTTCAGGTCATGCAAAAAATGCGGGAATAGAAAAGGAAATAACCCCACATGTATTTCGTCATTCATTTGCAGTAGAGCTTTTAAATAAAGGAATAGATATGGAATATTTACAAGAGCTCTTAGGACATAGTTCCCTTTCAACAACACAGATGTATACTCATGTGAATAAAAATCTACTGCGGGATATTTACATGAATACGCATCCTTTGGCAAAGAAATAAGTTTAAATTGATTTTTTTTTAAATATATGTTAAAATCATACAAAATTTAGGAGGTAAAAAATGGATTTAGATATTAAAAATCAGAGATCAATAGCTGGATTAAGGGCTAATGCTGTGGCATTTTTAACGAATTTAAGCACTTTCGTGGGAGTTGGACTAATTTTTTCTTTAATCGTATTAATTTTAGAACCAGAAAACGAATTTGTCAGAAAATATTCAAAACAGACACTTTCACTAAATGTCATAATAATTGTGGCACTGCCATTAAATATAATAATGAAAATTGGCTCTGCACTATTTTTTATAATTGTTGCAATTATATTAATATTGCAAGCTGTAGCGGCAGTATTTTCAATTTTAGGAAAAGAATTTGAAATACCGAAAATAGACGAGATAAGTAATCTGCTGTTTGTGGATTAAAATATTATTTAAAAAGGCACTGAAACAAATGTGTCTTTTTTTGTGTAACAAGCTTGTCAAATAATTGGTAATCTAAAAATCTTATAAAAAATATTGACTTTATACATAATTTTAAGTATAATAATTTTGAGGTGATAAAATGCCGATGACATCTACGCAAATGATAAAATTTCTTAAAAAAAATGGCTTTGTACAAGTTGCAGGTGGAAAAGGTTCACATAAGAAATTTTATAACAAGATTACAGGCAGATTAACAGTTGTTCCAGATCATAAACAAGAACTTGGGAAAGGTTTGGAACATAAAATTTTAAAACAGGCTGGATTAAAATAGTCTAGCTTGTGCCTCACAAAAGGAGTGTGATAAGTAATGTTGGTAGTATATCCAGCAATATTTCATAAAACAAGAGAAGAAGGATACATTGTAGTATTTCCAGATTTTGACTGTGGAGCGACTGAAGGAAAAACATTGGAGGAAGCGATGGAAATGGCAGAGGACTATGTTGGGACTTGGTTATATGACGATTTTGTAAACAAAAAAAAATTACCGACTCCGAGTAAATTGAATGATGTCTCTCTTGAAATCCCAGAAGATGAAAAAGATTTTTATGTGGAAGGGGAGAGTTTTAAAACATTAATTGCATTAGATATGTTAAAGTATGTAAATGAATGTAAAAAAACGACAATTAGAAAGAATGTGTCAGTACCGAGCTGGCTAAATGAAATGGCAAAAAAACAAAACATAAATTTTTCTCAAATATTGCAAGATGCTCTAAAACGTGAGTTGGGGATAGAATATTGATAGAATAGAGAGGAAATTTCTTGTTTATAATTGCAATTTAAAGTATTTTAAATTTAAAATATAAAAGGCACTGAAATAAATGTGTCTTTTTTTTATATTAGAAAAGATTCCTTTATTAAAACGAATACAAAATTATATTATTTATACCTATTAATTCTCCCTTTTATATTTGTTTTATCTTTATTAATAAGTAAAAAATATACAAATTTTTTGAAAAATCTTAAAAAAATACTTGTTTTTTCTTGATTTTTCTGATAAAATAACATTGCTGAAAAAATTTAGGAAACTTAAAGTTTTAATATCACCCACTCACTCATTTATTTTAAATTATTCTATAATAGCTTTCTAGTTTCCTTAATTTTGAATAAAATGAAAAGAGGTAAAAGTTATGACAAATAATTTAAAAGTCTTAAAAAAAGAACTGAAAGCTTTTGCAAAAAGAGTTAAAGATTTTAAATATACCGATTCAGCACTTATCGTATTTCTGTTGACAGGAATGATAGGAATTGGTGGCATCTCATTTAATCTTTATTCTGCTGAAGATGAAATTAAGACACAGGAACATGCTATAAATACATCAATACTACAATTACAAAAGGATTTTAAGCGGGCAAGACAGGAAAATAATAGACTGTTACGTACGACAAATCTTGAGTTAATTCAATTAATGGAACAGGGAGACCACGTAGTTAAATCACCTTGGAGCTCTTGGCAATATGGAATGAATTATGTGTATAACGACTGGCAAGGAACTTATAAAGGTCGTGGAGATAAAAAGGCAAAATATCCTTATGAAGGGGTTTATCAGAGAAGTTTGGACATTTACGAGAGATCAGTTTCTCCAGACAGTGACAAATACGGACTGTTAAGCAGAAACAGAAGACCAAATTTTGCCTTGGGTTCAGCCGCTGGATACGGTATAGGAAGTTTCAAACCTGTTAAGGAGCCAATTGTACCATTTGAAGTGAACGCAGGGATACGTCCAAGAAGCATAAATAAATCAGCAATAAGAATAGCAGATAAGACGGCAGTTACACCTACATTGCCAGAAGCAATTAGCTTTACACCGCCAAAACCAGTTATTGGTATTCCAAAAGATCCATTTACTCCAAATCCACCAACATTTGCAGTAATACTAGGGGCGGATTATAATGAAAATGGTAATAGTAGTAGTGCTACACCTAGACAAAATACAAGAGGTGGGTTTTTAGGTTCAGGTGATAATACTAGTAGTCAAAATATAGACACTATTTTACATTATACTTGGCCATACAATAATTTAGCTGAAATGTCTTATGCTTTTAAAATGTATAAAGAGACAAATACAACAACATTACCAGCTCTACTAACTGGGAATACGTATTATTTTAATTCTTATAATTTTGGTGGGATAAAAGAATTTGGCGGCGGAGTTGCAAGTTCACAAGGAACTGATAGAAACCATCAGTATTTTTTTATAGGAGGTTCTAGATTTTGGGAAATAGATAATTATTCGGGAACAGGTACTTTTGAAATTCCTAATGGAAAAACTGTAAGTCTTGGAGGAATTTTAACATTAGCAATGGTTTCTCAAGAAAATGGAGCAACACTTAAAAATAGTGGTACAATAACAGATGTAGATGAAAAAAATGATGGTTACATAGTAAATATGAATTATGATGCGGGGAAAAATTATAAATTAATTTATGGACCTAATAATAGTCAATATTATGTAAAAAAAGTGGAGATGGTTATGTTGGATATAAAGTTGGAATAGCACAAGTTGAAGAAAATAGTAGAACTGGTTGGGGATCAGCTGTTTGGGCTCAAGTTCAAAATCAAAGATTAGAAAATAACGGAACTATTGATTTTAGAGGAGAACGTTCTATAGGAATATATATATATCTTCCTAAACAAGCATCAAGTTATGATACTTTCGTAACTTATGCAAAAATGATAAATACAACAGATGGAAAAATTCAACTAAGTGGAGCAGAAAGCTATGGTATGAAATTAGCTGCTCATTCTGATCCAGCAGCTGAAATGACTAATAATGGAATTATTGAACTTAGAGTAAACCCTGCTGGTAATGATAAAGCAGACAATTCGGCAGCAATGGCACTTATGGAAGATACGAGTGTCAGAAATGATGTAAGTTTGGATAGAGGAAAGGCTGTGAACAATACAACAACAGGAACTATTAAACTTAGCGGAGTACAAAATTCATTAGGAATGTTTGTCAATATAGACTCAGATATGACAAATAAAGGTAAAATTCAAATAGATTCAGATATAGCTGAAGTTGATACAGATCAACCTATGAACGTAGCAATGAGAGCTGATTATGGAACTGGGCATGGAGGAACTCAAAATGTTGGTTTAAATGCTGAAGTAATAAATGATACTACTGGTGAAATTAGTTTGAAAGGTAATTTTGCAATAGGACAGTTAGCAAGAGTTTCTAAAGCTACAAATAAAAATGGTGGTAAGATAATAACTAGTGGTGATGTAAAAAATTCTGTTGGAATGTCTACTTTAGGAGGGATACTTGATAATGACGGAACTATAAAAATAACTGGAAGTGGAGTTACAAAAAATATTGGAGTATTTTTAAATAACTATGAATATGAAGATCCAATTACACATGTTAAAACTATGTATAACCCAACAGGTAAGTTAGGGCAAAACAGTGCGATAACAGTATCAGGAGATAGCTCAACAGGAGTATTAATTAATGGTTCAACAAGCACAGCAACTCCTGCAACAGCCACTTTAGAATATGGTGGAAATGTATCAGTTACAGGAAATGGAGTTTCGGGAATAATTATTGGAGATAATAAAAATGGTAAGGCTGAAGCAACAGTAAAAGAAAATGGTACAGTAACTGTAAATAATGGAACATCAACATCTGCTGGAGTTTATGAATATATGGAAGGTGCTAATAAGAAGAAACAAGGTTCTTATGGTATTATTGTAAGTAAAGATTCAAAACTTGTAAGTGATGGAACTCACGATATTAATGCTGATATTAATGTAAAAGGACAAGAATCAGTTGGACTATATACTGGTGAAAATGCTAAATTAGATGTTAAAGATCATACAGTAAAAGCATACGATGGTGCTGTAAACTATGATGCTGATAAAAATTCAACTATAACATTAAAAGGAACAGGAACTGCAACTACAGGGCAAAAGTCATTGCTGTTCTATACAGGGTCAGATAATGCAAACCAAGGAAAAGTTTTAATAAATGGAACTATGACAGCAACCGTTGAAGGTGGAACAACTCCTAATACTAGAGGTAACGCTTTTCTTTATGTAGGAAATGGTGGAGACTTTGGGAAATCTCAAATTGAAAACTGGGCAAAGAATAACTTTGGAGATGGAACAAATTCAACTTTAGGGCACTTAACATTAAATATGAACAGCGGTTCAAGACTGTTCATTGCACAAAATGTTAAGATGGACCTGTCTGATACGACTGGAAATACAGTTTCTACTGCTACAGGTGCACATATAAATGGAACTGACTATAAGACATTCATGCTGTATTTAAGCAAACTTGCAATCAACCAGGATGTAAATTTAGATGATGCAACTGACGCATATAACCAGCTTGAAATTTCAAATTCATCAATAACAAATGCAAATACTAAGACTATCACAGGAACAAAGGCTAATCAGGTTGCAATGGCTCAGGAAAATGATAAGGCTTTATATCATAGAAATGATGTTGTCTTGTCAAATGAAGGAACAATTAACTTGAGCGGTACAGGTTCTACAGGAATGTATGCCAAGTTTGGAGAATTGTATAATAAAGCAACAGGAGTTATGACAATAGGTGACAAATCAACTGCTATTTATGGTATTGATGATTCATTAATTGAAAATGCAGGTAAGATCACAATAGGTTCTAATTCTACAGGACTGTATTCAGAAGGTTCCACATCACAGACAATAAAAAATACAGGAACTATAGAAACGTCTGGAAATGATTCGGTTGCGATTTCCTACAAGCCAGATGCGGGACTTGGTTCAGGAACAGTGCTTGAAAATACAGGAAAAATCACAATGACAGGTGACAGAAATACAGCAGTTTATGCAACAGGAACACCAGGATATACAGCTAAAAACAGCGGAACAATCACATTGGGAGATTCGGCATCAATTACAAGTCCTAATGTCGGGCTTTACACAGATCATAATAGTGTACCATTGCAAAATACAGGAAAAATAGAATCTGGAAACAATACAATTGGAGTATATGGACACAATGTAGAAAATTCAGGTGACTTGAAGGTAGGAAATGCTGCAATTGGAATTTACTCTCAAAGCGGAAATGTTAATTTAACAGGAGGAACAATTACAACTGGAACAGATGAGGCAGTTGGAGTTTACACAGTGGGAAGCGGACAAACTGTTACAAACAGCGGAACAGCATTCAACATTGGAAACAACTCATTTGGATTTGTAAACGTCGGGACAGGAAATACAATAACTTCAAGCATTTCAAATGTAGGGCTTGGGGACAACAATGTGTACATGTATTCAAATGATACGGCAGGAACTGTGACAAACTCTACAAAAATAACTTCTACTGGAGAACAGAACTATGGAATCTATTCAGCAGGAACAGTAACAAATAATGCAGATATTAATTTGTCAAGCGGAAAAGGAAGTGTGGCAGTTTACAGTATAAAAGGTGGAACTGCGACAAATAATGCGACAATTACGGTAGGGGAGTCAGATGTTGCAAGCAGCCTTTACTCAATAGGTATGGGTGCAGGATATTCTACAACTGATACAGGAAACATTGTAAATAAAGGAACAATTAATGTAAATGGAAAACACAGCATAGGTATGTATGCAAGTGGAGCAGGAAGTACGGCGACAAATGATGGAAACATTGTATTGAATGCAAGCAGCACGACAGGTATCTACGTTGACAATGGAGCGACAGCAATTAATAACAAATCAATTACGACTGGTTCAGGAACTTACACAAATGCAGTAGGGGTATATCTTGGAAAAGATTCTAAACTGATAAATAACAAAGGCGCAACAATTAACATAAATGCCAAGAACGGTGTGGGAGTTTACTTGAAAGGTGGAATAGTAGCAAACTACGGAACAATCACAGTAAATGGTGCTTCTAAAACAAATAACAATGATGTGGACGGAAACATAATATACCAATTTACAGTGCCTGAAACAGGAAAAGGTGTAGGCGGAGTAGCAATTGATGCACCGGCAGGAGCTCAGACTGCTACAATCACACTAAATGGAGTGCCGCAAACACCAGTGGTAGTAAATACAAAAGGTAGAAACCCGATAACAGTATCAGCTTCAAGTATTGGACTGTATGTAAATACATCAGGAGTTGACTACACAAGATCAATAGACGGATTGCAAAACTTGACAAGTGAAGCAGACTTAATTATTGGTAATGAAGCGGCTGAGTCAACAAACAGCAAATATATATTAGTAAACGATCCTAATATAATAAATCCGTATAAAACAGCAATGCTAAGCAATCCAAACATTAAGTGGAATGTGTACTCAGGTTCAATAAGTTGGATAGCTACTCCAACACTAGATCCGAATGACGGTTCAATAACAAGCCTATATATGGCAAAAATACCGTATACAGAATGGGCAGGAAGACAGGCTACGCCAGTAGACAGCACAGATACATACAACTTTGCAGACGGGCTTGAGCAAAGATACGGAGTTGAAGCTTTAGGAACTAGGGAAAGACAGGTATTCAGCAAATTGAATGGAATTGGAAACAACGAGGAAGTATTACTGTACCAAGCATTCGACGAAATGATGGGACACCAATATGGAAATGTTCAACAGAGAATAAATTCCACAGGAAATGCTTTGGACAAGGAATTTACTTATTTGCATGATAACTGGAAAAATTCATCTAAACAAAGCAACAAAATTAAAGTATTTGGTCAAAGAGATGAATACAAGACTGATACAGCAGGAATAATTGATTATACAAGTAACGCCTACGGCGTGGCTTACGTTCATGAAGATGAAACTGTAAGATTGGGAAATTCTTCTGGATGGTATGCAGGAGCAGTAAACAACAGATTTAAATTCAAAGATATAGGAAAATCAAGAGAAAATCAAACTATGATAAAAGCGGGAGTCTTTAAAACAATGTCTCCATCTTTTGACCACAATGGTTCACTTAGATGGACAATAGCAGGAGATGTATTTGCAGGAAGAAATGAAATGAAACGTAGATTCCTGGTAGTTGATGACATCTTTAATGCAAAAGCTGACTACACATCATATGGTGCGGCATTCAAGACAGATTTGGGATATGATGTCCGTTTAAGTGAAAGAGCACACCTAAGACCATATGGAGCGTTGAAGATGGAATATGGAAGATTTACTGATATTAAAGAAGATTCAGGGGAAATCAGACTAGAGGTTGACGGAAACGACTATTTCTCAGTAAAACCGGAAGTTGGATTGGAATTCAAGTATGTACAGCCAATGGCACTAAAAACAAACTTGTCAGTAGGACTTGCAGCAGCGTATGAAAATGAATTGGGAAGAGTTGCAAACGGTAAGAACAAGGCAAGAGTAAGATACACAGAGGCCGACTGGTTTGGAATAAGAAGTGAGAAGGAAGATAGACGAGGAAGTGGAAAATTTGACTTAAACGTTGGAGTTGACAATACTAGATTTGGAGTTACAGCAAACTTAGGATACGATACAAGAGGAGAAAATATTAGAGGTGGACTTGGATTTAGATTGATTTATTAGTTAAATTTTTGAAAATACAGTAAAATAAAAAAATAACTCTTTATAAATTTTAGAATTCATATTGAGTTATTTTTTTATTTTTTACAGTTAATTTATTTTTTAAAAACGATGGAATAACTCAGTAATTTGTGATATACTTAAAGTGCAATTTTAGTAAAAAAAATTAGGAGAAAATTGAAAATGGAAACGAAAAAAATTAATAGAGTTGCCTTGATTATGGCGGGAGGAAGTGGTACTAGATTTTGGCCCTTGTCGACTAATGAAAAGCCGAAGCAATTTTTGGACTTGGTGTCGGAAAAGACGATGATTAAAGAGACAGTTGACAGAATTTTGAAACTGATACCAAGTGAAAATATATTTATTTCAACAAATATAAATTATTTGGAAATTGTAAAAAAGGAATTGCCGCAAATACCTGTAAGGAATATTATTTTTGAGCCAATGGCACGGGATACTGCAGCTTGTATTGGGTATGCTTCGCAAATAATTGACAAAATTATGGGAAATAGCATTATGGCTGTGTTGCCGTCTGATCATTTGATTGAAAAGGAAGATGAGTTTTTAAAAAGCCTTGAATTTGCATTTGAGGCGGCAAAGGGAGACAGGATTATTACGCTTGGAATAAGACCTTCGTATCCTGAAACTGGGTACGGATATATTGAATATGTGAAAAAAAATAAAAGTTGCGAGAAAAAAGATGGGCTTTGCATATACAAGGTTAAGAGATTTAGGGAAAAGCCAAATAAGGAACTTGCGGAAAAATATATTGAGCAGGGAAATTTTTTATGGAATAGCGGAATATTTGTCTGGAAGACGAAGTTCATTTTGAGCGAGATAAAAAAACATATGGATTCGCACAAAAGTGTTTTGGAAAATATTGAAAAATTACTTGAGAAAGTTGATTTAAAAGAGTTTCATGGAGAAAAATTGAGTAGTTATGTCAGAGATGAATTTAAAAATTTTGAAAAAATCTCGATTGACTTTGGCGTGATGGAGCATACAAAATCTGTGAGTGTGATTCCTGTGAATATTGGTTGGAATGATGTTGGAAGTTTTAAGTCACTGGGAGATATTTTTTCCAAAGATGACAAGGGAAATGTTGTAAAATCTGAAAAATTTGAGAAAATTGACTCTGAAGGAAACATTATCATCAACAAGGAAAATGATAAAATGATTGCAACAATTGGACTGGAAAATATTGTTATTGTAAATACAAAAGATGCACTTCTGGTCTGTCATAAGGATAAAAGTCAGGAAATTAAAAAGATACTGGATAAAATTGAAAAAAATAAAAGTTAAGGAAGTTTAAGAAAGATGAAAAATAAAAATAAAATTGATGTTATTGATGAAGGAAAAAAAGTTTTTGAAATTGAAATAGACGAATTAAAAAAAGTTAGAAATAAAGTTGATGAAAATTTTGAAAAACTTGTGAATATGATTTTTAATTTAGAAAAAAATAAAGTTATAATTACAGGGATTGGAAAATCTGGAATAATTGGAGAAAAAATAGCTGCGACTTTGGCTTCAACTGGAACAAGTGCCATTTTTGTAAATTCAGCAGAAGCGCTTCACGGCGATTTGGGAATGATAAGCTGTGGGGATATTGTCATAGCAATTTCAAATAGCGGAAATTCAGATGAAGTTTTGAGCATTTTGGATCCAATAAAAAAAATTGGAGCAAAAATTGTCAGCCTTACTGGAAATAAAAATTCAGCGCTTGCGAAACATTCTGAAGTTGTAGTAAATATCGGAGTTGACAAGGAAGCGTGCCCAATTGGTCAAGCGCCGACAAGTTCGACAACTGTAACACTTGTCATGGGAGACGCAATAGCAGCAAGTCTTATGAAACTTAGAAATTTCACAAAAAATGATTTTGCAAAATATCATCCTGGTGGAAGTCTTGGAAAAAGACTTTTGTTGCATGTGTCAGATTTAATGCACATTGGCGATGAATTACCTGTACTTTGTGAAGATGATCCGATAGAAAATGTCATTATGACTTTGACAAAAAAGAAGATGGGAGCTGTCTGTATCTCTGAAAATGGAAGAATTAATGGAAAACTTAAAGGAATTATAACAGAAGGAGATATACGACGAGCATTGCAGCACAAAGAAAAGTTTTTTGGCTACAAGGCAAAGGACATTATGACAAAATCGCCTATTTTTATTCATAAAGAAGCGATGGCACTGGAAGCGTTGAAACTTATGGAAAATAGAAAAAATGAAATTGGAGTGCTTCCAGTTACAGAAGATGGAAAAGTTATTGGAATTATTAGAGTGCACGATTTGGTTGGGTTAAAATAGGAAAGAAAGAGAAAGAAAGGAAATTATGGATAATAAAAGTTTATTAAAAGGGACACTTGTCTACACGCTCTCAAATGTTGTCACAAAAATGGGATCACTCGTATTTTTGCCGATAATCACAAGGCTTTTGACCGTTGAAGAATATGGAATTGTCGGAATGTTAGAACCAATTGCCACGCTTTTTGCAGTATTTTTAGGACTTGGAATTTATAATGCGCAAATGAAAAAATATGTGGATTTAAAAGATGATCCAAAAGAATTTGGAAGTTTCTTGTTTTCTTCGTTTTTTGTCATAATAGTTTTTAACTTATTAGTTTTTTTATTTTTAATAACGCCGTTTTCAAAAAAAATATTTTCATATATAATTGATTTAAACAAAATTGATTACAATTCACTGATTATTTTAACAATTGTAATAGGATTTGTAAATGCTTTAAATACACTTGCAATAACGCTTTTTAGAATGAAAAAGATGTACAGAAAAGTTGCATTTGGAAGTTTAATCAAACTTTTTTCAAATTATTTCTTAGCGATATATTTTATAAAATATATGAAGTTAGGAGCGCTTGGAAATCAAATTGCAAATTTTGCGGCTGTAGTTTTGCTTTTGATTTATTGCTTTAAAGATTATTTTGGAAAATTTAATTTTAAATTTAAGAAAGAATATGTAAATTATTCACTAAAAAATGGATTGCCACTAATTTTCATTGAATTAACTGACCAAATTGTAAATTTTAGCGACAGAATTGTTTTGGGAAAATTTATTCCAATTGCAATTGTTGGAGCTTACAGCCTTGCATTTACTGGTGGAAGGGCGCTTTCAGTAATAACGGGATCGTTTATAAACAGCTGGACTCCAGAGTTTTATGAAGCAATGAAAACGGATAGAAATAATCCAAAAATTACAAAAAGTCTTGAAACATTTTTGGGAATAATTTCGTTTGCATGTGTAATTGCGCAGCTTTTTGCACCAGAAGCAATAAAACTTATTTTTCCAAAAAGTTATGCCGCTGCAATTGACTTTATCCCATATGTTCTTGCGGGAATTGTGATACAGGCGCTTGTCTGTCTGGATTATTTTTTTCATTTTCATGAAGACAGTATGTATATTTTTTATTTTTCAGTTTTTGCGATGGCTTTTAATTTAATTGGAAATTTAATTTTGATTCCAAATTTTAAAAGTTATGGGGTATTTATTGCATTGTGGACAACAATTTTGGCATTTTTATTGAGAGCAGTTGCCGAAATGGTCGTCATAAAAAGAAAATATCATATTTCTTTTAATTACAGAAAAATGTTTTTTTATTTGATAATTTTATTAAATCCAGCGATTTTTTATCTGTCAAATCATGAAGTTTCGTGGATGAAATTTGCATTAAAAATAGTTTATTTGGGAATCATCGCAAAAATACTTATTAATAAAGAAGTTGCTGAAAAAATAAAAAATATTTTTAAAAAATTTTTGAAAAGATGAAATAAATAGGAGAAAATTATGAAATTTACAATTTTTACACCGACCTACAACCGAAAAGAATTACTAAAAAAATTATATGTTTCATTGCAAAATCAGACTTTCAAAGATTTTGAATGGCTGATTGTCGACGATGGCTCAAATGATGGAACAAATGAACTTGTAAAAGATTTTTTAAAAGAAAAAAAACTCGATATAAAATATTTTTTTAAAGAAAATGGCGGAAAACAGAGGGCGTATAATTTTGCGCTGGAAAAAGCACAAGGAGAATTGTTTATCTGTCTTGATTCTGACGATGAATACAAAAATTATGGGCTTGAAATTATTTTAAAATATTTAAAAAAATATGAAAATAACAAGAATTTAGCTGGAATGGGCTATCTTTCAACTTATCCAAACGGAAAAATTATAGGAAGCGCTTTTCCAAAAGATGAATTAATTGCGACACAGTTTGAAGTTTATAACAAATACGGCGTAACAGGAGATAAAGGGCTTGCATTTTTTACAAAAATTATAAAAAAATTTCCATTTCCTGTATTTGACGGTGAAAAATTTATAACCGAAGCTGTTGTTTATAACAGAATTTGCAGAAATTATAAAATGCTTTATGTCAATGAAAAAATTGAAATTAAAGATTATCAAAAAGATGGATTAACGGCAAAATATAATAATTTGCTGCTAAAAAATCCAAAGGGACAGGCGCTTTATCACAACGAAATAAATTTTGAAAAATTATCTTTTAAGCAAAGGCTTTTAAATAACGCAGTTTATTATAAATTTTGCAGATTTTCAAATTATAGCTACTTAAAATCTTTTAAAGAGTGCAACAGCAAGTTATTTTTTGTTTTGGGAAGTTTTTTAGGATTTATTATGTGGTCGAAAGATAAAAAAAATTTTTAGAAAAGAAAAATTATTAAAATTTATAATAACAGCAAAGGTTCAAGCCATCTTGTCAAATATTAAATTTTATAAATTTTTATAAAATAAAAAAAATAAAAATAATAAAAAAAGGAGAAAAATAAAAAAATGAGAAGAGATAAACTGTTATTTTTAATATTTCATATATTTGTAATAGCTTTTGTGTTATTTTTAAAAGTGGCAGTACATTTTGAAAACATAAAGTCAGATATGAAATTTTTAGAAGTTTTGCTTATGTTTGTCTATATTTATGTATTCTTAACAGCAAAAGTTTATTTAGATTGGCTAAATTCCTATATGATTTTTTTGTACACCACGTTCTTATTCAATTTTACGAGAATTTTTTTAGATGTTGTAAATTACCGTGAATTCGGCTGGGCAACAAAATTTGCCAATTTTTACTTTTATTACGATGTCCGAATAGAAATTATAACAATATTTTTATTAGTTTTGCTATTTACACATCTAGGATTTTTTATTGGAATTATGAATGAAGAAATCTATGAATTAAAAAGCAGCGTAACACTTCAAAAAAATCCCATTTTTGAAAATTTAGGAATGTTCTTATTCATAATTTCGTTACCCGCTCTAGCTTACAAGATGTTGCTTCAGTTAAAAGTAATTTTAAGTGCTGGATACGAAGCATATTACACAGGAATTTTAAAAAATGTCGAATATCCCGTTTTTACAAAAGGAAGCGGAACAATAATGACAATCGGATTTTTAATATTTTTAATTTCCATTCCTAAAAAAAAGAAATTTTTATTCGTTTCAGCACTTTATTTAATGGTAAAATTATTGGATTCATTCAAAGGAGCAAGAGCGATTTTCTTAACTCAATTATTATTCGTTATGTGGTATTACGCAAAAGTTTATGGAATAAAGATAAAACCAAAGACAATGGTCAAATTAACGGCTTTTACAGTAATTTTTTCCCAATTTCTGGTCTCATTCAGAAGTAAAAAAATATTCAGTTTCGACTTAATAAATTCAATCTGCAACTTTTTATTCTCACAAGGAGTAAGTTACTTAGTTTTAGGATACACAGTCAATTTCAAAGGCAAAATTGTGGGTGCAGGTCCATATCCTTACATTTTACAAGGACTTTTTGGATTCAAGCCACAGTCAATGGACACGCTTTACATGACAAATTCATTAGCCGACAGATTGACATACGAGCTAGATCCAACGGCATATTTAAAAGGAGAAGGAATAGGTTCAAACTATATCGCTGAAATGTATGATTTAGGATATATTTGGCTAATTATAATCTCAATTTTATTGGGAATTGCAATCATAAAATATGAAAAATATGTTGTAAAAAACAGATTTTTATTGCTTACAAGCTATTATTTCATCCCAAATTTATTTTACATTCCAAGAGGTTCATTCTTTGGAGATGGATTAATCAAAAATATGGCGCTATTAGTGGCAGTTTATGCAATTGTTACAAGTATTGACTACATGTATAAGCAAATTGAGAAAAAAAGGGAATTGGAGAGAATTAAAGTTTAAAAATAAAAAAAATTATAAAATTTTTGATAAAAATATTTAAAAATTTAATATAATTTTATTTAAAAATAAAAATAGGAGAAAAAATGTCAGAAAAAAAAATTATAGATAAAAAAATATATTATGTCTGGATAGGAAATGCAAAAAAGCCAGAGATTTTTTACAAATGCTTGGAATCTTGGAAAAAGAATTTACCAGATTTTGAGATAATTGAGATTAACGAGAAAAATTTTGATATGGAAAAACATCTAAAAAAGAACAGATTTTTTCGTGAATGTTATGAGAAAAAATTGTGGGCATATGTTTCAGATTACATGAGAGTTCATTTTATGTATGAGAATTCAGGAATTTATGTGGACACAGATATGGAAATAATAAAAGATTTGACACCAATTTTGGAAGAAAAAATTTCTTTTTTTCAAAATCAAAAAGATAAACTTTCAAAAAAAATGGAATTTTTTATTGGCTACGAAGACAAAAAACACATAAGTGTAGGTATTTTTGGGACAACGAAACATAATGAAATTTTAAAAGAAATAATGGAGTTTTACGAAGCTGACATTTGGGAAAAGCCTATTTGGACGATTCCAAAGATTTTTACTTATGTTTTTGAGAAAAAATATAATTTGAGCGAAAAAAGAGAAAATATTTTAAAAGATGGAGAAATTGTAATTTTTCCGAAAGAATACTTTTATCCATACGGTTATCACGAAAAATACACAGAAGATTGCATAAAACCTGAAACTTATGGAATTCATTGGTGGAATGACAGCTGGAGCAGCTTATCTGCAAGTCTTTTTTTGGAAACGAAACATTTGAAAGGAATAAAAAAGATTGTGAAGTTATCTAGGATTGTGGCTAGATATTGGATTAAAAAGAAATAATAGTAATTTAAAAATCTCTGGGAAAGGGATTTTTTTTATTAAAATAATTTGAAAAATAACAGAAATAAGTTATAATATTAATAAGTTTAAAGATAATATATTAAAAAATAAAAAAATAAAAATTTAGAAAGTAAAAGAGTTTATCTTTTTTATTAAAATTAGAAAAACGAAAGTTTAAATGCAGCTTTTGCATAACTGTAGAGGAGAGTGTGAGATGGAAGATATTATAGTCGAAGATGAAATTATAGTAAGAGAATCATCTGATGTGGGAAAATTCGACAAAAATAATGATGGTGTACTTAAAAAACTTCAATTAGATGTGCCATTTTTGAAAAATAATATAAAAGAATATTTTGAAGATGACGAGAAATATATGGATTTACTTTATTCAATGGCTGATAGAAGTGGTGTAGAGAGAGTATTAAAGATGAGATTTTTATTAGGAAAAGGGGTATCAATTAGAGATATTTTGTGGAGAAGCGGGAAAAATAGGGAAGAGTTAAAAGAATATATAGTAAAATTTAGAAAATATGGAATTGGAGAGAATGAAAAAATTACGCAGGATAATGTGGTAAGAGAATTATCAATGGCGGCTATCTTTTTAGGAACTTTTGGAGTTTGGTCAGGTGAAAGATATGTGGGGAATGGAACTTGGCGGTCGCCTGATAATTTTAATTTGAAATTGGATAAGAGTTGGGAATTATATTTTAATATGACTTGTGGGGATTCATCAGAATATTTTTTTCAAATAGATATTGACGATACTTTAAATTTTATGAATTTTTTGATAGATATAATTTATGAGAAAAATGTTAAAGAAAATAAATTAAAATGCTATTTTGGAGATATTTTTTAGCAAGATTACATGATAATAATGTGAAATGCGAGAAAGGATAAGAATATGAGTGATAAAGAAATTATAGAAGCTGAAACAGTAAAAGAAAATGGTAATAATCCGTTAAAAGTAATTCAATTAGATATGGAATATTTGAAAGAAAATGCTGAGGAATATTTGACAGATGATGAAAAATTTATGGATTTGCTATATTCAATAAACGATAGAAGCGGAGTAGAAAAATTATTAAAAATGAGATTTTTATCAGGCGGAGCAGTACCATTAAGAGATATTTTGTGGAGAAGTGGGAAGACTAAAGCAGAATTGGCAAATTATAAAGTGAAATTTAGAAAATATGGGGATAAACCTGAAGAGAAGAAGACGGAAGACAATATTGTGAGGGAGTTATTGATGTCGGATGTTTTGGAAGGGAGTTTTAGAGGTTGGGAAAATGAGATATGTTTGTATGATACTGCTAATTTTAAAAACACTTATAGAGGTAATAATTCCAACGCTAAATGGTATTCTATTGGTGGACATTATAATTTAAAAATGGAGAGAACAGGAGAAATATATATAAAAATGAGATGGTATTGTTATTATAGTTCTTTTGGTAAAGGAAATAGTCATTACACTTTCAAGATAGATGCAGATGACACTGAAAATTTTATGAATTTTTTGATTGATATAATTCATGAGAAAAATGTGAAGGCGGATAATTTGAAGAATTATTTTGAAGATATTTATTGATATAATTTATTTTCAAAATGTAAATAATAATTAGATAAAAGATAATAAAAAGAAATTTTAAAATGAGGAGAAAATTTAATGAGTGATGATATTATTGTGATTGAAGATGTGCAAGAAGTTGAAACAATGAATGATGAGAGTACTAAGGCATTGAAAGTGGTGCAGTTAAATGTAGATTATTTGAGGGAGAATGCGGAAGAATATTTGACAGATGATGAGAAATTTATGGAGTTGTTGTATTCGATAAGTGATAGAAGTGGGATTGAGAAGTTATTGAAAATGAGATTTATTTCGGGTGGAGCAGTTCCGTTGAGAGATATTTTGAAAGAAACTTGGAAAACAAAAGAGGAGTTAGCGAATTATAAATTTAAGTTTAGAAAGTATGGGGATAAGCCGAATGAGAAAGAGACTGAGGATAATATTGTAAGGGAGTTGCCGATGTCTTATGTGTATGAGGGGTCGTTTTTAGGTTGGGAGAATGAGAGATGTTCATATGATTATAATGATTATCAGTATACAAATTATCATGGGAATAATAGTGATGCAAAATGGTATTCTATTGATGGGCATTATAATTTAAAAATAGAAAAAACAGGAGAAATATATTTAAAAATGAGATGGTATTATCAATATTCTGATAATAATAATGATAAAGGAAATGGATATTATACTTTCAAAATAGACTTAAATGACACATTAAATTTCATGAACTTCTTAATAGATTTAATCTATGAAAAAAATGCAAAATCAGCTGAAGTTAAAAATTATTTTGGAGACATCTATTAAAATTTTTAAAAAATTGGAGGCAAAAAAATATGAAAAAAGAAACTTTAATAGAAAGTTTAAAAGAAATTGACACAAAATTAGTGAATGAAGTAAAAAAACAAGATTTATTTACTGATATTTATGAAGTGACGGATTTTGATTTGTTAGAGGAGAATTTTGGGGATATTGCACTTTATAAGATTAATGAGATTACTTATGAAGAAGAAGAAAAAGCACCGAGAAGAGAGGCTTTTGAGAATGTTTTGGGAGCATTGAGGGATAGTTTTAATAATTTTTTGTACATTATTTTGGGGACGAAAGAAAAAGTTTCGATTTATTTTGGAGTTGCGAAAAACAGTTATATTGATTCAAGCAATAGCATTTTGGAATTGCAAGATGTTGGAGATATGATTTTAAAACCGAGTATTGAAGGGAATTTTAGAGGAAGTAAGATAAAAGAAATTATTTCTGATGAAAAAGAAGAAGTTTTGAAGGTTATAAGAAATCAAGGGAATAAATATGCATATTTTGAAGGAAATCCTGGAATAAATGAATCTGAAGATAGAAGTGATTTTCAGGGAATTGACAGATTAATTGACATAATGAGCGTGGGAAATCAAGGGACATTTGGACTTGTGATTTATGCTAATCCAATTCAGAAAGAGGAAATTGTAGAGATTGAGAAGGATATTTATAAACAGTATAATTATTATAATACAGTTCATAAGAGAAGTTATCAATTGGGGGAAAATCAAAGTAATAATACTGGGGAGAGTGCTACTGTAGGAAGTGGGACTAGTGAGAGTACAGCAAAAGGTAAAAGTAGTAATGAGACTAGTGGATCTAGTGAGACAAAAACAGAAGGAAGCAGTGCTAGTGATACTAAAGGTTCTAATGAAAGTGAAACAAAAGGAACGAATTATAATAAAGCTACTGGAAATACCTGGAGTAATTCTGAGGGATCTAACAAAACAGAAAATACAGGTAAAAGTACGACAACAGGAACGAGTAATGGTTCTTCTACAAGTAGTAAATCATCTTCAACAGGGGAAAGTGCTGGAACATCATGGGGAACAAATAAAAATAAATCAGAAGGAGGAAGTAAAACAATCACAGAAGGAAGTAACCTTAGCCAAGCTAAAGGAACATCGACAAGTAGAACATCAGGAACTTCATTGAGTAAAGCTACTGGAACTTCAACTAGCAAAACATCAGGAACTTCGGAAAATAAGACAATTGGAACTACAAAAAATAACAGTACAACTAAAAATAGTGGTTCTAGTACAGGAACATCTGAAACAGAAAATATTGAAATTATAAAAAAAGAAATTCATTCATGGATTTCATATATTGATGAAACTTTATTGCCAATAATTGATTATGGAAAAGGAAAAGGGTTATTTAGAGTAAATACATATATTTTTGCTGATAATTCTGCAACTTTGCTTAAATTGGGAAATACATTGAAATCATTATCTTCTGGGAAAAAAGGGAATAAAAGGCCATTGGAATATTACAGATTAGATAATGTGAAAGATAAAAAAATAATAAATAATTTAGTTAATTTTCAAATGAATAAAATTCAAAATGATATTGAAAAAGATGAGTTCTATACTGTAAATTCAATAGAAATAGGAAATGGATTTGTTAATGATTTTTATTCATCGAAAGAATTATCGTTGATTGCAGGACTTCCTAGAAAAGAAGTAAACGGATTAAAAGTAACAAAACAAGTGGAATTTGGATTAAATACAACTGATGAAAAAATGAAAGAACCATTGGAACTAGGAAATTTGGTACAAAGTGGGAAAATATTAGAAAATTCAGAAGTAAATATTGATAAAAAAGATTTGAATAAACATATTTTTGTTGCTGGAGTAACAGGAACAGGTAAAACGACTACTTGTCAAAGAATTTTGCTTGAAAGTGGAATGCCATTTTTGGTAGTGGAACCAGCTAAAACGGAATATAGAATTATGAAACTTAGTAAAAAAACAGAAGATATGGTAATTTTTACTTTAGGTCAAGATAATATTGCACCATTTAGATTGAATCCATTCGAGTTTTTTCCACACGAAAGTTTAACTTCGAGAGTAGATATGATAAAAGCTGCTATTGAAGCCTCATTTGATATGGAAGCAGCTATACCACAATTAATTGAATCAACAATATATGAATGTTACAAAGATTATGGTTGGAATGTAAATACGAATAAGAATACAAAATTTGAAAATCCATTTGCAGATGATGTTTACGCATTTCCTACATTCAATGATATATTGAAAAAAGTGGATGCTGTAGCTGAGAAACAAGGATTTGATGAAAGATTGAAAAAAGACTATATTGGTTCAATAAAAGCTAGATTACAAAGTTTGACTCTAGGTTCAAAAGGACTTATGTTAAATACACCGAGAAGTATTGATTTTGTGGGATTATTAGATAAAAAAGTTGTTTTAGAAATAGAAGAAGTAAAAAATACTGGAGAAAAATCTTTTGTAATGGGACTTATAATGACGAATTTAAGAGAAGCATTAAGAGCAAAATATAAAGAAAATAAACATTTTAAACATATTACATTGATTGAAGAAGCACATAGACTACTTAGTAAATTTGAGCCAGGAGATTCGGTTAATAAAAAACAAGGTGTGGAAATTTTTGCTGACATGCTTGCTGAAGTTAGAAAATATGGAGAATCGTTAATAATTGCTGATCAAATTCCGAATAAATTAACTCCTGAAGTGTTGAAAAATACGAATACAAAAATAATTCATAAATTGTTTGCAGAAGATGATAAAGAATCGGTTGGAAATACAATGATTTTGGAAAAAGAACAAAAAGAATTTTTATCTAGTTTGCCAACAGGAAGAGCAGTTGTTTTTTCTCAAGGATGGTCAAAAGCAGTACAAGTTCAAATAAAATTATTGACAAATACAACTTCGGATGAAGAAGTAGATGAACAAATATTGAAAGATAGTTGCATTAATTACTATAGAGAAAATTATAGAAGAGAAATATTTTCAGAAAGTAATATTTTTGATAGGGAGCCGACTTTTGAGGAAATGAAAACTATTATAGAATTTAGCAGAAGTGACTTGCTAAGTAGTTTCAAAAATATGTATGCAGCATTGGAAAATTTTTCTATAAGGGATATAAGAGATAGATCAAATATTTTTAAAAAAGCTAACAAAGAATATGTAAAAAATATAAGAATTGCAACAGAAAATGAAAAAAATCTATTAGCAAAATATTTAAAAGAAAAATATTTTGTTAAGAAAAAACATAAATTAGAAGAAATTAATAGAGTAGAAGAATTAGAGAAAAATATAATAGAATTTTTGTCAGAAGAAATAACAGATGAAAAAATAGATAGTGGAGATCCTTTAGAAATAAAAAAATTAGCAATGGAAAAATTAGGAAAAGGAGATGAGTAAAAATGGTATTTGGTTTGATAGCATCAGCAATAAGTGGTGTTGTAGGAGCAATTAGCGCGATAGGAAGTTCTATACTTGGTCTAGGAGTAGGTCCGTTTCTTGGAATAGTAAATTTAGCTATAGGTATAGCAAAATTATTGAGTCCCAAAAATCAAATAGAACCAAGAGATTATGAAAGATTTTCTTATACAGCTAATATAAAAGATAAAAAACCTGAAAATTATGAGGATGTTTCAAGTTATATAAGTGATGTAAAAAATTCAATGAAAGAATTGACACCTGAAGAAGAACAAAAATTAGGAAATTTAAGTGAGACAGAAAAGAAAAGATATAAATCGAATACGATAGCAACAATATTTCAGGCTTTTGGAGAAGAATTAGGATTGAAAGAACCAATTTCATTTGGAGCAATAAAGGGTGCAGCTGAAATAAAAATGAATCCAACAGAATTTAAAAAAATGGTAGAGGATTATAAAAATAATAAAATACCTACAATGGATGTAGATGCGTATTTAGACAATAAATTAGATGCAGATGATGATGTAGCGATGTATGATTATTTAAAAGAAAAATTGGATAAAATGGGATGATACATCATTAAAGTAAAATAAAAAAATATAAGAAAGAAAAAAATAGTAATAAAAATTAATAAGAGGAGATGAATAAAATGGGATTTTGGAGTTTTCTTAGTGGGGTAGGACATGCAATAACAGGAGCAATTAGAGCGGTGGGAACTGCAATAGCTGGTGTAGGAAGAGCACTATTTTCCGGAATAGCGAATTTAGCTGAAGGTATAGTAAAATTGTTAAGTCCAAAAAGCCAAATAGAGCCAAGAGATTATGAAAGATTCTCTTATACAGCAGAAGTTAGAGATATAAAACCTGAGAACTATGAAAGTGTTGCAAGTTATATAAATGCTGTAAAAGAATCAATGAAAGAATTAACTCCTGAAGAAGAACATAAATTAGAAAATTTAAATGAAACAGAGAAGAAAAAACATAAATCAAATACAATTTCAACAATATTTCAGGCTTTTGGTGAAGATTTAGGGTTGGAAGAACCTATTTCATTTGGAACAATAAAAGGAGCAGCTGAAATAAAAATGGATGCAAATGAATTTAAAAAAATGCTAGAAGATCATAAAAATGGTAAAATTCCTACAACAAATATAGATGCATATTTAAATAATGAATTAGACGCAGATGATGATGTTGCAATGTATGATTATTTAAAAGAGAAATTAGACAAGATGGATGAAGAACTTGAAAAATTAAACGAAAAAATATAATAAAGAACATATATTGATTAGAAATTATATCAGAATAAAAAAATATAGAAAAAACAGCAAAAGAATAATTGAGAGGAGCTGAGAAAAATGACAGTGAAAATTTCGATTGCGATTTATGTTTCTGAACAGGGAATTTTGACAGAATATAATGGAAATGTAAAAAAATATCAAGGAGAAAAATTTTGTAATAGGGAAGTAAAAGAATTTTTATCGTGGTTAAAAAAAAATTTTCGTTCAAAAAATGTTTTTGATTTATTGATTTTTGGTACAGATTTTGAAAAAGTTAAAGAAATTTATAATGGATTTAATGATTTTGAAGTTTTAGAAGATAGTAATTTCACTTTAGAGACTTTGGAAAAAATTTTGCTTGAAAATGTGAATTTAAAAGAAAATGTAGTTTTGAAAATTTCTAATAATGAAAACGAAAAGATTTTCATAACTAAAAAAGGAAAACAATTTATTAGAACAAAAGAAGAAGAAAATTTTAAAAATGAAATTTTTGTAAAGACTAATAATGAAAATTTTTTTAAAGTGAATGCTAAAAGGTCAAAAGTGATTTCTAAAAAGAAAGAAAATTTGAATACAGTAGCAAAAGATGAAGTGAATTTGAGTTCAATATTTGCTAAGAAGTTGAAAGGAAATTAAGGAGAGATAGAAATGAATGATGGACAAACAGGAAAAATTTTAAATGATAGTATAGAGAAAATAAAAGGTATTTTATCGATTATAGCCAAAATTAGTACAAGAGTTGATGGATTAGAAAAGAGAATATCTGAAATTGAGAAATTAAATAATATTTATTCTCCAAAAGAAACGATTTCTGATGAAGATAAAAAAGAAGTAAAAGAGAAAAATAACTTAAATTTTGGAAATGAAAATCAAGAAAATGAATTAAAAGAAGAAAATCTAGATTTAAAGGAAAGATTAGAAAATTTAAAAAATGAAAAAATAAAAGAGATAGAAGAAAAAGATCAAAGAATATCAGAACTAACAGAAAAAAATACTGAATTGGAAGAAAAAAATAAAAAATTAGAAGAAGAAAAAAATGAGAAAATTGATGAAATTAAAAAATTAAGTAAAGATTTAAATCAAGAAAAAGATAATTTCGATAATTTAGAAACAAAATTTTCAAATTTTAAAAAGGGAGCAGAAGATGAATTTTTAAAATTAAATGGAGAAATTAAATCTAGAGATGTTAAAATAAATGATTTAAACTTCAAAATAAATAATTTGTTGAGAGAAAAAACTAATTTAGAAAAAAATGTTGATGACTTAAGAAGAGAAATTCTTTCTAAAAATCAATCGATAACTCGTTTGGAAAATCAAGTTAGTTCTTTGACAGAAGATGTGAAAAATAGAGATTATAAAATTTTTGGATTAGAAAAAGATAATAATGAATTAAAAAATGATAAGAATAACTTAATATCAAGATTAGCGGATTTTAAAGACTTAGAAGAATTAGAAGCTCTTTATAGCGAGTATTTGAAAATTCCTGAAAATGATAGAGAGAAATATGACGCGATATTAAAACCACATTTGGGAAAAGATATGTTTTTATATTTGGTAACTACAAAATTTTCAAATTATAAAGATTTTTTAAAAAATGATTTTATTGAGAATGCTGATTTTTATGCTGTGTTAGTTAAAATCTATGACTATGTAATTAATGTGATGAATAAAGAGTATGATGAAGAAGTGTATGAGTTTGTAAATCCTGAAATTGGTGAAAGATACAATCCAATTTCTCAAATACCATCTTCAAATAGTGTGAGCAATGGTGATGTAGCTAGAGTTATTGTGAAAGGGTATCAAAGAAAAAGAGACAAAAAATTATTGTATCAATCTATTGTTTTATTAAAATAAAAAATAAAGAGCAAGATAACTTTAAAGAATCTAAAAAATGTTGAAAAATATATTTAGAAAGATTTAAAGTTATTTTGTTTGTAAAAATGTATTTTGGAGTTGAGAATATTGAGTAAAAAATTTGGCGATGAAAGAAATAGAATACAAGATGAGATAAAAAGAATGGTAGAAAATATAGCAGAAAGAGAGAATTGTTTTATGAATGATATTAAAATAAAAGAATATTATAAAAAAAGTGAATATAAAAGAGCAAATTTAAATGAGTTATTAGAATCAGAATTAACTGATATAAATGGTGGGCATTGGGATGTTTTTGATGATGTGAAAGGGTCAGAAAGTGTGCCTTTTGTGCAGGAAGAGAATATAAAAGTATATGGGAGAAATCCAAAAAATGATGTAGAAAAAAGTGCAATTGTAGCGATAGATTTTGGAACAAAAAGTACAGTTGCAATTTATAGAGATAATGCAGAAACTATATATCCATTAGAAATAGGTTCGAATAGTGCTAATGAAAATTATAAAGAAAAGAATTTTGAAAATCCGACAATGATTGAATTTGGAGACTTTGAGAAATTCTTAAGATTGTATAAAGAAAAAGAAGGGCGTCCTTATACTGAATGGAATGATCTTCAAGTATCACATCATGCACAAAATGATTTTGTAAATTCAAATAAACCTGAAGTACTGAATTCAATATTGTCAGATATAAAACAATGGGCGAGTGGAAATCGAAAAATTAATATAAAAGATAGAAGAAATGAGTATAGTATAAAAAAATTTTTAGAAGGTTCAGAAGACGATATTACTCCTGTTGAATTGTATGCTTATTACATTGGATTAAATCTTAATAATATGTGTAATAAAAAAATATTTTTAAGATACATTTTGAGTTATCCTGTAACTTATGAAAAAGCTATAAGAGAAAAAATAAGACTATGCTTTGAAAAAGGAATAAAAAAATCATTACCTGTAACGATTTTAAACAATGAAAAAATAATGAAAAAATTTTCTGTAAGAAATTTTAATAGTGAGCCATTTTGTTATGCGGCCACAGCATTGGAACAATATAATTTTTTTAATAGGGTAAAAGATGAAGAAGTATTTTATGGTATATTTGATTTCGGTGGTGGAACAACAGATTTTGATTTTGGGATTTTTAGAAAACTTGAAGATGATGATAGATATTCATATGAAATGGAAAGTATTTCATCGGGTGGATATAAGTATTTAGGAGGAGAAAATATTTTAAGTGCATTAGCATATGAAACATTTATGTCAGAAGAAAATATTGAAAATTTGAGAAAGGGGAATTTTCAAATTTCTCTACCTTTAAACAAAAAAGTGCCATTGAAAAATTATGATATGATAAATGAAACAAAAGAAGCTAAAAGTAATTTAATAAAAATAGCTGAGGGATTAAGATTTATTTGGGAAAACAGTGATATGCCTGATAATTACAATGATGATTTAGGAGAATTGTCAATAAATTTATTGGATAAATTTTCTAATCAAACTACAGTTAATTTAATAGTGGATATTGATAGATTAAAAAATCGAATAAGAGAAATGATAAAAAAAGGAGTAAATGAGTTTTTTGCAAATCTAATTTCAACAGTAGAAAGTAAAACAATAAATGAAATTAACATATTTCTGGCAGGAAATTCAAGTAAATCTGAATATATTAAAGAAATTTTTGAAGCAAAAAAAGTAGAAATGGTAGATGGAAATGAAAAATTTAGTGAAAAAGTAAAGATATTTCCGCCACTAGGGACAGAAGAAGCTGAAGAAAAACAAAGAGAAATGGGATATGTGATTGATAGAAATAAATTTATTCCAAATGGTAAAACAGGGGTTGCTTATGGAAGTATTTTGCTTAGAAAAAATGGAGAAATAAAAACAGAGAGTTCAGTAGAAGAAGTTCCGTTTAATTATATTGTTGGAAGAAAGAGAAATGGAGAATTTAAAAATATTTTGGATAAAAAAATTGGGTATGATGAGTGGAAAAAATATATTGTAGCAAATGAGATAGAAAATGAAATTTACTTTACAGATAATTATTCTAACTTATTGAAAGATGTTGAATTAGAAAATATAAAAACAATTATGATTGATTTAGATGATGAATATGATGATGACGAATATATTTATATAAGAAGTATTTCTCCAAATAAAATTGAGTATTGCGTTTCTAATAGTGAAAAAATAAAAAAAGATGAATATATAGAAGAGCCAAAAGAGATAGATTTATCAAATGAATAGGAAGAAATGGTGTAAAGATGTTAAAAGTAAACAATAAGGTCGTGTATTTGCATAAGGATACTATAAAAAAAGAAGAATTATATAACTATATTTCTAGGTTATATATTGATAATAAAGAAAAAATAATAGAGTTATTTAAAAATATTGAAAAAAGACTTTATTTGGAATATTTTAATACAAAAGTAGAGACAGAAACTAAAATAATAGATATAAAAAGAAAACTGATAATTTACAAATTAAAAGATCCTATTTTTGTGAAAAACAAAAATGAAATAATTGAAAGAAAAGAAGAATACGAAGAGGAATTGTCAAAATATGGAATTTTAGATTTCAATTCTTCAATTCCTAATGAATATTTATTTAAACAAATTAAGAATGAAAATTATTATATTCAAAGAAAAATTTTTGAAAATGGGAAAATAAGAATAAGTAATAACAATTTTCAAAAAATATTGATGAATCGAAATAATAATTATGAAATTTATAATATAGAATTTGAAATGTTTACTGAAGAAGAAGGAAATTCTATAATATTTCCGATAAAAGAAATATCGTTGAATACGAATGCTACGATAGAAATATTAAATTTATTAATTGAAAGAAAAAATGGGAAATTTTATATTTTTGATCGAGAATTAGATATTTCTAAAAATTTGGCAAATATGATGTTTTTTAATATTATAGGAATGGCTCAAAAAGGAACCGATGAATATGTAGTTATTGTGAAAAATGTGAAGGGTTTAAGAAAATTAATTGAAAAGGGAGAAATTATTTTTGAAAAGGGATTTCTCGAGGATAAAATTTTAGAAGAAGAAAATGATAAAAGTAAAATTGAATATTTAAAACCAAATCTAAAAGATATGAATTTAGGATTATGGTCAATTTATGATAAAAGAAAATTTTCTAAAAGTGAAGATTTTAGAAAAGTGTATTCTGATGAAAGTATTTACGGAGAAAATCCGCTTAATAACGTGGATAAAAATGCACAAGTATTGATAGAATTTGACAATGAAATGGTTAGAGTATTAATAAAAGATTCAGATGGTAGAATATATCCTAAAAGTATTTTTTCTAAAAGAAATGAGGATTCTATAGAAAATTTGAGTATTATGAAATTTTGTAATATTAAAAAATTTTTGGAAGATTATGAAAAATTTGAGAGCAGACCAAATACTTCAAAAAATGATATTTTGTTTTCTTATGATGCTTTTAAAGAATATGAAAATACTGAAAATAAAGAAAATTTTTATTGGATAGATTTTCAAAACCCATTTAAAAATACAATTTATTTGGAAGAAATAGATAAAGAAATAAATTTAATTGAAATATTTGCATATACTTTGGGACTTTATTTGAATAATGAAATTGATAAAAAAATATTTTTGAGATATTCATTGTCATTTTCAAATATTAGAACAAAAGAGGAACTTGATTTTATAAAATACAATTTTGAAAAAGGTATAAGAAAATCAATCCCAACTTCAGTATTAAAAGATAAAGTAATGAGCAAATATAAAGTAGAGTATCGAGTGGAAAATACAACATCTTTACTTGCTGGAATTTTAAGTGAGCAAAGCAGTAAAAAAATAGAAATATCAGATATTCCAACAAATTATATTGTTTTAAAATTAGATAAAAATGAATATACTTATTCAATGGGATACTATAAAAAAATATTAGATAATGAGAGATACGATTTAGAAATTAATAAAAAAGTAGCAAACGGATTTTTGAATAAAGAATTTGATGGAAAAGAGTTTTGGGAAATACAAGAACTTATCTGGAAAAAATTAGAAATTTTATTTTTAGATATTGAAAATAACAAAAATATTTTTTCTAAAAAAGTAAAAATAATATTTGATGTTATGCCTGAATTTAAAGATTTTGTTATTGGTGAAGTTTTTAAAAAAATGGAAGAGTACGAATTTGAAATTGATATAATTGAAATTTTTGAGGGAGATAAAATTGTTTTAGAAAATGGGATTGAATTAAATAAAAATTTCTTTAAAGTTTATGGTCTTCTTCTTTGTCAAAGAAGTGGATGGATAAAAATGTATAAAGAAAAAATTGTTGATGAAGAAGAATTTTTGTATAAGGTTGGGATAAAAAGAAATGAAGAATTTCAAGTATTACTAGATAATAATAGTGAAGAAGAATGGATTAAAACTTTATCAGCAGATGAGAAAGAAATATGTCTGAATTTTATGAATAAAAAAGGTGAAATATATAATTTGATTTTAGAAATAGAAAGAAGTTATGCAGATGCAGATATTTTTATAAAATCAAGAGGAAAAGACACCATTGATTACACAGTAATTAACAAGAGAGGACAACAATTAGAAGAGATTAGGACGGAAGTTTTGGATTAATTTAGGAGGAAAATATTATGGCAGCAGTAATAATAGTAATATTAATAGCGATAATTATCTTTTTATTATGGGTAATAAAAAACTTATCAGAAAGTTTAAAAAGTAAAAGAAATCAAATGTTGAAAAAAAGTGGAATTGTAAATGAAGCAAAAATGAAAGCAGAGAATGATGGATTAAAAATAGAAATTAGAAATTTAAGAAGTCAATTGGGAAGTTTACAAAGTAGTTCATCAAATGAAGAAACATTGAAAAATGAAATTAGAAAATTGAATGAGAAAATAAAAAAATTTGAAAGTAATAGAAATGATGGAGAAAAGGAAAAACTTGAGCAACAAATAAAAACATTAAATTCTGAAAAAGAAAATTTGAAAAATGAAGCAGAGAAAAAAGAAAAAAATTTGACTTTAAAAATAGATGAGTTGGAAAAAGAGTTGAATCAAGAAAAACAAAAAGCAAAAGAAGTAGTTAAAAATAGTTCATCAAATGAAAGTTTTAATGATAATTTTGAAAAAATCTTTAATGATTTTAAGAAAATTTCTGAAAATGAAAAAAAACGAATAGAAGTTATAATTACAGAAAAAAAAGGAAAAGAAATATTTTTAGGACTAGGATTGCAAGCATCAAATTTAAAATTATTATGGGAACAAATTGAATTTAATATCCAAAAAAATGAAAATCCAAAAGATACAGAAATTTTGATAGAAACATACTATTACTTTTTTGAATTATATAATTTATTATTTTCAGCACCTGTTTATACATTTTTAGATAATAAAATAGGAGATAGATATAATCCTATAACATCAATTCCAGTAAATACTGGTTATACAAAAAATGAAGTAAAAAAAGTTGTATTTAAAGGATATAAAAATAGGAAAGGTGATATTGTTAAACAGTCACTTGTTATTTTAGATTAAATTTTTATAGAAAGATAAAAAATTGACTTATTTATTTTTTTAGTTTACAATGTAAACAAAAAAGGAGAGTGATATTAATGTCTGTAATTTCAATTAGATTTAATGATGAAGAGGAAAAAGTAATAAAAAAATTTATTGAGAGTAAAGGATTTTCGGTATCTCAATATATTAAAGATCTAATATTTGAGAAAATAGAAGATGAATATGATTTGGAAATATGTAAAGAGTATTTAAAAGCAAAGGAAGAAGGGAAGTTAGTAACAATTCCATTTGAGGAGGCAGCTAAAGAATGGGATTTAGAGTAGAAATTTCGGAAGAGTTAAATAAGAAAATAAAAAAGTTAGATAAATCTACTAAACGAACACTATATTCATATATAAAAAAGAATCTTGTAGATGTGGAAAATCCAAGAATAAAAGGAAAAGCATTGACAGGAAATTTAAAAGGGCTTTGGCGGTATAGAATAATGGATTATAGGCTTATTGTGGATATTCAGGATGATATTTTGGTAATAGTGGCTATTGATTTTGGACATAGAAGTAAGATTTATAAATAAAAATTAAAATCACAGTTTATTTTAGCTGTGATTTTTAGTAAAAAGAAGGAAATTAAAATTTTTTATATTAATTATAGATTTTATAGTGGCAAAATTTACAATAAATATTGAATTTGGAATAAGTAACTAAAAAATGAAAGGAAGAAATAAAAATGGAAAATAGAGAAGTTAGAAATAAAAAAACGATGAGAATTAAAAATTTGGATAAATTTATAGAAATAAGAGGGAAAGAGAATTCAAAAATTCCTGCTTATATAAAAAAAGATTTTGAAAGATTTAATGGACAAACTTATGAAAATGAAATTAAAGATATAAATAAAGGAAGTTGGGATATTTTTGATGATTTAGATGGAGAAGGAAATTTATGTATTGGAGAAGGAAAAAATTATGAAATTATAGAAATAGAAGATGAAATTTATGCTAGAAATCCTAAATATGATATTGTTGAATCAGGAGTAGTTGGAATAGATTTTGGAACGAAAAGTACAGTAGTTGTATCTTATCGAGATGATAATGCAGGGATTAACAATAGTAAGACATTACCAATAAGAATTTCTGGAAATATGAATGATATTGAAAGAACAGAAAATTATGAAAATGCTACAATTATTCATTTTAGTGATTTAGAAAGATTTATTGAGTGGTATAATTTATCTAAAGGAAGACCTTATACATTTTATGAAGATATCCAAGTATCATTAGAAGCAGAAAATGAATTGAAAAGAAATACAGAAGATTTTGATATTAATGAATTTATGTTAGATTTGAAACAATGGGCCTCTAGTAAAAATAAAAAGAAAAAAATTAGAGATGAAGGAGGATTTTTGCATACGATAAATGGGTATTTGGATTTGAAAGAAGGAGAATTTGATCCAATAGAAATTTATGCTTACTACATTGGTTGTAGAATTAATAATATGGCACAATATTCGATATTTTTGGAATATTATCTTTCGTTTCCAGTAACTTATGAATTGGAAGTAAAAAATCGGATATTGAATAGTTTTAGAAAAGGAATTATGAAATCACTACCGAATTCAATTTTGAATGACGAAGAGGTTATGAAGAGATTTAGGGTAGTTTTTGGAGCGAGTGAACCTGCTTCTTATGCGATTACTGCGTTGAAAAAGTTTTGTGTAGAACCAGATTTGGAAAATGAAATTGGGTATTCAGTATTTGATTTTGGTGGTGGAACGACTGATTTTTCTTATGGAATTTATCGTGAAAAGGAAAATTCTAGAAAATATGATTATGAGATACAGGAATTAGAAAGTGGAGGAGATAAATATTTAGGTGGAGAAAATTTATTGTCATTAATTGCATTTGATGTATTTTTGCAAAATAGAGAAAAATTAGTTAATGGTAAATATTTTATCTCATTACCTGCGAATAAAAAATCAGAAATAGGATTTGAAACATTTGTGTCAGAAGCGAGTCAAGCAGAGTATAATATGAAAAAAATGATGGAAGCGATGAGAGATTATTGGGAAGGAAAATTGGAAGAAAGTTTGAAGGATTCAGGGAAAGTGACAGTTTATCTTTCAAATAAAGAAAATCAATACAAAAATGAAGAGCTTGATGTGGATTATGATAGATTAGACGAAATTTTAAAGAAAAATATTTATGGAGGAATTATTTCATTTTTAGAAAAATTTGATACAGTATTTAATAATAAGAAATTAAAAGAAATTTATATTTTCTTGGCAGGAAATTCTTCAAAAAGTAAATTTGTGGAAGAAATATTTGAAAATGAATTAACAGAGGAATTTAAACAGAAATATAATATCATTTTAAAAAATGCTTATTCGATAGAGGAAGAAACAGAAGGGAAAGTTATAGGTTTAAACTCAAAAACAGGAGTAGCTTTTGGATTAGTAGAATTGAGAGAAGGTAACGGAGAAGTAGAGTATATTCCATTTAGAAATATTGCAAAAATGAAGAAATTAATTTTAAATATTGCCTTGGATATAGTAAAAAGAGAAGATTTATTCCAGTTATTAATTTTAACACAAAATACAACGAGTGGATAAAATATGATGATGTAGAAGATGAAAAAATAATAGAAGTACTTTATTCAGGAAATACAAGAGCAGAAGGAAAAGAATTTCCAGCTTCAGAGTGTTCAAGAATAAGAATTTTAGTGCAAGATGACGACAAAGGAAGTCTTTTTATTAGATTGAAAAATCCAAGTACGATTGAATATGTAATTTGTGAAGATGTTGAGAAGATTGATGAGGGGAAAATTGTAGAGAGAGAGTTGTAATAGGAATTAAAAATATAATTTTTAGAAAGGAAAAACAATGAATCAAGAATTGAGAATATCAGTAGATATACCAGAAAGTTATCAAAATGGAATTAGAAAGGCTTATCAGTCTTATAAGAAAACTTACAATGATATTTTAAGTCAAATAGGAGATGTTGGGGAGGTAGAAATACTAGGTAGTAAAAAATTATATGAAAATTTTACTGATAGAAAATTAACTGTATATTTTTCGGATAATGAGAAGTATGATAATGATGATATAGCTTATTATGAAGAAGATGTTTATAATAAAGATATATTGTGGTTGCAAAAGAAATTATTTTATTATTGTTATTATGATGGCGATATTGAAATTGAATTTAATAATAAAAAACAAGAAGAAATAAAAGATATATTAAAAAAACTGAGAGAAGTTTCTTCAAAAGGTAGTGGTGAATTTGTAAATTTAGTAAAAAGAATTCCGAATATTTTGGAGAATATAGTTATAAAAAATACAAAAATGATTTGGGAAGATAGAATAGGTAAGAAAAAATATATTTGTTTATCTTCAGAGGCATATGACAGAAATAAAAGTAGAACAAACATGGAAGTTTCATATTTAATTGAAAATATGTTTTTAAGATATTATACTGGTGATTTTGTTCAAATGAAAATATTCAATCCTAGTGTTGAAAAAAAATTACAAATTTTAAAAATGGCTGAAGAGCAATATTTTAAAACAAAAGAAAAAATATTACGAGAGGCAGAATCAAAAGAAGAAAATGTAAGAAAACAAATATTAAAATTTTCAAATATCGAGAATGAATTTGATGAAAAAATAAAAGAAATTAGAATGATTTATAATAGTAATTTTAAAAAAATTGATGAATTTATTGAAAATGAAAAAGAAAAAATTTTAAAAGAAGAGTTTAATAAAAATAAAGTTGAAATTTTAAAAAATAGTCAAAAAGAAGCTATACAAAAATTGGATGAAGAAGGATTGTCTAAAATAAAGAATTATATTCAAAAAGGTGGGATATATATTGAAGGGTTAAAAAAGATAACAGTCCGGGAGGCTGAAAATTTAAAAGAAAAAGTTATAACAGAATTAAAAGAATTTCAAGAAATTTTACCAAACGAACTAGAAAATATGAAAAAAGAAATTAGAATCAAAAAATTAGTTTCAATTTTTGTTGACAAAGATTATGATAGATTCAGAAGTAAAAAATATACTACAGAAATATATGACAGAAACAAAGGAAGCTGGGATATTTTTGAAGCCACAGATGAAAACAATGATGTTGTTATTGATGGAGAAAAAATAAATGAAGACATCTTAGATAGGAAAATTTATAGCAGAAATCCTAAAAATGACATTGTTAAATCAGGGGTAATTGGAATTGATTTTGGGACTAAAAGTACGGTTGTTGTTTCGTATAAAGATGATAATGAGGGAATAAATGGTAGTAAAACTTTGCCAATTAGAATTTCTGGGAATTTAGATGCTATTGAAAGAACCGAAAATTATGAAAATGCTACAATTATTCATTTTGATAATATTGAAAAATTTATAACGGAGTATTTGTCTTCAGAAGGTAGACCATATACGCATTATGATGATATTCAAGTTTCGGTTGATGCTGAAAATGAACTGAAAAGAACTCAAAATAATTTTGATATAAACGAGTTTATGTTAGATTTAAAACAATGGTCTGCAAATAAAAATAAGAAAAAAACAATAGCTGATAAAACTGGAAAAGAAATAATTTTAAATGGTTATTTGGAATTAAATGAAAATGAGTTTGATCCAATAGAAATTTATGCTTACTATATTGGTTGTAGAATCAATAATATGGGACAATATTCGATATTTTTAGAATACATTTTATCATTCCCAGTAACTTATGAACTGGAAGTAAAAAATAAAATATTGAATAGTTTTAGAAAAGGTATTATGAAGTCACTTCCAAATTCAATTTTAAATGACGAAGAAATTATGAAGAATTTTAGAGTGAAATTTGGAGCAAGTGAACCTGCTTCTTATGCGATAACTGCATTGAAAAAATTCTGTGTAGAACCAGACTTGGAAAATGAAATTGGATATTCAGTATTTGATTTTGGTGGAGGAACAACAGATTTTTCTTATGGAATCTATCGTGAAAAAGAAAATTCTAGAAAATATGATTATGAAATACAGGAACTTGAAAGTGGAGGAGATAAATATTTAGGTGGAGAAAATTTGTTATCATTAATTGCTTTTGATGTATTTTTGCAAAATAGAGAAAAGATGTTTGAGAAGGGATATGAAATTTCATTGCCAATAAATCAAAAATCTAAAATAGGGTTTGAAACATTTGTGTCTGAGTCAAATCAAGCTGAGTACAATATGAAAAAAATAATGGAATCAATGAGAGATTATTGGGAAGGAAAATTGGAAGAAACAGAAAAAGAAAAATTGAAAAAAACGATTTATCTTTCAAACAAATCAGGTCAGTATCAAAATGAAGAATTGGATATTGATTATAACAGATTAGATGAAATTTTGAAAAAAAATATTTATAATGGCGTAATATCATTTTTAGAAAAATTCAAAGTGGTATTTGATGGTAAAAAATTGAAAGAAATATATATTTTCTTGGCAGGAAATTCTTCAAAAAGTAAATTTGTGGAAGAAATATTTGAAAATGAATTAACAGAAGAATTTAAACAAAAGTATAATATTATTTTGAAAGATGCTTACTCAATAGAAAATGAAACAGAAGGAGAAGTTATAGGATTAAATTCTAAAACAGGAGTAGCCTTTGGATTAGTAGAATTGAGAGAAGGTAATGGAGAAGTTGAGTATATACCGTTTAGAAATATCACTAAAAATGAAGAAATTAATTTTAAATATTGCATAGGATATAGTAAGAAAAGAAGATTTGTTCCAATTATTGATTTTAATACAAAATACAATGAGTGGATAAAATATGACGATATTGAAAATGAAAATAGTATAGAAGTACTTTATTCGGGAGATACAAGAGCAGAGGGAAAAGAATTTCCAGCTTCAGAATGTTTGAGAATACGGATTTTGGTACAAGATGATGAGAGTGGAAGTCTTTTTATTAGATTGAAAAATCCAAATACAATTGAGTATGTGATTTGTGAAGATATTAAAGAAGCTGACAAGAAAAAAATTGTGTCTAGTGAATTAATTTAGAAAAAATAAATAAATTACCTTGTTTCCTTTTTTATTATAAAATTAGAAATATAAATAAAAATATGTTATAATTAAAAAAATTATAAAAATAATTTTTTTATTTAGAAAGGAAGTAAATAAATGTACATAGATCCAATAATAAAAGGAATAGAAATATCAGATATAAGAAAAATTCACGAAAGATTGTCAGCTTATAAAAATGTAATAAATATGACAATTGGGGAGCCAGATACGGATGCACCGAAAAAAGTAAAGGAAGCAATCGCTTATCATGCTTTAAACAGCCCAATCAAATATTCACCTGTGGGTGGAATGCCTGAATTAAGAGAGAAAATTGCAAAATTTTATAATGAAAAATTTGGAGGAAATTACAACAAAGACAATGTTTTAGTTACAGTTGGTTCGACTGAAGGACTTTCTTCTACACTTAAAACAATTCTTGCAGAAGATGACGAAGTGTTAATTCCAACTCCAGCGTATGTTGGATATGAGCCATTAATTAGAGTTGCAAGAGCAAAAACCATTTTTATGGATTTGGAAGAAAATAATTTTATTTTGACTGAGAAAATCTTGGAAAAATATATTACACCAAAAACTAAATTAATAATTTTGACTTATCCAAATAATCCTTCAGGAATAACGCTTCCAGAAGAAGAAATGATAAAAATTGTTGAATTTTTGAAGGATAAAGAAATTTATCTTTTAAGTGATGAAATTTATGCTCAAATTGCATTTGAAAAATTCACTTCGTTTGCAAAATATAGCGATATTTTGAAGGAGCAATTGATAGTTGTTAATGGTTTTTCAAAATCACATTCGATGACAGGATACAGATTAGGTTATACGATTGCTAGTGAAAATTTACAGTCACAAGTGAAAAAAATTAGCCAATATACAGTTACAAGTGCTTCGACATTGTCACAATATGGAGCAATTGCAGCATTAGATTACTGTTCAGACACGACTGAATTATCAGAAATTTACAAAAAAAGAGTTTACTATTTTGTGGAAGAATTGGAAAAATTAGGATTTAAGTGCTTGAAGCCTAAAGGAGCATTTTATGTATTTGCGACATACAAAACAATTGATAAGTTTAAAAATGTAGGTTCTTTTGATTTTATTTTGGATTTGTTGGAAAAGACTGAATTAGCAATAATTCCAGGAATTACATTTCAAGTGGAAGGATATGTGAGATTTTCGATTGTGCATGACTTGCCTGTATTGGAAGAAGCGATTGCGAGATTGAAAAAATATATTGAATCTAAATAAAAATAAAAATAGAAATTAATTTTTAAAATTGCAGAAAATTTGTTTGGTAATCTTGTATAAATGATGGGATTACCAAATTTATTTTTAATTAAAGTGAGAAAATTTTATAGGAAAATGGAGATGGAATGGAAAATAAAGAGAAAAAAATTTTAAAAAAAGGTGATAAAATACAGCTGAAAATAGCAGGACTTAATACGAAAGGTCGTGCGTACGGTTTTTATGGAGATGATGAAAATAGGATTTTTCCAAATATAAATGCTGCTGAAGGACAAATTGTTGAAGGTATTTTTGTGAAAAGAAGAAGAAAATATGAATTGATTCGATGTGAAATTATTGATTTTGCAGGAAGAAAAAATGCGATTTATGACGAAATTGCTAGACAAAATGGTGGTTGTAATTATCAGTATTATTCATATGATGAGCAACTTGCGATGAAAAATTTTAACATTGAAAAAGAAGTGAAGAAAATTGCAAAATATGATTTTACTTTTGAAGAGCCAGTTAGAAGTGTCGAAGTGGAAAAATATCGAAATAAAATGGAATTTAGTTACGGAAATGCTATGAAAGACGGGCCTATGATTTTGGGACTTCATAAACAAAACAGTTTTCATGATATTGTTGAAGTAGATGGATTGAAATTGATGGATGATAGCTTTAATAAAATTTATGTTTTTTGTAATGAATTTTCAAAAGCGACAGGGCTGGATTTTTATCACAGATTGGATCATATTGGTTTTTTTAGAAATTTAGTTATTAGAAAAGCGGATTTTACGAAACAAATTTTGGTAAATATGGTTACGACAACTCAAATTGAAGATGAGAAAAAATTGGAATTTCAAAAAGGTTTAGTTGAAGGATTGTTGGCTTTGGAGCTGGAGAATGAATTCAAAATAACAGGAATTTTACATACATTTAATGATAATTTTTCTGATTCGGTTGTTTCTGAAAGTGAGGAAATTCTTTTTGGAAAAAGAGATTTGGAAGAAGAAATTTTAGGATTAAAATTTAAAATTAGTCCGTACAGTTTTTTTCAAACAAATTCAAAAACAGTGGCAAAACTATATGGAAAAGTATTGGATTATTTAGATGAAATTGAAGGGGAAAATATTCACAATTCAGTTGTTTTCGATTTATTCAGTGGAACAGGTACGATTGGGCAAATTGTTTCAAAAAGGGCAAAACAAGTTTATGGAATTGAGCTTGTGGAAGAGGCTGTTGAAAAAGCAAATGAAAATGCAAAATTGAACGGTATCGAAAACGCTCATTTTATCTCAGGAGATGTTTTTGAAAAATTAGATGAATTTGATAAAAATGGAATCAAGCCAGATATTATAATTTTAGATCCACCCCGTGCAGGCGTTGGTGAAAAGACGCTTAATAAATTGCTGAAATACGATGTGAAAGATATAATTTATGTGTCTTGCAATCCAAAAACATTTAATATTGATTTGAAGATTTTGCAGGAAAATGGGTATAAGCTAGTAAAGATGGTTACTGTTGATATGTTTCCGGTTACACAGCATATGGAAGTTGTATCAAGGTTGAGAAAGATTGAAAAATAAAATATTAATAGGGAGAAGATTTTAATTGATTTTCTCTTTTTTTAATTTTTTTTATAAAAATAATAAAAAAAATTATAAACATTAATTCATTAGTTAAATTATCAAAAATTTATTTCAAAAATATATAAAATATATATATTAAAAAAAATCTTTATTTAAGACAATTGGCAAACTTCTTAATTTAATTTTAAAAATAATCTTATTGAAAAATTTTAAAAAATAAGATACACTACATATATGAATTTTTTTAAAAAGAAAACACAATATATTGTGTTTTTTAGTTTGAAATTAAATATTAAACTTAAAAATAAGAAAAGGAGAATGAAATATGAAAAAAATAATTAAATTTGAAAAAAATGACTGCAATCCATGTGCGATGGTGTCGAAGTTTTTAGATAAAAAAGGTGTAAAATATGAAAGAATAAATGCTTTTGACAATCCAGAAATGGCTATGAAGTTTAGGGTGAGAACAGTTCCAACTGTGATTTTGATGGAAAATGACGCTGAAGTAAAAAGAGTTATGGGATTCAAAATGGAAGAATTAAACGAAATGGCTTCGGAATTGTAGAGGAGAATCTTATGGTTATATATTATGACTCAAAAACTGGAAATGTTCAAAGATTTATGGAAAAAATAAAAGGCGAAAGACCAAACTGGGAAATTATTAAAATTAGTTCTGATTTGGAAGTCAAAAAAGATGGGCATTTTGTTACATTTACGACAAAAATAGGTGAAGTTCCAGAAACTACAGCTAGATTTTTGGAAAAGAACAGTAAATATATAAAATCAATTAGTTCCAGCGGAAATATGAACTGGGGAGTATATTTTGCGGTTGCTGCAGACAAAATAAAAGAAAAATATGGAATTCCAGTTTGTATGAAATTTGAATTATCTGGAACAAATAGAGAAGTGAAACATTTTATTGATTATGTTGAAAAAAATAATAAATAAAAAAACTTTATTTTAAAATTTAAAAGTTTTTCTGGGAAAGATAAATTTTACAAAATAAAAAAGAAAGCGAGAAAAATAAATAATGGTAGATAACAGAGCAAAAAAATGGATTTATCTAAATAATGAAATAATGATTAAAAAAGGTGAGGATTTTCAGCTGGAAAAAGACAAAGAAGCAGTTTATTCATATTTTGTGGATTATGTCAACAAAAATACAGTTTTTTTTCATAATTTGGAAGAAAAAATGAGATATTTAATAAAAAACGATTATTATATTGATTTTTACAAAATGTACTCGCATGATGAAATTAAGGAAGTCTTTAAACTGGTCTATGACAAAAAATTTAGATTTGCATCATTTATGAGTGCTTCAAAATTTTATCAAAGCTATGCGTTAAAAGATGACACAGAACAAAAATTTTTAGAGAGATATGAAGACAGAATTGCAATCGTTTCGCTATTCTTAGCGCAAGGAGATGTGGAAAAAGCAAAAGAATATGCACTTATGTTAATAAATCAGGAATATCAGCCAGCGACGCCGACATTTTTAAACTCTGGAAAAAAAAGAGCAGGAGAACTTGTTTCTTGCTTTTTAGATGAAATGGGAGACAATTTGAGCGGAATTGGATACATTTTTGACTCTTCAATGAAGCTTTCTTCACTTGGAGGAGGAGTTTCAATTAACTTGTCGAAAATAAGAGCAAGAGGAGAAGCGATAAAAGGTGTGGAAGGAAGAGCTTCTGGAGTTTTGCCGATTATGAAGATTTTAGAGGATATTTTTTCTTATGCAAATCAATTGGGACAAAGAGCAGGAGCAGGAGCTGTTTATTTAAATGTTTTCCATTCGGATATAAACGAATTTTTGGACTGTAAAAAGATAAATGTCGATGAAAAAGTGAGAATAAAATCACTTTCAACAGGAGTAATAATTCCAGACAAATTTTTGGAACTTGCCAAGGAAGGGGAAGTTTGCTACACATTTAATCCGCATACAGTATTTTTGGAATATGGAAAATATTTAGATGAGATGGATATGAACGAAATGTATGAAAAATTAATCGATAATCCAAATGTCAAAAAGAAAAAAGTTGATGCAAGAGAAATTTTAGTAAAAATTTCACAATCTCAAAAAGAGAGTGGTTATCCGTATATTTTCTTTAAAGATAACGCAAATAAAGAACATGCTTTGAAAAGAATTGGAAGTGTGAAATTTTCAAATCTTTGTACCGAGATATGTCAATTATCAGAAGTTTCAGACATTAATGCTTATTACGAAGAAGATACGATAAGAAGAGGAATATCATGTAATCTAGGTTCACTAAATATCGCAACAGTTATGGAAAATAAAAGAATTAAAGAAGTAACAAAAGCTGCGATTGATTCACTTACAATGGTTTCAGACTTGACAAATATTGATGTTGTTCCGACAATTAAAAAAGCAAATGAGGAATTACATTCTGTTGGTCTTGGAGCAATGAATTTACATGGATTTTTAGCTAAAAACTTCATTATGTATGAAAGCCGTGAAGCACTTGATTTTTGTAACGTTTTCTTTATGATGGTAAATTTTTATTCGTTAGAAAGATCTATGGAAATTGCAAAAGAGAGAGACGAAACATTTAAAGATTTTGAAAAATCAGAATATGCGAATGGAAAATATTTTGACAAATATTTGGAAAAAAATTATGAGCCAAAAACTGATAAAGTGAAAGAGTTGTTTGAAGGAATGTATATTCCGACGACAGAAGACTGGGCAAAATTAAAAGATCAAATTATGAAATACGGAATTTATAATGCTTATAGACTGGCAATTGCACCAAATCAGTCAACATCGTATATTATGAATTCGACAGCTTCAGTTATGCCAATAGTTGACATGATAGAAGTGAGAGAATATGGGGACAGTAAAACTTTTTACCCAATGCCATACTTGACAAATGATAACTTTTTCTTTTATAAATCAGCTTACGACATGGATCAAAAAAATGTGTTAAAATTAATGTCAGTAATCCAAAGACATGTGGATCAAGGAATTTCAATAATTCTTCACACAAAGAGCTCTGATACTACAAGAGATATTTCAAAACTTTATATTTATGCGCATAAATTGGGGTTAAAATCACTTTATTATACTAGAACTCGGAAAGCTACGATTGAGGAGTGTATTTCATGTTCAGTATAATAAAATTTTTATTAATAAATAATTTTAAGTTAATTAGGAGTTGTAAATGAGAAACAAAAGGCAACATACGTATATTTCTTTGTTTTCTTCAGCAGGAGTAGGTTGTTTCGGATTTAAAGAAGAAAATTTTAAATGTGTTGCAACTAATGAAATTATAGAAAGAAGATTAAACATACAGAAAATAAATAACAAATGTGAATTAGAAACAGGGTATATTTGTGGAGATATTCGAAACGAAGAAACAAAAGAGAAAATATATAATGAAATAAAAAAATGGTGTAATGTTCAAAAAAATTATATTGATGTAGTTATTGCAACTCCTCCTTGTCAAGGGATGAGTGTTGTTAATCATAAAAAATCCAAAGATGAAATTAATAGAAATAGTCTGGTAAATGAAAGTGTTGAAATAATAAAAAAAATTCAACCTAAATTTTTTATTTTTGAAAATGTTTCCACATTTTGGAAAACAGGATGCATAGATAAGGCTAAAAAAATTATTTCAATAGGAGAAATGATAACAGAAGAATTAGGAAAAGAATACTCATTATATAAAGATGTTATAAATTTTAAAAATTACGGTTCAAATTCTTCACGTACAAGAACTTTAGTTATAGGTGTTCTCAATAAATTTTCTGATGAGATATCTCCAGTGGAATTATTTCCAGATTATAGAAAAGAAAGAACTTTAAGAGAAATAATTGGTAATATGCCATCATTAAGATGGGGAGAATACGATAAAAATGATTTTTATCATAATTTTAGAATATATCCTAAACATATGAGAGAATGGATTAAAGAAATTAATGAAGGTGAAAGTGCATTTGACAATAAAGAAGATTTAAAAAAACCTCATAGAATAATAAATGGAGAAATTATTATTAATCAATCAAAAAATGGAGATAAATATAGAAGACAGATATTTGATAAAGTTGCTCCTTGTATTCATACAAGGAATGATCAAATGGCAAGTCAAAACACTATTCATCCTAAAGAAGATAGAGTTTTTTCTATTAGAGAATTAATGAAAATGATGACAATTCCAGATAACTTTAAATGGTTAAATTTAGAATTGGAAGAATTAAATAATTTAACTTTAGAAGAAAAAAGAAAAGTATCTAAAAAAGAAGAAATGAATATTCGTCAAAGTATTGGAGAAGCAGTTCCTACAGAAATTTTTAGACAGATAGCTAGAAAAATAAGTAAATTTTTAGAAAAGAATAATCTGTCTGGTTCAGAAATAAAAAATATATCAACAACTTTGAAAACAAAAAAAGACATAAAGAAATTTATAGAAAAAAATTACGAAAAATATAATTTTTCTATTTTATCAAAAATAATCGAATTGTCTAATTCTAAGCGAGAAAAACATTCAGCTTATTATACTAATAAATTTATAATACAGGAAATATTCAAACAACTACCAAATTTTGATAATAAAGAAATAACAATATTAGAACCATCAGTAGGAATTGGGAACTTTATACCATTTATTTTTAAAAAATATGAAAATATATCAAAAGTTAATTTAAAATTGATAGATATTGATAAGAATATTTTAGAAATTCTTAAATTATTAATTTCTAAAATTGAAATACCTGAAAATTTTAATATAGAGTTTATAAATAAAGATTTTTTAGATTATTCTGAAACAGAAAAAGTAGATTTAGTAGTAGGAAATCCACCATTTACTAAATTATCAGGAAATTATTTAAAAGAAAAAATAAAAAAAAATCATAATAAAGAAACAAAAAATTTAGCGGAGTTAATTTTAGAAAAAGCAATGAAAATAGCAGATAATATCTCATTGATAATGCCTAAAAATATTTTAAATACTCCTGAATATGAAAAGACAAGAGAAATTTTATCTAAAAAAAAAGTGGAAAGTATAATTGACTTTGGAGAAAAAGGATTTAAAGATGTATTGATAGAAACAGTAAATTTAGCTATAAATATGAAATTACCTCCTAAAAAAACAGAAATTATATCAATAACAAGAAAAGAACAAGTTATACAAAATCAAAATTATATATTTGATCAGAAATTACCTTATTGGATAATATATAGAAATTTTGATTTTGATAAAATTTATGGTAAAATGATATTTGGAGTATTTGAAGTATTTCGTGATAGGCAAATAACAAATTCAAACTCTCATATAGGAAAATTAAGTGATAATGATATTAGAGTTATAAAATCTAGAAATATTTCTAATGATGGAGAAATAGAAAATATTGAAAATTATGACGCTTACATAAATAAAAATGATTTGCAAAATTTTCAGGTAAAAAAATATTTAAATGATGAAAAAGTTTATCTTACACCAAACATGACATATAATCCCAGATTGATGAAGAAAGAAAAAGGCTATATTGTTAATGGTTCAGTTGCAATTTTAATTCCAAAATATCAATTTGAATTAACTGAAGCTCAAAAAAGATATATTTCAAGTGATGAATTTAGAGCTTTTTATAAAATAGCAAGAAATTACCAAACACGCTCTTTAAATATAGATAAAACAAGTTGTTATTGGTTTGGTATAAACACTGAAATATAAAAAAACTTTATTAAATTATTTTAAGGAGATGATTAAAATGATTAACTTAGATTATAGGACGAATAACCCAAGATGGGGATTAAAAGGAATTTATTTTAATAATTTATATGAATACATTAAAACATTAGGTTTTTTGTCTAATATTAGACATTATAAAAACACTTCATTAAATCAAAGTATAAGTTATTTTGATAAAAGTATTAGTATGCATGTAGAAGGAAATGATGTAGATGGTGCTTGGAATGAAGAATGCAGAATTCATTATTACAAAGATGAAGCTCAACTAAATTCTGTCTTAGTTTCATTATACAATGCAAAAAGTGCAGGGGTTGGGAGTATAAGTTTAAGAATAAATTCTAATTTATATATCAATCATTTAATAAATGATTTCAATTTTGTTGTACAAGGAAATGATTACGTAAAAAATGTATTGCCATCTCTCAATAACACTACTATTTTAAGTATCTTAATAAATAAAATTAAAGAAATTTCATCAGATGAAATTAAAAGAGTTTTTTTTGAAGGATGGAATCTATAAATTATAAAAGAAACAGGAGTTGTATATTATGAGTATTTATACAAAATTTTTAAATAATTTCGATTATGATATAAGAAAAAACAAGAGATGCAAGATGGATAGACCAAAAGTGTACATATGATGTAATATCTATCATTTCAGATTGTATATTAGAATATGTTGATAGTAGTTCTATAAGTGAGTTTACTGTTTCAGATATTTGGCATAGCAATTATGCGAGAGAGAATGTTATTGAAATTTTTTCAAAACCAGATCCTGAATTGAAAGTGGGAAGTGAATATGATAAATATTTTGGTCAACCAATAAAATTATTAAGTTATAGTAAAATTTTAAACACAAGGAAAGAAAAAAATAGATATTATTATTCTATAAATAACAGGGAAATTTTAGGAAAAATTGCATTAAGACCAATGAATGCCTTAAATTTTCTTTATGAATATATTTTGAAAGTACTGGATGATAGTAATTTAATAAGTATCTTTGATGATTTTTTTAAATTTCAAACAAAAGAAATGTATGAAATGGTAAAAGATAAATTTACAAAATTTACAATTGAATATACCAACATAAATGGAGAAACTGAATGTGGAAGAATTTTTGCAAAGATAATTAATCCGATAGCCTATAAATTAAAAAAATGTGGTACAGAAAGAGGAAAAATTTCAAAAAATCCGATAACATTAAATGATTTGCAGTATAATCGTTCAAATTGGAGAGATGAATTAAGTGGAAAACAAAAATCATTGACTCGTTCAGAATATGAATTTATTGAGAAAAATAATTTAAAAACAAAAGCAATGGCTAATTATGAAGTAAATAAAGCTAAAAAAATAGTTCGAAAATTTAATGACATTATGTATAATGGAAAATCAGAAGTCTATCAGATTTCTGAATATCTTAGTTCAATAAAAGCAACACAGGCACATCACATATTTCCTCAAAATGAAGTCCCGGAAATATCAAATTATCTAGAAAATATAATAATGCTGACTCCAAATCAACATTTTGGAATGGCTCATCCAGATAATAAAACACAATATATTAATAAAGATTTTCAGTATATTTGTCTAGTCAGTAAAGCTGCGAAAATAAGAGAAAATTTACTTGGAGAAGAAAAAAATAAAATATATGATTTTGATGACTATATACATGTTTTAAATACTGGATTAAAAACAGATATATTTGAAAATATCAAGAAACTTGATTTTTCTGAAATTATAAGAAAAATTGATTACTTTTATAGTGATTTTATTGCAAATAATAAATATAAAAGTTTAATAAAAATGAACAAAAAAATAAAATATTAAACCATTGTATTAAGTTTAAGTAAAAAAATAAAAATTAGGAGAAGTCAAAAAATGGAAAAGAAAATATACAAAGCAGTAAACTGGAATACCCCTGAAAATGATTATGTGGAAACTTTCTGGGAACAAAATATAAGACAATTTTGGATTGATACGGAATATATTCCGTCAAGGGATATTGACAGCTGGAATGCGCTTAAGCCTGAAATGAAATTGGCTTATTTACATGCACTTGGAGGACTTACAATGCTTGATACATTGCAAAGTCATACTGGAATGCCTAAAATTATTGATCACATTGATTCACTGCAGAATCGGTCAGTGCTTTCTTATATGTGCATGATGGAGTCGATTCACGCAAAATCTTACTCAACAATATTTACAACAGTAGCGTCAACTCGTGAAATAAATGAAACATTTAACTGGGTTCAGGAAAATCCACATTTGCAGTACAAAGCCAATAAAATTGACAATTATTATCAAAAGATGAATAATCCAGAAGCTTCAAGAAGAGATATTGCGATGTCTTTGGCGGCTTCGGTTTACTTGGAAACTTATTTGTTTTACAGCGGATTCTTTTTACCGCTTTGGTTAGCTGGACAGGGAGAAATGGTGGCAAGTTGTGATATAATTAAGAAAATTATTGCGGACGAGTCGATTCACGGAGTATTTGTTGGACTGCTTTTCCAAGAATTATATAATTCATTTGATGAAGAAACTAAAAAAGGAATGAGAGATGAATTAAAGACATTGCTTTACGACTTGTATGAAAATGAATGCAGATATACCGACGAAGTATATGGAGATATTGGGCTTACAGGCGATGTTAAGGAATATATCAGATATAACGCCAACAAAGCGCTTATGAATTTGGGATTTGAAGAAGAGTTTGAAGTAAAAAATGTTAATCCGATTGTGCTAAATGGACTTAATGTGGAAACTACTCAACACGATTTTTTCTCTAAAAAATCTACAAATTATGAAAAAGCACTGGAAGTTGTGCATTTACATGATGATGACTTTGGATTTGATGACGACGATGATGATGATTTTGATATATAGTTCTAAAAATTTTAAAAATAAAAATACATTAAAATTATTGTTTAAAAATTTTTAATTTTTTGAGTTATGTGGTATAATAATACTGAAAATTAAAAATAATTTGAGTTTGGGAGTGGCTAAGTATGAAAAAAATTAGAAAAATTGGGATTATGTTTTTAGTTTTGGCAATTTCTATAAGTGTGATAGCTTGTGGAAATCAAAATAAAAGTAAAAAAGTAAATGATTTTTCTTCTAAAACAGAGAAAGAAAGTGAAGAAAAATTGAAAGCTTCTTATGGTGACGGAGAAAATCGTGATTTTACAACTGACGGAAAACTTCACGAAGATAAATTTCTTAATAAAAAATTTGGATATACTGATACTTCTGATGAATTTGAAATAAAAAAAGATGCAAAAGGATATTATGTCATAAGTTACTATTACGATGAAGATAATGAAGATGCTCAAGCAGAAAAGGAAGTAAGAAGATTAAAAGTTTATAAAAATTTTGCGCTTGTAAAAGAAGATGACGATAACAGTATGGTCTATGCTTATGACACAAAATTAAAAAAACTTGTATTTTTAAATTCAAATGGTAAAATCTTTTTGGAAGCAACTGAAATGGAATAAAAAAACAATTTTAGAATAAAAAAATGAGAGTATTCAGAATTTTTATGTAAATTTGTATACAAAACTGTCAAGTGTAGCGATTTTTTGAAATATTTGCATACAAAAAATTTTTACACACCCAAAATTTGAGATAAAAATTAGGGAGAACGTCTTTTTCTCCCTTTTTTATATTATAAAAATTCTTTTTCAAATTCATCTTCACTTAGCACTCTAATTCCTAAATTTTGAGCTTTTTCTAACTTACTTCCAGCTTTTTCTCCAGCAATTAAAAAATCCAAATTTTTTGAAACGGCAGATAAATAATTTCCACCTTTTTCTAAAATTATATCTTTTATTTCGTTTCGTTTATATTTTTGCAATTTTCCAGTTGCAAGGAAATTTTTCCCTTTTATCGGATTGTCTTTAACTTCTTTTATTTCATTTCCTTCAAATTTAAATTTTAAGCCAATTTCTTTAAGTTCTGTAATAATTTTCCAGTTATTTTCGTTATTTAAAAAAGTGTTTACGGCGATTGCAGCTTTTTCTCCAATTCCTTTTACTTCCAAAAGTTCTTCAACTGACTTTTCTTTTAAAACATCAATATCTTTAAAAGTTTTACTCAAAAGGTTGGCGTTAAATTTCCCAACAAATGGGATTCCAAGAGCATACAGAACTTTGGAGAAGTCCTGATTTTTACTTTCGTTTATGCTGTTTAACAAATTTTCAACACTTTTTTTCCCCATCTTTTCCAAATTTTCTAATTCATTGCGATAATTTCCCAAAAAATAAATATCGACTACGGTTTTAATTTTTTCAAGTTCAATAAATTTTTCTACAATTTTTTCTCCCAGACCTGAAATATTCATGGCATCCCTTGACACAAAGTAGGAAATTTCTCTTTTAATTTTTTCAGGACAATGTGGATTTAAGCATTTTAGCGCAACAAGGCCCTCTTCTTTTACAAGTTTTGTGCCACAAACAGGACAGCTTTCAGGTTCTTTTATTTCTTTTTCAGTCCCTTTCCTGTCATCAAATACGACATTTACGACTTGCGGTATAATTTCCGCCGCTTTTTCGACAATCACATTGTCACCAATTTTTATATCTTTTCTACGAATTTCATCAAAGTTATGAAGACTAGCTCTTTTTACAACCGACCCCGATAAATTCACAGCTTCCAGCTCTGCAACAGGTGTCACAACTCCCGTTCTTCCCACTTGAAAAGTTACATCCAAAAGTCTTGTTTTAACTTGTTCAGCAGGAAATTTATAAGCGATTGCCCATCGTGGACTTTTTGTCGTGTAGCCCAAAGTTTCATAAAATGAGAAATCATTTATTTTTATAACCAACCCGTCGGTTTCATAATCCAATTTTTCTCTTTTTATTCGCCATTTTTCAATAGATTTTTCAAGAGTTTTAAAGTCGGAATATTTCTCAAAAACTTTAGTTGTCTTAAATCCCAGCTTTTCAATAAATTTAATACTTTCCAGATGAGTCTTAATTCCATAATTTTCCGCATTGACCAAATAATAGAGATAGCAGTCAAGCCCTCTTTTTGAAACAATCGTGGAATCCAGTTGTCTAATTGTTCCAGCAGCAGCATTTCTTGGATTTGCAAAAACTTCTTCCCCATTTTCTTCCCGCTCTTCATTTATTTTATTAAAATTTGGAATAGGCAAAATAATTTCTCCACGAACTTCCAGCGAAATCGGCTCTTTCAGTTTCTTCGGAATGGATTCGATTTCCATAATATTTTCCGTCACATCTTCTCCAATTTTCCCGTCACCACGAGTGACTGCTCTCGTTAAGTTCCCATTTTCATAAATAAGGCTGATACTAAGTCCGTCCAATTTCAGTTCCAGAATATATTCAATTTTTTCAGAAAAGTTAATTATTTTTTTCACTCTTTTGTCAAAATCTTCGATTTCAGCGATATTATAAGTATTTGACAAACTTAGCATAGGAACTTTATGTTCAACTTTAGAAAATTTATTACTCGCAGTCCCTCCAATTTTTTCAGTCGGAGAATCATCAATTTCTAAAAGAGTGGGATATTCTTTTTCCATCTCTTTTAACTTTCGCAAGAGTCCGTCATATTCCATATCTGAAATAATTGGATTATCTTCGTTGTAATAAAGATTATTATATTTTTCAATTTTGTTTTTCAAATTTGTATAATTTTTTAATATTTCATTATCAAGTGAGTTCATTTTTTCTTTTTCCTTTTCTTTTTTGATTTTTTTTATTTTTAAATTTAGTATATCATTTTTTGAGAAAATTATAAATAAAAATTTTTAAAGAGAGAAATAGAAAATGAAGTTTTTTATTTATCATAAAAAAATTTAAAAAAAATTTTGAAAAAACAAAAAAATATGGTAAAATAAGTTCGTAGGAAAAGTTCCTACCACTCCAAGAATTAAAAAATAAGGAGAAAAATCAACTCAAAGTCAGTAAATATAAGGTTTAGGAGTTACGGAAAATGATAAAAAAACATCAAAAAATGACAAAATTTAAGCAAAAAAATGTGATTTTAATGTCTGAAAAAATCTCTGTAATACTGATAAATAAAGGATTTTATTGAAAATACGGGTTGAAGTAGTGTATCCATTAAAACAAGGATTGAAACAGACGGTACTTTCTTTTACCATCAGTATAATATATTTCGAGTGTTGAAGTAGTGTATCCATTAAAACAAGGATTGAAACATGATTAAGAACATTCTTTTAAGAAGTTTATTCAAGTGTTGAAGTAGTGTATCCATTAAAACAAGGATTGAAACACGCCCAATAATTCGGACATACATTACAATCATCAGAAAAGTTGAAGTAGTGTATCCATTAAAACAAGGATTGAAACGTCGTCCTTTAGTTGTTTCTTTTGATACTGAATATACTCGTTGAAGTAGTGTATCCATTAAAACAAGGATTGAAACTTCTCACTAATCTTGTGTTATTTGCTCCTGCTTTTTTGTTGAAGTAGTGTATCCATTAAAACAAGGATTGAAACAAAAACTTTCTCTTTGTTTCCTTCATAGATGTAACCTGGTTGAAGTAGTGTATCCATTAAAACAAGGATTGAAACTTAATCTGAGCAATCTCCTTGCTGCTGAAATCTTTTAGTTGAAGTAGTGTATCCATTAAAACAAGGATTGAAACAAATCTCTGAATTGAGTTATGTTTGAAACAATTTCAGTTGAAGTAGTGTATCCATTAAAACAAGGTTTAAAATTATTATTCGAATATTTTTATTAAATTAAAGAAAGTGTAAGAGCTTTCTTTTTTTAATTAATGATAAAATAAAAATATATTGATTTTTAAAATTATATTTTGTATAATAAAATATATGCTTATAAGCAAAGAAAGGAAATTAAAATGGGAACATTATTTAAATTATTTTTTTCATTTGCAAAAATGGGACTTTTCACATTTGGTGGCGGATACGCTATGCTTCCAATGATAAAAAGGGAAGTTGTTGAAAAGAATAAATGGGCTACAGAAGATGAAATTATGGATTATTATGCGATAGGACAAGTAACCCCTGGAGTTATTGCAGTAAATACGGCAACATTTGTAGGACACAAAGTGAAAGGTCTTATCGGATCTATATTTGCAACGATGGGAATGATTGTTCCCCCTATTATAATTATTACTTTGATTGCTATATTTTTGAAAAATTTTTCCCATCTGATGGTTATAAAATACGCTTTTAATGGAATCCGTGCGTGTGTCTGTGTGCAAGTTTTTCAAGCTATATTTATGATGGCAAAAAAATCATTGCCTGATTTAATTTGTATCGTAATATTTATTCTTGTAATTATATTTTCAGTTACGAATATATTAGATCCAACTTTACTTGTGATTTTGGCGGGAGTAACAGGAGTTATTATTAAAAACTTTACAAGAAAAAAAGATGGTAAAAAAAGTGACGAAGATAGTCAGAAAATAGGAAATGGAGGCAGAGAATAATGAATGAAATAATGAAATTATTGCATTTATCAATTGAATTTGGAAAAGTTGGACTTTTTTCAGTTGGTGGAGGACTTGCGACTTTGCCGTTTCTTTATCATATGGGACAGAGAACAGGATGGTTTACTGCTAATGATGTGTCGGATATGATAGCGATTTCTCAGTCAACACCTGGACCTATGGGAATTAATATGGCAACTTCAGTTGGATTTACAATAGCGGGACTATGGGGAGCAGTAATTGCGCCAATTGCACTTACAATACCATCGATAATAATAACTATTATGATTTCTAACGCACTAAGAAAATTTCAGGATTCAGTTTTGGTGCAAGATATTTTTTATGGATTGAGACCAGCTTCTATTGCACTTATTGTAACAGCTGGGATTAGTGTAGCAAAAGGGTCTTTATTTGATATAGAAAAATACAATTTGTCAAAAAATATTGTCAATTTATTTGATTACAAATCCATTATTTTGGCAATAATTATTGCAATACTTACAAAGTTTAAGTTTAATCCCATACTTTTAATTGTATTATCGGCAATTGCAGGAATAATTTTCAAATTTCAATAAAATAAATTAAATTTAAAAATTAATAAAATTAATAAAATAAAAGGAGTGATTTAATGGCAACATCACAATATAAAAATTCATATGATTTTTTACAAAATGATTTAAAAAATAGAATTTTACTGCTAGATGGAGCTATGGGGACAATGATTCAAAAGCAGAATTTGACTGCGGATGATTTTGGCGGCGAAAAATATGAGGGGTGTAACGACTATCTTGTGTTGACAAAACCTGAAATTATTAAAAATATTCATAAAGAATATTTGAAATCTGGAAGTGACATCATTGAAACAAATAGTTTTGGAGCTTTGGACATTGTTCTAAAAGATTATGATTTGGAAGACAGAGCTTTTGAAATGTGCAAAAGAGCGGCAGAGCTTGTAAATGAGGCAATTTTAGAATATAGAAGTGAAAATCCTGATGATACTAGGCATCTTTATGTTGCAGGAGCTTTAGGACCATCTAATAAGTCAATTAGTGTTACTGGAGGAGTTACTTTTGATGAACTTGTCCATACATATTATACAGCTGTTTCAGGACTTCTAGCTGGGGGAGTGGATTTAATCCTGTTTGAGACAATTCAAGATACAAGAAACTTAAAAGCTGCGTATTTAGGGCTTAAAAAGGCTATGGAAGAAAATTATACCGTGCCGCTTATGTTGTCATTTACGATTGAAAGCACAGGAACGACACTTGCCGGGCAAACTGCGGATGCCTTTTATTACGCTGTAAATCATATGCATCCATTTTCTGTCGGATTAAACTGCGCAACAGGACCTGAATTTATGACTCAGTTTTTAAAAACATTAAATGATATTTCAAATACTTACATTTCTGTTTATCCAAACGCAGGGCTTCCAAATGAAGATGGAGAATATGAAGAAACTCCAGTAACTTTGGCAAATAAATTAGAACCTTTTTTCAAAAATAAATATTTGAATATCGTAGGTGGCTGTTGTGGAACCACGCCAGATTACATTAAAGAGATTAAAGAGAAAACTGTGAACTATGAACCTAGAAATATTGATAAAGATAAAAATTTTAATAATTTGTCTGGTCTAATTTCACTTGAAACTCCTAAAGATAGACCAATTTATGTGGGAGAACGAACAAATGTAATAGGTTCAAGAATTTTTAAAAATCTTATTGCACAGGAAAAATTTGATGAAGCGACTGAAGTTGCAAGGCTTCAAATTAAAGGGGATGCCGATGTAATTGATGTCTGTCTTGCAAATCCAGATAGAGATGAAGTTGCCGATATGAAAGCATTTTTGGAAAAGGTTTCAAAATTTGCAAAAGTGCCGATAATGCTTGACTCGACTGATATAAATGTTGTTGAAAAAGGGCTGACTTATCTTCAGGGAAAAGGGATTATTAATTCGATAAACTTGGAAGACGGGGAAGAAAAATTTAAGAAAATGGCTGAAGTTATCAAAGAATTTGGAGCTGCGGTTGTTGTGGGGCTTATTGACGAAGAAGGAATGGCTGTTTCGCTTGAGAAGAAAATTAAGGTGGCAAGACGAAGTTATGAGCTGCTTACAAAAAAATATGGAATTGATGAAAGAGATATAATTTTTGATACGCTTGTTTTCCCGGTTGCGACAGGAGACCAGAAATATATTGGTTCTGCAAGTGCGACAATTGAAGCTATTCGAGAAATAAAAAAAGAAATGCCTAATGTTAAAACAATTTTGGGAGTGAGTAACATTTCATTTGGATTGCCAATTGCGGGAAGAGAAGTGTTAAATACTTATTATATGAATAAAGCCTATGAAGCTGGGCTTGATTTTGCGATTGTAAATACTGAAAAAATTATTCCGATGGATGAAATTTCAGATGAAGAAAAAGAGCTGTCAGAAAATATATTGTTTCATACAGATGATGAAAATGTTTCAAAATTTGCAAATTTCTATAGAGATAAAAAGGCGACTAAGAAAAAAGTTGATGTAAGTAACTTGACGGCGGAAGAAAAAGTCTCAAATTTGGTTGTTGAAGGAAGTAAAAAGGATTTGACAGTTTTACTTGATGAACTTTTGAAAAAATATACTCCAATTGAAATAATAAATGGGCCTTTGATGACTGGAATGGACGAAGTTGGAAGACTTTTTAACAAAAATGATTTAATCGTTGCGGAAGTTTTGCAAAGTGCGGAAGTTATGAAAGCGAGTGTGGCACATTTAGAGCAGTTTATGGAAAAAGATGAGTCTTCTGTGAAAGGTAAAATAATTATGGCAACTGTAAAGGGTGATGTGCATGACATCGGGAAAAATTTGGTTGGAATAATTATTGGAAACAATGGCTACGAAGTAATTGATTTGGGAATTAATACTCCTGCGGAAAAAATTCGAGATGCTGTAGTAAAAGAAAAAGCTGATTTTTTAGGACTTTCAGGACTTCTGGTAAAATCTGCAGCTGAAATGGTGAATACTGTTGCTGTGTTGAGAGAAGCGGGAATTTCTATACCGATTTTCGTTGGAGGAGCCGCTCTTACAGAAAAATTTACAGTTAATAAAATTGAACCAGCTTATGAAAATAATATTGTAATTTATTCAAAAGATGCGATGACAGCACTTTCTGACTTGAATAAAATGATTGACGAAAAGAAATTTGAAGAATTTAGGGAATATTTGCAAAAGCGAAGAGATTTACTTTTAATAAAAGATGAAAAAGAACTGCAAAAATTAAAAGTAAAACAGACAGTTAGCGATATTAAAGATAAAGACGGAACTTTTGACTATTCTGAAATTGAAATTCCAAAATATAATTTTGAGAAAATTTATAAGCCTGAAACTTTGAACAAGCAAATTATTACAAATATAAAGGCAAAAGATGTATTTCCGTTTATCAATTTACAAATGCTTATTGGAAAACATCTGGGTCTTAAATGGATTGTTGGAAAAATGCTTGAAAAACAAGATCCTCGTACAGTAAAAATATATAATGAAATTAAAGATATTATCGAACACGGCGATGAATATTTTGATATAACTGCAATTTACAAATATTTTCCTGTGCGGCGAAAATATGGTAAAGAAAAAAACGAATTTTCGTTGGAAATTTTATCCGATGATTCGAGTAAAGTTATCGAAACATTTAATTTTCCAAGACAGAAATACGGTCAATATTTGTCATTAAACGATTATGTAAATCCTGATGGAATAGATTATGTAGGATTTTTTGTTGCAACAGCTGGAGAGAAGTCAAGAATTGTGTCTAACGAATTAAAAGCAAAAGGTGAGTTTTATAAAGGACATTTGGTAAATTCGATAGGACTGGAACTTGCGGAAGCTACTTCTGAGTATATTCACCAAATTATGAGAAAAGATGTGGGAATTATTGATAAAGAATTGCAAACGGAAGATATATTAAAAGCAAATTATCAAGGTAACCGTTATTCATTTGGATATCCAGCGTGTCCAGATTTAAGCGACCAGAAAAAATTGTTTAAATTGTTAAAACCTGAAATTTATGGAATAAAACTTACTGATGAATTTATGATGTATCCTGAAGCATCTGTAAGTGCTATCGTATTTTCACAGCCATTTTGCAAATATTTTAATATGTAAAATTTTATTTAGTTATATTTTATTTATTGAAAATATTTTAAGAATAAAAAAACAAAATAAGGAAACTTAATTTATATTTTTAAGTTTCCCTATTTTTTAATAAATATATTTTAATTAATTACCATTTATATTTTTCTTAATGTTATCCCATAGCTCTTCGCCTTTTTTCATCACTTCCTGTCCAATTTGGCTAGATTGAACATCTTTTATTCCTTTCTCAATACTTTTTAGCATTTCTAATGCTTTTTCAACTGTCACTTGTTTTGAAGAATATAACTCTTTTCCTTGTTCCAACAATTTTGGACATTCTTTGTCAAAACTTGTGTCGCCTGTTTGAACACACTGAGCGTTTTTAAACATTTCATTGGATTTTTTTACATTTTTAAGAGCTTTTTCTCCATTTTTTATGCCTTCTTCAGCTTCTTTATTCTGAACATTTCGAGTAAAGGCGCTAAGTAAATCCTTTGTATTTCTTTCACTTTCTTCAAACATTTTGTTTATTCTATTTTGTTCTCTTCTTACATTATTTTGTATAGCTGCATCGTTTTCATTTTCGGATGAACTATTTAAATTCTTGTTAGTTGCAGGGATATTTTGAGAGTCAGAAGAATTAGTGTTATTATGACTTTGTACAGTTTCTCCATTTGGTCCAGTTGAAACTTCAGGCATCGAACTTGTTGGCTGCAGTTGAGTCTGAGCTGTGCTGTCAGATCCCATGCCATTATTTTGAGTAAGTGAATAGATATTGTAAACTCCACTTATTACAAAAACTACAAAAGAAAAATAAAACAAATAGCAAATAACTTTATCAGTCGAAGTCTTTTCATCTCTCAATTTTCCTTTTGCCTCATTCTTACCCATTCCATTTTCAACAAATTCCTTTAATTTTTTATTGTCTTCCACAGTTTTTTTTATGTATGGAATCCCTGCCAAAATTGCTACAACTAGTGAAAATATAAGTAACATTATCATCATTACCATAAAAAATCATCTCCCTTTTAATTATAAAAAATACAAATCCACACACAATGCGGATTTTTACTTGTATAACTCACTTTATGTTTTTTATTTTTTTTTATCAAAAGCGTATCACCACTCGATAATTTTACAATTTCAGAATTTTTAAAATAAGTTATTTCAGCATTTCCTTGCACCAAAATTACAAATTCATTCTTATCACAACTTTGCCAGTCGGTAGTTTGACCTTCTGAAATAATTCTTTCGATTTTTATATTTTTATTTTTTTCCAAAATTGTTATAATTTCTTCATTATTTTCAAAATTTTCAAATTTTTTCAAATCAAAAATGTTCATATTCACCTCAACTATCGTGTTCCTTTTCAGTTTCTGTAATATCTATAAATTTAAATGTCCTTTCTTTTTTATTGTTTTTCCCTTTTTTATTTTCCAATTGTGCCACTCTTTGTGCCATTTCATTTTGTTTTTTTATTAACTCGTCTAACTTGTAGTGCAAATCTTCAATTACAATCTCATTTTTTAAATTCACTTTATAATCATTCAAAGACTTTTTCTCATCAAGTTTCTTTGATTTGTTTTGATTAATTATAATAAGTGAACAAAATAAAAGCATAACAAAAGACAAAATTGCATTTAAAATTACAAAAGAATAAGAGTCAAACTGTTTATTAAATATAAATATCAAATTTATAAAAAGCCAGATTGCCACAACTGCGATAACCAAGTTAATAAATTTTTTGCTTCCAATAAATCTTGAAATTTTATTTGAAATTTTTATTTTTTCATCTTTTTCTTCTTTTATAACTTTAGAAACTTTTTGCTCTAACAGCATATGTATTATTTCTTCTCTTTTTAAGTCATCATCTACACTTTTAAGCATCTGTTTTAAAGAAATTTCTTTATTTTTAATGCTTTTTGATTTTGTTTTGACCGTTTTCAATTTTTTACTCCTTTTCATAATTTTTTGTCCTTCTCCCGTTTATTATGATAACATTTTAATAAAAAAAATACAAGCATTATACCAAAATACATTTAAATTTTTTTACTATGAATTCACTAAAAGCTCTTTTAGTAAAGTATAAATTTTAAGTATACTATTAATATTGTTTTATTAATTCAAAGAGCAAGATATGTTATTTTCAAGTGCACCATCTATTTTTATATATTTTAATTTCCCATTTTTGTCAGATTTTTTCAATTCGCTATTTTTATATATAATTATAATTTTTCCAACTCCTTAACTATATCTTCAAGATCTTTAAAAAAAGATGCACTATCATAAACTTTTCTTCTCATTTCACTTTCTCCCCAAAGTTTTTCAATTTTATCTTTGCCAGAATACTCAGACGGAACATTTCCTAAATACTGTAACGAGTTTATTTCGTGTTGTTTATATGCATTACCTGAATATTTTTTTTTCACATATCCAGAAAGTTCTATTTCATAACTGAAATCTAGTTTTTCAACTGACTTAGTTTTACTTTCCTGAAATATAAATTCTTTTTTTACCGTTTGTCCATCGCTATTTTTAACATCTTTTACTTGAGATAAATTTTTTATTTGGCTAGGATACGTAGAAACTTGATAATTATCTGTAACTTTACAATTTATTTGGACTTCAGCCTCACTTGAATATTTTGTATAAACTCCAACTTTGGATAAATGACCATTTATATATGCAGGGACATGGCTATTATCACAACCAGAAATGTTATATTTTACGTAGGCTTTTTTAGAATACTCTGCAATTTTCTCTTTTGAATCTTTAAAATTAGGGATAATTTCTTGTACCTTTTTTAATTTTTCTATTGATTCTCTGTATCCATGTTTAGTTACAGCACCAGAAGTTCGTACAGCACTTTGGTAAAGCTTGTCTGCTTCTTGATAATCAGCTTTTTTTTTGAGTTCTCTAATTTTTATATACATATTTTTATAATTTTTCTGATATTGTCCATAAGTTTCTTGTGCTGCTTCATTTAATTTTTGTGCTTCACGGTATTCTTCAGCTTTTTCTTTTATATTGGCATATTCTATGAGTTTATCAGCTTCAGCTTGAGACATTTTTCTTGATATTGATTCATATTTTAAAATTTTATTTTCATCTATTTTTTTTATTTCACTTAATTCTTTAGTATAACCAATCATATTTCTGTAATATTCATCAAGTATTGAAATAATATCTCTAGAATATTTACCTTCCAATTCTCCTGTTTTTATACGTTCATCTATAATTTTATAAATTTCGCCTAAAAGTTCATCGCCATCATATTTTGACAAAAAATCAGTAAAATTTGAAGATTGAGAGTAAACATCGAATAGTGCATAAATTTTATAAAGTCCTTCATAACCATCTTGTCTTTCTTCTAAATTACTGCTTCCAGCTTCTGTTTTATAATAATTTACAATATTAGAAAACTTTTCCATAATTTCATTTTTAATATCTGGTTTAATTTTTTCAACTTTGTTTGGATGTTTCTCAAAATAACTCAAAGTAAGATATATGCTTCTTATATATTCTTTATTATCATACGCCTCTTGTGCCTTTTTTAATTCACAAGATACAATGGTAAATAACAGCAATAAAATTAAAAATATTTTTTTCATAAGAACAGATCCTTTCGATTAAAATTTTTTATTATTTAAACTCAAATACATCTATATTCCTTCTAAAATCATCAAAAATATATTTCCTATTCCTTCTCCCACAGATTTTAAAAAATTCATTCCAGGCTCATTATCATAGATATACTTTGAAGTAGCTAAATTTTTAGAAAAATCCTTTTTAATTTGTTTTCTAATTTTTAGTTCTCCATTTTTTTTATAGTATTCGCAGCTCCATTTATCAGTTTCGATTTCTTTACAACTCATTTTTTTTGTTCCATTGGAATTATATTCTTCATACAAATCTTTTATTTCCATATTTATCATATCGTTATTTTTAGCAATTCCAGTATATTTCAAATTTCCATTTGGATAATAAACTTTTTGTGTTTGATTTTCAAGAGTTCCATTTTCAAAAGTGTATTCCCTCTCAATTTTCCCGTTTTTTCCAAAGATTTTTATAGTCTTTGGTATTTGATAACTCTGTCCTTTTTTATTAGCTTGCAAAACTTCCATTTCTGATAAAACTTTTTTGTTGCCATTATAGTAAATAAATTTCCCATTTTCTTTTCCACTAGATTTATATTCTGCGGTCAAATTTCCGTTGACATATTGATTTTCTGATTTTAAAAATCCATTTTCATAAATTTTTTGTGAAGCAGTTTTTTTATTTTTATCATATTTTTGGATAATTACTTGATTCTTTTCTTTGTCAATCTCCTTTGCCTCTTCAATATTTCCGTCCAGAAAATATTTGTAATAAGAAATGAGGTTTCCGTTTTCATAAAAATTTATATTTTTGATGTTATCTTTTATTTTTTGAACTGCAACTCCAGTAAATAATTTATTATTTTCTTTTTCATAAGCTAGATTATTATTTAGTACAATTTGTGTATCATAATCCAATATTTTTTCTGCTTCAATATTTTTTATTTTTGAAAAATTTTCCAATTTTGAAATACCTGAAATATTTCCCAAACTTTGGGATTTCGCTATAATTGGTAAAAAGCAAAATGTACTAACTAAAATTATTTTTTTTATTTTATTTTTCATAACTATAACCTATCCATCGCATCAATTATTTGATTTAATTCTCTTTCTAAATTAGATTTTTCTAAAATTTTATTTCTCATTTTGGTTTCACCTAAAGGTTTTTCTATTTTATCCTTATCTTTATATTCTTTTGGAATATCTCCTATATATTGGAGTGAATGCACCTCATTTTTTTCTGAAAGATTATTTGAATATCTTTGTTTTACAAGACCTGATACTTCTATTTCATAGTTAAAAGTTATTTTTTCGATCGCTAGACTTTTAATTTTTTGAAATATAAACTCTTTTGTAACCTTTTCACCAGCATTATTTACAATTTCTCTTATTTCTCTCAGATTCTCAATATTGCTAGGAAATGTAGAGATATTATAGTTATCAGTAACTCTGCAATTTATTTGAACTTCAGCAGAATTTGCAGAAGTTTTCTTACCAATGACATTTTCCAATTTTTTATCTAGATATTTTTCAACCCAGCTATTGCTGCACCCAAAAATATTGTATTTTACATAAATTTTATCTTTATATTTTGAAATCAAACTTACAGAATCTTTATAATTTGGAACAAGTTCATTTGCTCTTTCTAAATCCCAAACTGCGTTTCTATAGTCATTTCTAGTTTTAGCATTTTTAAGGCTTGATAAAGCTATACTATATGCGTTTTGTGCTGCTTGCAAATCAGCCTTTTCTTTTAATTCCTTTGTTTTAATTGAGACTTTTTTTGCATCTTGGCGAGTTATTACAAAAAGTTTATCAGCTTCTTCGTAAAATCTCTGTGCTTCTCTATAATTTTTTTTATTTTCACTTGCATTAGCAAATTCGATAAATTTATTAGCTTTATTTTTATTTATCTGCTTACTTATTTCTTTATATTTTAAAGCCATTTCATTGGATATTTTTGGATTTTTTTCCATAGAATCAATAAATTTTAAGATATCTTCATAGTAATTATTTATATCATTCGTCACATCTTTAAAATGGTCATAACCATAATATTCATAATTATAATTATTATTTTTTAATCTTTGCGTAATTATTTTTTCAATATTATTCAAAGATTCATCCAAAGGGTATTTTTGCTGAAAATCCGAAAAAGTTGAAGAGTTTTTATAAGTGTCAAATAATGCATAAATTTTAACCAATTCTTCATAACCTTTCTGTCTTTCGCTCAAATCACGGCTCCCTGTCATCTCTTTATAATGATTTGTAATATTCAAAAATTTCTCCATAATTTCATTTTTTATTTCAGGCTTAATTTTATTAATTTTTTTTGGATTTGTTTCAAAATAATTAAAAACTAATTCTATACTTTTTAAATATTCCTTTTTATTATAAGCTTCTCTGGCATCTTCTAATTCACATGACACAATCGTAAATAGCAGCAATAAAATTAAAAATACTTTTTTCAAACAAAACACATCCTTCCAATAAAATATTCTCTTTTTTACTTAAATTATACCATATTTTCGTTTATATAAAAGCTAAAATTTTATTTTTTTTGTCCCTCATCTTGCATATTATAAAAAATAATAGTATAATTATTCCATATAAAAAAATGAAAATGAAAAGAGGTATGTTATGAACTATAAAAGTACGAGAGAAATTAATCCCAATAATGTAAAAAGTTCTACTTTTGCGGCACTTCATGGACTTTGTGAAGATGGAGGATTGTATATTCCAGAAAAATTGCCAGATGTAAAATTGACTTATGATGAATTAAAAGACTTATCTTATCAAGAAATTTCAGAAAAAATTATAAAATTATTTTTTACAGAATTTTCAGAAAAAGAAATAAAAACTGCCATAAATAATGCCTACAACAGCACAACTTTTAACGACAAAAACATAGTTCCAGTTCACAAATTAAATGACAAAGTGAGCTTTGGAGAATTATTTCACGGAAGAACACTGGCGTTTAAAGATTTAGCTTTGTCACTTTTCCCATATTTACTTCTTTTGAGTAAGGAAAAACAAAAAGAAGACAAAAAAATCTTAATTTTAGCGGCAACTTCTGGTGATACTGGAAAAGCGGCACTTGAAGGATTTAAGGATGTTGATGGAATTAACATTGTCGTTTTTTATCCAAAAAATGGAGTTAGTCCAATGCAGGAAGAACAAATGAGAAAACAGCTTGGAAACAATGTGGAAATCGTTGCGATTAATGGAAATTTTGATGATGCTCAAAGCGCTATAAAAGTGATTTTTTCAAGCGATGAATTTAAAAAATATGCAAATGAACACGATGTTATGTTTTCAAGTGCAAATTCAATTAACATCGGAAGATTATTCCCGCAAATTATATATTATGTGACAACTTATGTAAATTTGGTAAATGCTGGAACAATTAAAGCTGAGGAAGAATTTAATGTAGTGGTTCCAACTGGAAATTTTGGAAATATCTTAGCAGGATTTATTGCAAAAAAACTTGGAGTACCAATCAAAAAATTTATTTCAGCTTCAAACAAAAACAAAGTTTTAGCTGACTTTTTCCAAACTGGAACATATAATAAAAACAGAGACTTTTATGCAACAAATTCACCATCAATGGACATTCTTCTTTCATCAAACTTTGAAAGATATTTATATTATGCGTTAAATGAAGACAGCAAGAGAGTAAGCGAGTTAATTAAAAACTTGCTTTCAGGCGGAAAATTGTCAGTAAGCGACAAAGAACTAGAAAATATTCAAAATGAATTTTACGGAGAATTTGCAAATGATGAAGAAACTGTAAGTGCGATTAAAAAAATTTATGAAAATTACCACTATTTAATGGATCCCCACACAGCCGTTGCCTATTCAGTTTACGAAAAACTGGATGAAAAACATCTGGACAAAGACATTCACACTGTAATAATGTCAACTGCTCATCCATTCAAGTTCCCAGCTCCAATTGCAAAAGCGTTGGGAATTGATGATACAAAAGAACCTTATGCAATTTTGGATGAAGTCTCAGAAATTACTGGAGTAAAATTTCCTGAAAAATTGACTGAAGTTAGAAATTCTGAGATTAGATTTTCAGATGTGATTGATAAGGCTGATATTCAGAAATTTGTGAAAAATTATATAAAAAATTTGAAATAATTAAATAAGTTTATTAAATAATTTGAAAATAAAAACTGTATATGAATAATTAATAAATAAATTCAATTACAGTTTTTATTTTTTATTTTTTTTATTTTATTCTATATCAATTCTACCTTCCAGCGATTTTCCAAGCGTTAAAATATCGGTATATTCAATATTTCCGCCAATTGGGATTCCACTTGCAATTTTTGAAACTTTTATATTTTTTCCTTTTAAAATTTTAGTCAAATATAAATTTGTCGTTTCTCCTTCCAAATCTGGATTTAGAGCTAAAATAACTTCCTTGACAGAACCATCTAATCTATTAATTAAATTTTTTAAATTCAAATCTTCAATAGTTATTCCATTTAGCGGGTCAATTTTTCCACCTAAAACATGATAAAGTCCAAAATAAGTGTCCGACTTTTCAAAAGCAATCACATCTCTTACACCTTCCACGACACAGATAACATTTTTATCCCTTTTATCGTCTGAACAAATTTCACAGATGTCGTTTTCTGACAGATTTCCGCAAATTTTGCAGTGCTTAATTCCAGAATGTGAAGTTTTAATTGTATTTAGCATTTCATCAATTTCATTTTCACTCTTTTCCAATATGTCAAAAGCTATTCTTTGTGCACTTTTTCTTCCAATTCCAGGAAGTTTCGCAAAGACATCTATCAAATCATCTAATTTTTTCATTTTTTTACTTTTCTCCTTAATTTTTAAAAATTTTTATAATTTTATCACTAATATATTTTGAAAATTATTCAATTCATTTTCTATTTCAGAAGTTGCTAATATTTTCATAGTAACTCTGTCGGAGTAGTTTTTTTCCAATATTTCAATTTTATATTCATCTTTTTTGCTGTTCAAAAAAAGTTCTATCTCTGAAGTATATTCATATTTATAGTCTATTATAAATGTTGATTTTTGTATATATTCCACAATTTCGGCTTCATTTACAGCAAGTTTAGCTGTTTTGGCATAATTTCTGATAAGTCCTCCAGCTCCCAATTTTATTCCGCCAAAATATCTCGTTGCGACAATTGCCACATTGTAGACATCTAAAATATTTAAAATTTCAGCCATAGGTTTTCCAGCAGTATTTGAAGGTTCTCCGTCGTCGTTGTATTTAAAATATTCCTGTCCATTTTCAATGACACGGTACAAAGGAACATTGTGAGTAGCGTTTGGATGCATTTTTTTAATTTTTTCTATGAAATTTTCACCTTCCAAAACTGTAGTAATAGGCTTAATATAACCAATAAATTTAGATTTTTTTTCTTCAAATTCGATTATAGTTTCTTTTTTTACTGTTTTCATTTTAATTCCTTTAACCAATTATTAATTAATTATTATAATTATTAATTTTTAAGATATTATTTATTTATTTGTTTGTTTTTGCTTCAGAATCTCTCAAAAGTTTTGCAACCTTTGTATCTTTTAATTTTTTTCTGTAAGTTTCATAAACTTTTTCATCTTTAATTGTTGCAGAACCTATGTATAGCAGTGCGTAAAGTGTCATCTCCCCATCTTTTGTAAATTCAAATTCTTTATCTTTCGCTTTATTAGAAACATTGTTTATATAGTAATCCAGCGCTTTTAAGATTCCATCATTTGCTGAAATTTTTTCGATGGTGTTAGTTTCCACAAGAAGTTCTAAATTTCTGTAAATATCGTCTGTCAAAGAAAATTTTTGTTTATTTTTTTCATTTGAAAAATATTTTAAAATTCTTTTAAATTTTTCCACATTTTTATCAATTTCTTTTGTAGAATTTCTAATTGTTTTATTAATTTCATCCAGACTTTCTTCGAAATTCATATTTTGATTGTCATTTTCATCGTCATCGTTAGCAATTCCATTTATAATTTCGCCCGTATTTTCATCATAAAAAGACCCAAATGGCAAATCATCAGAGCTGTTTGGTAACTTCTCATCTCTGTAATTTTCAATTCCAGAATAGACAAAGTCCAGTAAATCCATAACAGGAGTTCCATTATAAATTTTTTTTAGTTCATCTTTGTATCTTTTTTCATCTTTCTTTTTATTAAATACGGTATACAAATTCACTTTATTAAGCAAATTATCAAATTTTTCGTTATATTTTTCACCTTTTTCCAAGTATTCTTTTGCCTTGTTAAAGTCTTTTTTATCAGAAAACATGTACCCATTTGCAATTAAATCGCTAACATAAAAATTTTTATTATCTTGTGCGTAAAGATTTTGCAATTTTTCCATTTTATCATCAAAATCTTCAGAAAAATCATCTTTTATTTCATAATCTAACTCGATAGTTTTATCAATTATTGTTTTATTAACTCCAATTTTAGAAAGTTTATCTTTAATATTTTCAGCTCTTGTATAAGCCAAAGCGTTTAAACTAATTATAAAAAATATTAAAAGTAAAAAATTTTTTTTCATTTTCCCTCCATCTAATCAATTAATTAATTAAAGTTATTTAAACTCAAATTTATTTATTAATATTATTTTTTAATTATCTCATAAATAAATAAAATTTATTTTGTTTTATTTTGTTTTATTTTATTTTTATTGTAACATTTTATCCAAAAATTTGCTATCTTTTTCAGTTTCTTCTTTAATTTTTGACGCAACCCAAGTGTCTTCCAAACTAGAAATATTAACTGCTTTTTTTAGTTCATCTGAAATTTGCTCGTTCATTAGTACAACATTAAAATATAATATAACTTCTGCACGAAGATTATAATTTTTTACTTCATCGCTGACTTTTGTAGTATTCACATTTTTCAAATATTCTGATACAGCTTTTTCAATTTCACCGTTATCGTAATAATTTCTAATTTTGTTCAAAAAATATGTAAGTCGCATAAAGTGATATTCTTCATCTGAAACTCCTATTTTTTCTCTATCTTTTTCTTCCTTCAGCAAATTTAGAACTTTTTCAGTTTGGATTTGTTTTTCTTCAAAGTTATTTATTGTAAAAAGTTTTGCTAATTCAATAATTACAGGAGTATTTTTGTAAGTTTTAGAAATTTGGTTCATATAATTTTGGAAATTTGAAACTTCACCGTTATCGAGTGAATAGATCATTTTTGAAAAAATTTTTTCATATTCATATGGTGTATATTTTATAAATAAATTCAAATAATGTTTATAGTTTTCTCCCAATTTTTCTCCAAAAATCGTAATTAAATCCTGTGAGATTATATAATTTCTCTCATCTTTACCAAAAAGTTTTTTTAATTTTTCAATTCTTTGCGAAATAATTTTTTCGTCATCTTCAAAATATTGTGTATCCCTTATTTCATAGTTAAGCTTTATTGTTTCGTCAATAATTTCTTGTTTTATCCCTATTTTTGACAAAGTGCTTTGAATTTTTTCTTTTTGTGTAAATCCATAAATTTTTATATTCATTAAAAAAACTGCTAATATTAGAAAGAATTTTTTCATTTTTATCACATCCCAGAAATTTTATGTATTGCACTATAATTATATCCTATTTTTTTTAAATTCAAAATTTTTTTATAAAAATAAATTAAAATTCTTGAAATACTAAACAGTTGTAAATAAAAAAATAAAAAGGGAAAAAGTTATAAAACTATTCCCCAAAAATAATTATTATTTTAATTTTTAAATTTTTTAAAATTAGAAATTAACTATTCTCCAACTCTTTCTACTCTTAATGTATTAGTTGTTCCTTCTTTAGAAATTCCAGTAACTAATACTACTAAATCACCTTTTTTAGCTTCTTCGTGATTAGCTGCAATTTCTCTTGCTTTTGCAAAAAAGTCATCAGTTTTATCTAATCCTTTTTCTACATAAGCTCTAACTCCTCTTACTAATGCCAACTGTCTAGCAGTTTGTTCATTGTCAGTTAATGCGATTATAGGTACAGTTGGTCCATATTTTCTAATCATCTTAGGAGATCTTCCTGTTTTTGTCCAACATACGATTAATTTAGCATCCAATGATTGTGTAGTACTTACTGCACCGCTTGAAATTGCTTCTGTAACAGAAATATCTGCTCCTGGAGTTTCAACTGGTTTGAATTTTTTAAACTCATCTGTTCTTTTTGAAATAGTAGCCATCATTTTAACAGCTTCTACTGGATATTTACCTTTTGCTGATTCTCCTGATAACATAACAGCATCAGTACCGTCTAAGATAGCGTTAGCAACGTCTCCTGCTTCTGCTCTTGTAGGTCTTGGGTTTCTAATCATTGAATCTAGCATTTGTGTAGCTGTAATAACTGGTTTTCCAGCTTTATTACATTTTCTGATCATCATTTTTTGCATGAAAGGAACTTCTTCAGCAGGAACTTCTACTCCTAAATCTCCTCTTGCTACCATGATTCCATCACTTAATTCCAAGATTTCATCGAAGTTGTCAACACCTTCTTGGCTTTCAATTTTAGGAATAATTTGAATATTTTTTCCGCCATTATCATCTAATACTTTTCTTACTTCGGCAACGTCAGATGCTTTTCTTATGAATGAAGCTGCTACAAAGTCTACACCTTGTTCACAACCAAATTTCAAGTCAGCAATGTCTTTTTCAGCTAATGCTGGTAAACCAACTGAAACATCTGGCAAGTTTACACCTTTAGTTTCTCCTAATTCTCCAGTATTTGTAACAACACATTCAACTTCTCCAGCTTCTTTGTTGATAGCTTCAACTTTTAATCCAACTAAACCATCATCTAATAAAACAGTACTTCCTATTTTTAAGTCGTCTATGATTCCAGGATATGAAACTGAAAATTTACTAGCATTTCCAACAAAATCATAATCTGTTGTCATAATTACTTTTTTACCAGTTTCTAGTAATACATCTTTCCCACCTTCTAATTTTCCTGTTCTGATTTCAGGACCTTTAGTATCTAATAAAATCCCTATTTCTTTACCAGTTTTCTTCATAACTTCTCTGATGTTTTTGATTCTTTGTCCGTGTTCAGCAAAATCACCATGAGAGAAGTTTAATCTCATTACATTCATTCCGCTTTCTACCAATTTTGTAAGCATTTCTACACTTTCAGTTTTTGGTCCAATTGTACAAACAACTTTAGTCATTTTAATTTTCATTTTGTCTTTTCCTCCTAAAAAATATCTTTCATTGTCTTTATATCAATGAATCCTGCAAAAACCACAGGAAAATTCATTTACTAATATTATAGTGATAACATATTTGCTATTACATAGTCGGCTGAAGATGCCTTTGAATAGTTTTCCCAAGCGTAAGATAATTTGTGAGTTGTAACTTCTTCACTTTGAATTCCAACCATCAATCCACCTTTTCCTTCTTCTATTAATTCAACTGCTTTAACTCCTAATCTTGTTGCTAGAATTCTATCAGATGCTGTAGGTGCTCCACCTCTTTGAATATGTCCTAATATAGTTACTCTTATACTTGTATCAACTTTTTTAGCCAATTCGTCTTTAATTTGCACAACATTTCCTACTCCTTCAGCAACAACGATTATATCGTATAATTTACCCTCTGAACGTCTTTTTTTGATTACTTCTGCCAAGTCATCAATTGAACTTTCAGTTTCTGGAATCATAACTCCACTTGCTCCACCTGCTATTGCAGAATAAAGAGCTAAATCTCCACAGTTTCTTCCCATTACTTCTACTAAATATGTTCTTTCATGAGAAGTAGCAGTATCTTTCAATTTTGAGATGGCATCCAATATAATATTTAATGCTGTATCATAACCAACTGTATAGTCAGTTCCAGCTACATCATTATCAATAGTTCCTGGTATTCCGATTGTTTTAATCCCATGTTCTTCATACAAGTAATGTGCACCGTGGAATGAACCGTCCCCGCCGATTACAACTAGTCCGTCAATTCCATACTTCTTCAAATTAGCTGCAGCTCTTGCTCTAACTTTAGGATCTTTAAATTCTGGAAGTCTTGCTGATAGTAGAATTGTTCCTCCTTTATCAGCAATTCCGCTTACATCTAACAATGTTAATGGAAAGATTTGATCTTCAAGCATACCTTTATATCCTCTTCTTATACCATAAACTTCCATTCCTTTGTTTATAGCGGCTTTAGTAACGGCTCTTATAGCAGTATTCATACCTTGTGAATCTCCACCACTTGTTAATATCGCAATTCTTTTCATTATAGTTACTCTCCTTCTAAAACGAGTTTTATTTTTCTTACCTTTACAATTTAATATTATCATTTTTGATTTTGAATGTCAATACTAAAATAATTTTTTCTGTTTTTTTAATATTTACGGTATTTTTATTAATCCTATGAAAATAGGAAATGTTGTTTCAAAAAGTTTGACAAATAAAAGAAAATGTAGTAAAATATTTTTACGCTTAGAATTGGTGGCTAATACCAAATATAGCGAAAAAAATAAAAATAATGTGGAGGTGAACTTAAATGTTTGCAGTAATTAAAACAGGTGGAAAACAGTACAAAGTAGAAGTTGGAACTGTGTTAAAAGTGGAAAAATTAGCAGCTGAAGTTAATTCAGAAATCGAAATTAAAGAAGTTCTTATGGTAGGAGAAGGTGACAATGTAACAGTTGGTGCTCCTTTTGTAGAAGGTGCAAAGGTTGTGGCAACAGTTAAAGAACATGGAAAAGGTGAGAAAAAAATCAACTTCAAATACAACAAAAAAACTTATTACAGAAAAAAAGGTCACAGACAACAATATACAACTATTGAAATTAAATCAATATAATTAGTTTTTAAAGAGAAAAATGATAAAGATAAAAATAAAGCGAAAAAAAGATAGAATTGTGTATTTTAAAATTAGTGAGCACGCAGGTTATGCTGATCGCGGTGAAGATATTGTGTGTGCAGCAGTTTCATCTGTTTCACAGATGGCTTTAAATGGAATTTTAGAAATTTTGAAGTTAAATGGTAAAATAAAATATGAAATAGATGAGAGCGGAAAGTTAATTTGTGATTTGCAAAATTCTAATTTAACAGAGGAAGAATTTAAAAAAGTCGACATTTTGACAGAATCAATGTATTCTTATTTGAAAGATATTGCATATGAATACAAAGAATTTGTAAAATTTGAGTAAATTAAAAAATTAGCGAAAGAATAAACAAGGAGGTCAGAAATGATATTAAAATTAAATTTACAGTTATTTGCCTCAAAAAAAGGACAAGGTTCAACTAGAAATGGTAGAGATTCAAATCCTAAATATTTAGGAATTAAAAAATATGATGGAGAAGCTGTAAAATCAGGAAACATTATCGTAAGACAAAGAGGAACTAAATTTTATGCAGGAACTAATGCAAAATTAGGAAAAGATTACACTTTATTTGCAGTAGCAGATGGATTTGTAAAATTTGAAAAATTTGGAAAAGGTAAAAAAAGAGTTAGTATTTACCCTGAAAGAGTTGAAGCATAAATAAATTAAATAAAAAAATAAACTATCTCGTACAATTGATTCGAGATAGTTTTTTTATATTCATTTACTTATAAAAAAATTTTATTATAAATCTACTGTTTAAATGAGAAATGGTATTATTAAAAAAACTATTTATACATTTCTTCTAATTTTTCTTGTACGTTTTCATCGTTTAAATAGTCGTCATATTCCATTTCTTTCTCAAGAATTCCTTTTGGTGTGATTTCGATTATTTTGTTTGCAATTGTCTGAATAAATTCATGGTCGTGTGTCGTAAATAAAATTGTTCCTGGGAATCTTTCCAGAGATTTATTTAATGAAGTGATACTTTCCAAATCCAAATGGTCGGTCGGATTATCCAAAAGTAAGACATTGGCATTCGATAGCATCATTTTTGACAGCATACATCTAACTTTTTCTCCTCCTGATAAGACTTTTGCTTTTTTTGTAGCTTCTTCACCAGAAAATAGCATTCTTCCTAAAAATCCTCTCACATATTCTTCGTGCTGGTCATTTGAAAATTGTCTTAGCCAGTCAATTAGCGATAAATCCACACCTTCAAAGTATTTGGAATTGTCTTTTGGAAAATAACTTTGAGAAGTTGTAACACCCCATTCAATTTTTCCTTCATCAGGCTCAATTTCTCCGGCTAAAAGTTGGAAAAGAGTAGTTTTGGCAATATCATTATTTGATAAAATTACAACTTTGTCACCAGTATTTATTGTAAATGAAATGTTATCAATGACTTTTTCCCCATCTACAGTTTTTGATAAATTTTCCACTTTTAACATGTTGTTTCCAGCTTCACGCTCAGGTTTGAACTCAATATACGGATATTTACGGTTTGAGATTTGCATATCTTCAAATTGTAGTTTTTCTAATTGTTTTTTACGGCTAGTCGCCTGTTTTGATTTTGAGGCGTTGGCAGAAAATCGAGCAATAAAGTCCTGTAATTCCTTTTTCTTTTGTTCTAATTTTTTATTTTGGTTTCTTATTAATTCTTGCATAAGTTGATTTGATTCGTACCAGAAATCATAGTTTCCGACAAACATTTTAATTTTTCCGTAATCAATATCGGCAATGTGAGTACAAACTTTATTTAAAAAGTGTCTGTCGTGTGAAACAACTAAAACTGTCGTATTTTCCAAATCCATCAAAAAGTCTTCCAGCCATTTTACAGCATGTAAGTCAAGTCCATTTGTAGGCTCATCCAATAATAAAATATCTGGATTTCCAAAAATTGCCTGTGCTAATAGCACTTTTACTTTTTCTGGCTCCGTCAATTCTTTCATTAATTTATGATGCGATTCGGCATTGATTCCAAGTCCAATTAAAAATTTTTCAGCGTTTGTTTCTGCGTCCCAGCCATCTAATTCAGCAAATTCCCCTTCCAGTTCAGTAGCTAGATTTCCATCTTCTTCGGTAAATTCTTCTTTTGAATAAAGTGCTTCTTTTTGTTTCATGATGTCGTATAATTTTGTATGTCCCATCATTACGACATTTAATACTTCTTCATCTTCGTAAGCGAAGTGATCCTGTTTCAGAAAAGATAATCTTTTTCCTTTGTCTATAATAACTTCTCCTGAAGTTGATTCCATTTCTCCTGTTAAAACTTTTAAAAATGTAGATTTTCCTGCTCCATTTGGACCAATTATTCCATAGCAGTTTCCTTCTGTAAATTTTATGTTTACTTCGTCAAAAAGTTTTCTTGAACCAAATTGAACTGATAAGTTACTTGTAGCTATCAAATAAATTCCTCCCTGTTAATATTTTATTTTATAATTAGTTATATTATATCAAAAAAAGTGCTTAAAATAAAGAAAATTTTAAATTTTGTAATAAATTACTTTATTTTTTTTGGAATAACTGATAAAATAAGAAAGAGAAAAATTTTTGAATGAAATTTAAAATTATAGATAAATTATAGAAAGGAAAATAAAAATGGATAGCAGTTTTAAATTTTTAAAAGGGGAAAAAATGTTACATCCGACAACTGGAATAACATTGGAGTATTTGGCAAAATCTGATGCAGTATGCATAGTTTTGTTTAATGAAACTAAAGAAAAAGTGATTTTGGTAAAACAGTATAGACCTGGACCAAAAGGCTATATGGTAGAAATTTGTGCTGGACTGATAGATCCGGGGGAAAACCCTGATGAAGCGGTTTTTAGAGAGCTTAGAGAAGAAACGGGATATGTTAAGGAAGATTTAACGGATATAAAAAAATTGCCGCATGGACTTTATGTATCTCCAGGATATACGACTGAAAGTTTGCATTTTTACGGCGCAAGATTGAAATCCGACAAAATTAAACCAAAAGAGCTGTCACTTGACCACGGAGAAGACTTGAAAGTTTTGTGGGTCGATGTGAAAGACATTTTGAATGTTACACGGGATATGAAAACTGTACTTGCGGTAACTTATTTTTCAAAATTATAAATAAAATTTAGTTTACAAAAAAAGAGAGGTGCTGGATGAAAAATGTAAAAAATAAAGAAAATTTTGAAAAAGATTTTGAAGAAAGTTTAGAAAATAGAAAAAATAAAGAAAGTAGTGAAGAGAGTAAAAAAAGTAAAGAAAATTTAGAAAATTTTCAAAATTCAGAAATTTCAGAAGAAGATGTAGAAAAATTAAAAAAAGAAATTAGAGAGCGTATTTCGGACGATGAAGAAGTTGAAGAAGAAGAGGAAAGATTTTCGCCTGAGGAAATGGCGCAGGAAATCCAGAAAATTGAAACTGAAAAAGAGCTGGAAGAGTATTTGGATGACAATCATTCGATTGATGTTGCAGAAAGTTTTGAAGAACTTAAAGACGATGAATTAATAAGAATTTTTGAGCTTATGAGCGATGAAAATAAAGCGGGAATTTTGGAACAGGCGGATGAAGAGCTGCAAACTAGAATTATAGATTTACTTTCAGATGAAGAAGCAATTGATATTTTAAGCTATATGTCACCAGACGATGTTGCCGATATTCTGGGATTTATTGATATTCAAAAAAGTAAATCGATACTTAATAAAATGAAGCGTTCACAAGCAAATAAAATAAGAGAGTTATTGGGTTATGAAGAGGATACCGCTGGAGGTATTATGACGACTCAATACATAGCATTTAAAGGAAATCTCGAAGTGAAAGATGTCATGAAAAAATTAAAAGTGATTGCTCCACGAACTGAAGTTATAGAAACGATTTTTGTGACAAACAAAAAAAAAGAGCTGATAGGCGAAGTAGATTTAAGAGATATTTTAATTTCTTCTGATGACACAAAATTAGTGGATATTATGGACGATAATCCCAAATATGTCTATGTCGAACAGGATCAGGAAGAAGTGGCAAGGCTAGTTTCAAGATATGATTTAAAAGTAGTTCCAGTTACAAATCACAAAAAAATTATTTTGGGAATCATTACGATAGATGACATAATAGATGTAATTCAAGAAGAAAATACAGAAGATATTTTAAAATTAGGAGGAGTTTCGGAAGAAGAAGAAATTTATTCAAGTTTTTGGTTTTCAGTAAAACAGAGACTCCCGTGGCTTGTAATAAATTTAGGAACAGCTTTCTTGGCATCGTTTGTTATAAAATTATTTTCAGGAACTGTGGAAAAAGTAGTTATCTTGTCATCAATAATGACAATTATTAGTGGAATGGGTGGAAATGCAGGGACACAGGCACTTTCAGTAACAATTCGGGCATTAGCATTGGGAGAAGTCGATTTTAAAGATACAATAGGAATAATCGCAAAAACTTTTTTGGTTGGAGCAATTAACGGAGCGCTTTTAGGAATTTTGTGTGGCGCAATAATATGGGCATTTTGTGGAAATTTTTATATGGGTCTTATTGTGTTTTTAGCGATGGTAGGAAATTTAGTAATCGCCTGTATGATAGGTTTTTTGATTCCAATTACACTAAAAGCGATGAAAATTGATCCAGCGATGGCATCAGCTGTCGTGCTCACAACTGCGACAGATTGCTTTGGCTTTTTGATTTTTTTAAGTTTGGCAACGGTGTTCTTGAATAGATTAGTTTAGAAAAAGGAGAAAATTGTGATAATAGTTTATATATTGATATTTTATGTTTTATATTTTATTTTTAGAAAAATATCAGAAAAGATAAAATATAAATCTGAAAAATTGGAAGAGTTAGATGGGGAATTTATATTTACATTTATAAATCGGATTAGAAAAAAAGAAATTTATTTTAACATTAATGAAGTTACTATGGCAATACTTACTAGAATGTTTATAAAAAGAGGAACTTTTCAGACTATGAATTTTAGAATTTTTTTGGTCGATGGTTATAATTTAAGACTTAGAAAAAAACAGGATTGTCTTATATTTTTAAAAGCGTGCCGAAATAAAAGAAAAGAACTTTATCAAAAAATTTTGGAAATGATACCGGCGGGAGCAAGTATAATTACTATACTAGAAAAGGAATTGGATAATTTTGAAAACTAAATTTTAAGAAAGGAAAAAAATTACTGTGGGTGTGTTAGAGTTTTTTAGAAAGAAACGAAAAGAAAGATTGATTATCTGCTTTTCAAAAGATAAAACGGAAGAGAAAATTTTAAAAAATTTTTTTGAAGCATACGCTGATAAAATAAAGTCAGTTACTAATGAAGCTGACAAAGAGATAACATCAAAGACAAAAAAGTTTTTTTTAGTTTTAAAAAATGATAGAAAATTGTCAATTCAAGTAAATCCAAGTCCCAAATATATTTTGGAAACTGAATTTTTTATGGAGCTGTTTTTAGAAAAGTTAAAATTTGAAACTTTTAAAAATTTGAATGAAAAAGAAATTTCAAAATATACTAGAATATTGATAGCCGTTGAAATGTTAAATAAAAATAAAAGAGACGATGATGAACTTTTAAGAAAAAAAGTAACTGAGTTTTTTTACGGATTTCAAAAATTTTTAATAGCAAAAAGATTAAAACATTATCATTATGACAAAAAAAATCTTGTGCGAGATGAAGAAAAATGGGATTTTTCAGATTTTATTCCGCCACTTTCTGAAAAAATGTTTGAAAATTTTGAGCAGACAAAAGAAGATGCTGACAGAATGGAAAGAAATATAAAGTTAATGGAAAAAGATAAAATGCCGTTTTACGATAAAATGGAAGTGAATATATCTGAAAAAGATGTAAAAATAAGAAAAAAATGGGAAATTATAAGAAAAGTTGTGGCAATTGTCATAACTAGAATTGCATCGCAGACATTTCTTGAGAAAAAAGAGAATATGTTAAAAAATTTGAATGATATAATTGGGATTTTTGAGAAGAAATATCAGTTTAAGGAATTTTTAACAAAGCGGGAAAGAGAATTTTTGGAAAATAAAAAGGAAAATTATCAATTAAATGTGGAGTTTTATTTTAGACTGGAAACGGCGCAGACACTTTTATGGGTTTTGTCCATTGATAAATTGCCAGATTTAAATAATTTTTCTGATTTGGCGGAGATAATTGAGATTTTAGAAAATGAAAATTTAAAATCATTTGCAAGAAAGTGTGAGATTCGTTCCAAAAATCAGATTTTGGATGTATTAGATTATATGTATCGATTAAATTGGGCGAATGTTGAAATAAAATTAAATGGTTACAGCAGAATTGTAAATGAAAGTATTTTATATTTTACAAGATTGGGCCTTGAATGGGTGGTTCAGAGTGATATACCAATGGAAGAAATAGTTATTCATACATAAAAATAAAAAGTAATAAAAAAAAATCTCGCTTCTTTTTTATTTTATCAAATAAATCTTTGCCAAATCAAATAAAAATATCATAACAAGCGACACCGAAACAATAATTCCAAGTCCAAATCTTTTTAGTGATAAAAAAGCAACGACACCCATTCCAATCAATATTTTTACAATGTCATAAGGAGTTGTACCGCCTGAAGTGAAAATATCCGGAAAAATCATAAGTGCCAGTACCGAATACGGCAATGCCTCAAAAAATTTATTCATTATCGGATTTTTTGGAATCTTTACAAACAGCGGCAAAAGCCTTAAAGCCACTGTTACCAACGCCGAAATGACAATTACTTTAAAAACTTCCAAATTATTCATTTTCTTTTACCTCATCCTTTCTATGTCTTACCGCATAAATTAAACTTGAACCTATCATAATTAAAATCATTGCCCATCCGCTACTTACTTTATTTAAAATTGGCAAATACATAAATGCCAGTTTTGCGGCAATTACATAAATTACAACTTCAAAAAATTTTGGCAATTTTTGCAGGGACATTACAAGTAAACTAAAATATATTGAATATAAAATAAAACTTAGACTTGCACGAAAAACTTCAGGTATCATATTTCCAAAAAGTGAGCCTAGAACAGAGCTTCCAGCATAGCATAAATATGGAATTGTATTTAGCCCAATTATATACCAAGGTGAATTTTCTTCCTTTATAATCGCATAAGTTATCGTTTCATCAGTAAGTCCAACTCCAACAAGTATTTTTTCAAATAATTTAGTTCCATTTTTTAATTGCCTGAAAATTAGTAAATTTAAAAGCAAATATCTCAAATTTATCATAAGTACTGAAATTATGACTTCAATCGCTGTAGAATGCTGCACATAAACCATTTTCAAAAGCATAGCTTCCGAGCCACCGGCATAAATTCCAAATGACATCGCTGCCGTAACAATCGTATACATTCCGTTATTTTTAGCAATCAGCCCAACTGTCAGACCAAATGGAATATATGCAACTCCCATTCCAATTCCAGCTTTTAGGCCTTTTAAATATTTTTTTGTGTTAATCATTCTTTTCCCTTCTGTTATTTATAGTTATTATTATTTATATTTTTTAAATAATAAATATTAAAATTTCTTATTAAATAAATAATATTATTTAAAAATTATATCACAATTTTCTCGTTAATTTAACCTTTTTAATTTAGAAAATAAAAAAAATTAGGAAATATCATTCGAGAAATAAAAAATAAAAAGACAAAAATTATTTATTGTGGTAAAATATAAAAGCAAAATAGAGATAGAAAGGAGAAAAAAGTGTTATTTTTGAAAAATGGTGTTGATGTTTTTGGAAAACAAATTGAGCTTTTAATTTTAGACGATAAAATTTTTAAAGTTGGCGAAAAAATTTTGGAAAGTGAAATTGAAGAATTTAAGAAAGAAAATAGCAACAAGAATCTAAAAATTATTGATTTGAACGGGAAATTAGTAATGCCAGGAGTTATTGATATTCATACGCATATGAGAGAGCCAGGATTTACTTATAAAGAAGATTTTGCAACAGGAAGCAGAGCATGTGCTAAAGCAGGAATTACAACATTTTATGATATGCCAAATACAATTCCGACGACGACAAGTTTAAAAGCGCTGGAAGAAAAAAAGAAATTGGCGGCTAGAAAATCTATTGTAAATTATGGATTTCATTTTGGTGGAAGTAAAAATAATAACGCCAGTGAAATAAAAAAAGTTATTGAAAGCGGCAAAGTAAATACTGTAAAAATATTTATGAATGTTTCGACAGGAGAAATGCTTATTGAAGATGACGAAATTTTAAAAAAAGTGTTTGAAAATTCTAAATTAGTGTTGGTTCATGCTGAAAATGAGATGATTGACAAAGCACTAAAACTTAATAAAGATTATGGAAATGGACTTTATGTCTGCCACATTCCGTCAAAAGAAGAATTGATTAAAGTTTTGAATGCGAAAAAAGATAAGGATTTTAACAACGAAAAGCATCCCATTTATGCAGAAGTTACACCACATCACTTGTTTTTGAACGAAGAAATTAGAGAAAGTACCAAAAGAAATAAAATGCTTTTGAGAATGAAACCAGAACTTAGAACAAAAGCTGACAATGAATTTTTGTGGGAAGCGTTAAATAATGGTGAAATTGATACAATTGGAACGGATCATGCACCACACCTAATTTCAGAAAAATTAGAAAAGATAACTTTTGGAATGCCAGGAGTGGAAACTTCACTTGCTTTAATGCTAAATGCCTATAATGAAAAAAGAGTGAAATTGGAAACAATTCAAAAACTGATGTGTGAAAGTCCTGCAAAAATAATGAAAATCAGAAAAAGAGGAAAGTTGGAAGAAGGATATTTTGCAGATATTATAGCTGTTGATTTATCTAAAGAATGGACTGTTGGAATTGACGACAAAATTGAATCAAAATGTGGCTGGACACCTTATGAAAACTGGAAATTAAAAGGCAAAAATATTTTGACAATTGTTAATGGGAAAATTGTTTTTGAAAATGGAAAATTTAGTGATAGGTTAGAAAATGGAAGGGAAGTAGAATTTTATGAGTAAAAATTTAAGTTTGGAAGAGAGAGTGGCAAAGGCGTTATTTGATGTAAAAGCGGTGAAAATCAATGTAAATGAACCTTTTACATTTGCGTCTGGAATAAAAAGTCCAATTTATTGTGACAACAGATTTGTCTTGGGATTTTCTGATGAGAGAGATGTCATTGTAGATGGATTTGTACAGGCAATTGACAGTGATGCAGATGTAATTGTGGGAGTTGCAACTGCGGGAATTCCTTGGGCCTCATTTATTGCGGACAGAATGAAAAAACCTCTTGCGTATGTTAGAAATAAACCAAAAGATCACGGAGCTGGAAAACAGATTGAAGGTGCTGAAGTCAAAGGGAAAAAGGTTGTTGTAATTGAAGATTTGATTACGACGGGGAAAAGCAGCTTAATTGCCGTTGATGTGCTTCAAAAAGAAGGAGTGGCTGATATGGAAGTAAAATCAATTTTTACTTATGGATTTGATGCCGCAAAAGAAAATTATAACAAGTTTAACTGTAAATTTAGTTCCCTGTCAAATTTTAATGTTTTGATAAATTTACTTAAAAATACAGATTATTTGACAAAAGAAGAAGCAGAAATTGCACTTGAATGGAGTAAAAGTCCAAATACTTGGGGAGTTAAATAAATTTGGATTTTGCTCAAAAATAAAATAATTTGAACTAAAATCAAAATATTTAAATTTTAAAATTTTGAAAAGATAAATTAAAAAAATGAAATGAAAAAATAAAGGATAAAAAAATCGCTGATTATTTATAATTTCAGACTTCTAAAAAGTTAAAATTACAAATTTTCAGCGTAATTTTTATTTTAAAATTATGGACGAAGTTTTGCTAATTCTTCGATGTCAATGTCAGCATCGTAGTCGACATTGTCAAAATCAAATCCATTTAATTGCATGAATTCTTCTCTTGCACCTTTGTAATCACTAACTTCCTTAAAATTTTCAGGTGTTACTTTGTCCCATAAAGCTTCTACCTCAGCTTGGACATCTTCTCTCATTTCCAAGTTGTCAGGTCTTAATCTTCTCTCATCATCAATTACACGGTTATTTCCATAAACCATATCTTTTAGTAATCTATGTTTTTGCTGAATTGTTCCTTCGTGAATTCCTTTTTCTTTCATAACTTTATAAAGTAATGCAGCATATAGCGGAAATATTGGAATAACAGCACTAGCTCTTGTCATTAGCGCTTTACTTAGTGAAACATATGCTTCTCCATTGACTTTTTCTTTTAAATAGTCATTTAAAATATCAGCTGTATGTTCTAAATCTCTTTTTGCAGCTCCAATTGTACCGTCTTTGTAAATTCCGTAAGTTACTTTTGGTCCTAAATATGAATAAGCTACTGTTTTAAACCCATCTGCTAGGACATTTGCATTTGAAAGAGCTTCAATCCACAGTTTCCAGTCTTCACCACCCATTACTTTTACTGTGCTCTTAATTTCTTCAGGTGTGGCAATTTCCATTGTAGTTTCTTCCATTGTTTCTTTTTCAAAATTTATTGTAGGACCTGTGATTTCTTCTTTTGTAGATTTTAGTGCAGATCTGTAAGTTTTTCCATCTTTTGGGTCAGTTCTCACTCCACTTGCCAAGCTATAAATTACTAAGTCAATTTTTCCACCAAATTCTTCTTTTATGTATTTTATGACTTCATCTTTCATTTCGTTGGAAAAAGCGTCCCCAATAAAATTTTTTGCAGGTATTCCTTCTTTTTTCGCAGCTTCAGTAAAGGCTATTGTATTCCACCAACCAGCAGAACCAATTCTTTTTCCTTCAACACCTTTTTCAAATGCGACTCCAATTGTTTCGGCTCCAGCACCGAAAGCTAGTGAAATTCTTGTTGAAAGCCCGTATCCCGACGATGAACCTATTATTAAAACTTTTTTTGGTCCTGTATATTTATCTTGTGATTTTATATAGTCAATTTGTCTTTTTACAAATTCTTTTGCTCCTATTGGGTGATTAGTCAGAGCTAATCCACCTTTTAATCTAGGTTTTATTACCATTATTTCCTCCTAATTTAATTATTAAAAAAATCATTTTTCATACATTTATCTAAATAATACCATATTTTTTATATTTTTTACAAGAATTATTTTTTTTAAAAATAAAATTTATAATTTTGATAATCAAAGTAATTTATTTATTTTTTTTAAATTTAAAAAATTGTATAAATATTTTAAAAAATGTGATATGATATTAAATGTGAAAGTTTTAAAAGTAAAAAAGGAGAGAGAAAAATAAAAATATGGAAAAAATTGATATTTTAGGATTAAATTTGGAGGAGTTACAAGAAAAATTTCTTTTGGCAGGACTCAAAAAATTTAATGCAAATCAAGTATTCGACTGGCTTCACAGCAAACTTGAGTTTAACTTTGACAATTTTTCAAATATTTCAAAAAAAGATAGAGAAATTTTGAAAAAAAGCTTTTTTGTGAAAAAATTAGAATTTAAAACTCATCAAATTTCAGAAGACAAAGAAACGGAAAAATTTCTTTTTGAATTAAATGATAAAAAATTTATTGAGAGCGTATTAATAACTCACAAGAATAGGTACACGCTCTGTGTTTCATCGCAAATTGGATGTCTTATGAACTGTGATTTTTGTGCGACAGCTCTGATGGGTTACGAGCGCAATTTGTCTGTTTCAGAGATTTTGCTTCAATATTACTACGTTCAGAAACATCTTTTAAAGCGTGGAAAAAAACTTGGAAATGTTGTTTATATGGGAATGGGAGAGCCTTTTTCAAATTATTGTGCCGTGCTTTCCTCAATAAATATATTAAATTCTGAAAAAGGACAAAATTTTTCTAAAAGAAATTTTACAATTTCGACGAGCGGAGTAGTTCCAGTGATAAAAAAATTTACAGTAGATGAATCTCAAATTCATTTGGCAATTTCTCTTCATTCGGTGAGAGATGAAATTAGAAATCAAATCATGCCAATAAATAAAACTTGGAATGTAAATAAATTAAAGGAAGCGCTTTTAGAGTATCAGAAAAAGACAAAAAATCGAATCACGTTTGAATATATTTTAATTGATGAGTTAAATTGCGAACCAAAAGATGCAAGAGAATTAGCGGAATTTTTAAGTTCGTTTAACTGCCTTGTAAATCTCATTCCATATAATCCAGTTGGAGGTAAAATTTATAAGACGCCGTCAAAATCAAAGCAAAGAGAATTTTATAAGATATTAAAGGATAGAAATGTTAATGTGACGCTTAGGGAAACAAAAGGTCAAGACATTGCGGCAGCTTGTGGACAATTAAGAGCTGAAAATCAATTAGAAAAAAACAAAATAACTTTTTGAAAGGTAGGACTAACAGATGAAAAAGGAGAATTCAGAAAAAAAAGAAAAAGTAAAAAAACCAAAAAAGAAATTTAAACTTCGTACTTTTCTTTTAAAAGTTTTTTTATTTTTTTGTGTAATTGGGATAGGAGCGGGAGCATATTTAGTTTATACTGTGCAAAGAGAAACGCCAGTTGATTTAATAGATGGATATGCGCCAGTTTCACCATCGGTTATTTATGATATGAATGGAAATCAAATTGATACGATAATGGTTCAAAATCGTGCACCAATTGGGATTGGAGATATTCCAGAAGATGTACAAAATGCTTTTTTAGCGATAGAGGACAGAAAATTTAGAAGTCATCACGGAATAGATTTTATTCGTACGGCTAGAGCGATATTTTTGACGGTTACAGGAAAACGCCGTGAAGGTGGAAGTACAATAACACAGCAACTTGCAAAAAATGCGTTTTTATCACCAGAACAAACTGTGTCAAGAAAATTAAAAGAAGCGATTTTGGCGATAGAAATTGAAAGAAAATATACAAAAGATGAAATTTTGGAAAATTATTTAAATACAATTTATTTTGGACAAGGTGCCTATGGAATAAAAAATGCGGCAATCAAATATTTTAACAGAGAACCTAAAAATTTAACAATTGCACAAGCAGCAATTTTAGCAAGTCTTCCAAAGTCTCCAACAAAATATTCAAAATTGAAATATGCGCTTGAAAGACAAAAAATAGTCTTGCATCAAATGAGAGAATATGGATTTATAAATGATGAACAGTATAATGATGCAATTAATGAAAAAATTGTCTTTAAAAATGGGGATATAAAGAGCCGAAATGAAGAAGAGCAAATTTCAACTTCAAACGTTGCGCCAGAGTTTACAACAATTGTGTTAAGTGAATTGAGAAAAATTTTGAAAATATCGGAAGAAGATCAGAAATTTTTATTTGACGGTTATAAAGTTTACGCAACTGTTGATTTAGATTTGCAAAGAGCGGCATACAAAGCTTTTAACAGCAATTACAATCTAAAAACCAAAGCTGAGTTAAACGGAGCGCTGTATTCGATAGATCCGAGCAATGGGTTTGTAAAAGCGATGGTTGGCGGGAAGGATTATAAAAAAGGAAACTTTAACCGTGCTGTGAGTTCGCTGCGGCAACCAGGTTCATCATTTAAGCCAATAGTGTATTTAGCAGCGTTGCAGAAAAAAATGACGATGGCAAGTGTGATGGAAGATTCACCAATAAAAATCAACAATTGGTCGCCTAAAAACTTTGATGGAAGTTATAGAGACAGTATGACTTTAGACAAGGCAATAGAAATTTCAAACAACATAATTCCTGTAAAATTATTGCAGTATGTGGGAATTTCCAAAGCTGAGAAAGTCTGGCGAGATGCTGGAGTGGTTGGAGGAGATTTTCCTAAGAACTTTACATTGGCGCTAGGGTCAATTTCTACAAAACCTTCAGATATGGCGATGTTTTATGCAGCACTTGCAAATGGAGGTTATCAAGTTGAGCCACAATATATTTACAAAGTTGAAAATAAATATGGTGAAGTCATTTATGAAGCGAAACCTAAAATGAAAAAAGTTTACGATTCAAAAGATGTGGCAGTTCTTACATATATGCTAGAAAATGCTGTAAATTACGGAACTGGTCAATCGGCAAAAGTATTTAAAAATGGTCAGTTAATTCCAATGGCTGGAAAAACTGGAACGACTTCAGATTATGTGTCAGCTTGGTTTACAGGCTATACACCAACTCTTGCGACAGTCGTGTATGTTGGAAATGATGACAACAAGTCAATGGGAACTGGAATGACAGGAGGATCAGCTGCAGCACCAATTTGGAAAAACTATATGCAGTCGGTTGTGGATTTGCCAAATTATAATGTCGGAGTATTTGAGTTTATTGACGATTACATCAAGAGAAAAGATTTGACAACGAGAGATATTGACTTGGAAAATGGACTGCTTGATACGGACGGCGTAAATAAGAGAACGATGTTATTTAAAGCTGGAACAGAGCCGATAGAATATGACAATAAATTTAGAGGTGGAATAAGATTTTAAAATAAAAATTACTCACTTAATAAATAATAAAATAAGTGAGTAATTTTTTTTAATTTTAAAACTAAATAAATAATAATTTTATTATGAATAAAATCGCTAAAATAACCATAACTGTTGAAACAGGTCTTTTATCTTCTTTTTTTGCAAATAAATTATAAAGTAAATTTATTAAAACATATGATAAAATTCCTAATGTCAATCCATCTCCAATGCTGTATGTAAGTGCCATCGTAGTGATTGTGATAAAAGCTGGAACACCTTCTAAAACATCGTGCAAATCAATTTGCTTAACTGAGCTCAACATCAAATATCCTACATAAATTAAAGCAGGAGCAGTTGCACATGCAGGAATTGCTATAAATATTGGTGAGAAAAACATTGAAAATAAAAATAAAACTCCTGTTGTAATTGCTGTCCATCCAGTTCTTCCTCCAGCTAGAACGCCTGTCGAACTTTCCACATAAGTTGTAACTGTCGATACACCAAGTGTTGCTCCCAAAGTTGTTGCAATCGCATCAGCCATAAGGGCACGACCAACATTTGGTACATTTCCATTCTCATCTAGCATATTTGCTTTTGAACAAACTCCAATAAGAGTTCCTACTGTGTCAAAAAAGTCTACAAATAAAAATGTGCAAATTATGACAAAAAAGTTGCTAAATGATCTCAAGTCTTTAAAAAATGAAAAATCTAATTTTCCTATAATCGGCGTCATTGACTTGAATTCAAAAATTCCTTTTGGCAAAAAGATTTTTAGTTCAGCTGCTTCTTTTGGATTTATTATCGCAAATAGCCAAGCTAGTATTGAACTTACTACGATTCCATAAAGAATAGAACCTTTAACTCGTTTTTTATCTAAAATGGCGATTACGAAAAGACCAATAAATGAAATTATCACCGCTGGTGAAAAGTGTCCCATGCTGACTTTAGTCGACTCATTTGCAACTACAAGTCCACTTCCAGAAAATCCCACAAATGCAATAAAAACTCCAATTCCACCTGTAACAGCATGTTTCATGTTTTCAGGAATCGAATTTACAACAGCTTCCCTAATTTTAAACATTGTCAGTAAAATAAATATGATACCTTCAATAAATACTGCAGTTAAAGCCATTTGCCAAGTTGCTCCACCCTTTAGGACGACAGTAAATGCAAAAAAAGCATTTAATCCCATTCCAGACGCTAAAGCAAAAGGTAAGTTTGCGATAAGTCCCATTATAAAGCAACCAAGTGCCGCTGAAAGACAAGTTGCTGTAACAAGAGCTCCTGCATTCATACCAGTTTTGGACAAAATATCAGGATTTACTGCAATGATGTAAGCCATTGTAAGAAAAGTTGTAAGTCCTGCACCAATTTCTTTTTTCATGTCAATATTTTTATTTGCCAAAAGTGGAAAAAGCCTTTTAAGACCTGATAGATTTTCCAATTTTATATCGTTTGAATTATTCATTTTCTTTTTTATCTCCTTTATTTTTTTCAATTTTTTTACTTTTTTCGCTGTTTTCGTTATTTTCTGCGTTATTCAAAGTCATAATAATTTTTTCAATTTTTTTATTTTTTACCATCTGCGGTTTAAAAATAACTTTTCCAATTTGTATTGGCTCTATATTTTCAGAATCTTCTGGAATATATCCAAGTTTTTCGATTAAAAATCCACTTAGCGTGTCATAATATTTAGAATCCAAATTAAAATGAAAATTGTCATTTAAGTCATTTAAAGAAATTTCACCATTTACTAAATATTTATTTTTTGAAAATGGCAATTTTGTTATCATTAAATCTTCGTCGTCAAATTCATCTGATATATTTCCCATAACTTCTTCGATTAAATCCTCTAAAGTGACAATTCCTGAAAAACCACCGTACTCATCAATTAAAATAGCAATATGTTTTTTTTCCATCTGCATTTCACTAAACAGTTCATTCACATTTTTAGTTTCTGGCACAAAGTAGGCTTCTTGTACCAAACTTTCAATATTTACATTTTCAAATCCCTTTTTATAAGCTTCGATCATCAAATCTTTTGTCATTAAAACTCCGATTATATTATCCGCTTCTTCTTCATAAACTGGGATTCTAGAATATCGCTCGATTTCCTTTGCTTCAAACAATTCTTTGACCGAAATATTTTTATTAACCAAGAAAACTTTCGTTCTCGGAATCATAATTTCCCGTGCAATTTTTTCGTCAAATACAATTATATTTTCTATCATTTCTTTTTCAGCTTCATTAATTACACCATGTTCTTGACCAACTTCTACAAGCGAACGAAGTTCTTCTTTAGAAACTTTTTCTTCAATATTGTCTTCTTTCATTTTCAAAATAGTCAAAATTAAATTTGTCGAAAGTGTCAAAAATTTTACAAACGGTGAAAATATTTTTGAGACGAAAACAATAACATCGATAGTACGAAGTGCAATTGTTTCAGAGTCCCTAAGTGCGATCCTTTTTGGAATAAGTTCTCCAAAAACAAGAGTTATATATGAAAGCAGGAAAGTCATTAAAATCATAGAAAACTGACTTGCATAAGGAATTTTAAATTTTTGAAAAAAATCAGAAAAATAGTGCGATAAACCAGTCGCAGCCGATGCAGATGCAAAAAAACTTGCAAGAGTTATTCCAACTTGAATTGTTGATAAAAATTTACTTGGTTCACTAAGTAAATTATTTAATAAAATTGCTTTTTTATTTCCTTCTTCAATTAAAATTTTTATCTTGTTTTTATTGACTGAAACAATGGACATCTCCGCTGCAGAAAAAAAAGCATTAATTCCAGTTAAAATAATTATTATTACTATTTGTAATAATAAATTGCCCTCGGACATTTTTAATTTCCTCCTAAATTTTTTTGATTAACGATATTATAACATATTTTTTTAAATAAAAAAAGGAAATGACAAGATAAATTGGAGAAGTAAAGATTTATATTTAAGGGAGAAATTGAATTTCTCCCTATTTTTCTAGTTTAAATTGTTTCTAAAAATGATTTTGCATTTTTGATTTGCATTTTGACATTTTGAATCGAAGTTCCACCGAAGGAGTTTCTTTTATTGACACAGTTTTCAATCGTAATTTCATTTTGAATGTCTTCTCTGAATATTTCAGAAAAATTTTGAAATTCAGAAAGTGTCATGTCTTCAATTGCAATCTTTTTATTCTCACAGTAAGAAACGATTTCTCCAACAATTTTGTGTGCCTGTCTAAATGGAACGCCGTGTTTTGCCAAATAATCAGCCACATCAGTCGCATTTAAAAATCCGTATTTCATTGAGTCAAAGATTTTTTCTTTGTTTACTGTAACAGTATTTAACATTGAATAAAAAATTTCGATGCAAAGCTTGATGTTGTCAATTGAGTCAAAAATTCCTTCCTTGTCTTCCTGCATATCTTTATTATAAGCAAGTGGAAGAGCTTTCATTGTAGTCAAAATTGCCATCAAATTTCCGTAAATTCTTCCAGTTTTCCCACGCACAAGTTCCGCTATGTCGGGATTTTTTTTCTGTGGCATAATCGAAGATCCAGTTGCAAAAGCGTCGTCCAAATTTATAAATGAAAATTCAGATGTGCACCAGATAATTATTTCTTCAGAAAATCTGGACAGATGCATAGAAATTACCGAAATAATCATACCCAATTCAATTATAAAATCCCTGTCGCTCACAGAATCTAAGCTATTTTCAGTCGGTTTAGAAAATCCAAGTTCTTGTGCAACAAAATGTCTATCTAAGTCAAAAGTTGTTCCGGCAAGTGCTCCAGCTCCAAGCGGCATTTCATCACTTCTTTTTAAAAAGTCATCAATTCTTGTGATGTCTCTTTTAAACATTTGAAAATAAGCCATTAAGTGATGAGAAAACAAGATAGGCTGTGCTCTTTGCAAGTGCGTATAACCTGGAATTATTATATCTTCATATTTTTCCGATAGGTTCAAAATAACATTTTCAAAATTTACAAGAAGTTTTTTAATTTTTTTAGCTTCTTTTCTCACATACATTCTCACATCAAGTGCCACTTGGTCATTTCGGCTCCGAGCTGTGTGAAGTTTTCCAGCGACAGCGCCAATAATTTCAGTCAATCTTTTTTCAATTGACATATGAATATCTTCGTCTTCAATTTTGAACTCAAAAGTTCCATTTTCAATTTCGTTTTTTATTTGAAGCAGTCCATTTTCAATTTCTTTTTGTTCTTCAGAAGAGATAATCCCTTGTTTACCAAGCATTCTGCTGTGAGCGATACTTCCTTTTATATCTTCTTCATACATTCTTTTGTCAAAAGTAATAGATGCATTAAATTTTTCTAGTAATTTGTCAGTTTCTTTGTTAAAACGGCCTTCCCACATTTTTTTCATAATTTTATTTTTCCTTTCTTATAAAAAGTATTATTTTTGCTATTATTATAACAAAAAAAAGAGATATTTAAAAGTTCAAAAAGTTGTATTAATTCAGAATATATTATCGGACGTTATTTTTATAGTAAATTTATAAATCAAATAAATTAAATAAAATTTGCATAAATAATTAACAATATATCTTAAACGACAAGTTTAAAATCTTTTTTCTTAAAAAATTAAAATAAAAAAGGGAAACAGAATCCCTTCCTATAATTAACAATATTATTTCATAACTTTTCAAAAAAAATTATAACGTAGACTTATTTCAAGCTATTAATTCCAGCGAGATTTATAAAATTCCAAGGCTTGTTGTAATGTGGCTGAAAGAAAAAGTCTAAAAATGCTAAATCGTCGATTGTCATTTTGTTTTGAATGCAAACAGACAGCGTGTTTATTGATTGCGTTAAATCGAATTTTGAGTTTAGCTGAGCTCCTAATATCTGTCTTGTTTTTTTGTCAAAAATTACTTTTAGTGTAACAGACTCATAAGTTGGCATAAATTCAGGTCTGTAATTATCGACTGCAATTGCGCTTTCTACATCCAATCCAAATGATCTTGCACTTTCTTCAGTAAGTCCAGTTGCAGCCATGTTATTTTCATAAATTTTAATTCCTGAAGTTCCTTGTGTTCCTGGATGTTCAAATTTATTTTCAGAAATATTTAGTCCAGCTAGAGTTCCCATTCTAACTGCATTTGTCGCAAGTGGAATATACATTTCCTTTTGAAGCGGATTATAAAAAACTGAGCAGCAGTCTCCAGCAGCCATCACATCTTTATTGCTGGTTCTCATAAATCTATCAACTTTTATAGCGCCGTTTGGAAGCATTTCTAATTGATTTTCAAAAAGTTTTGTATTTGGAACAAAACCTACACACATAATCACTAAATCTGCTTCATATTCATTTTTGTCAGTGATAACTTTTGTTACAATTCTGCTATTGTCATTATCTCCAATAAATTTTAGCACTTTTTCGTTCGTTGCAATTGTAACTCCATTATTTTTCAATGTATTTTCTGCCACATCTGTAAATTCTTTGTCAAAATATTTACTCAAAATTCTTTTTTCAGCGTCAACCAAAACAACTTCTTTTCCATTTTCTTTAAATGCTTCGACCAATTCAACACCGATATAACCTGCACCGACAACGACAACTTTTTTTGACGACTTACTTTTTTCAATAATTTTATTGGCATGATTATAATTTTTACAAAGTAAAATATTTTTTAACCCAATTCCATCAATTTTTGGAATAATTGGCCAAGAACCTGATGTAACGATTAATTTATCATAAGTTTCTTCAAATTCTTCGTTATTTTCCAAATTTCTAACTTTTAATTTTTTATTTTTTACGTCAACATCTGTGACATCGTGCTTCATCCGAGTGTCAACTCCAAGCTCAAATAATTCTTCAGGCGAAGAATAAAAAAGCCCTTTTGGATATTTGACAACTCCACCAATATATAGTGCGATTCCGCAAGATAAAAAAGAAATGTTGTCATTTCTTTCAAATACCGTAATTTTAGTATTTGGATTCAATTTTTTTAAGTTTTTTATAGCTGCGGTTCCAGCGTGAGTACATCCAATAACGACTACTTTCATGAAAAACCTCTCCTTTATAATTAATATTATTTTTTCGATTAATAAATTATAATATTTATAAAAATATTTTTTTTATTAATTTGTAGTTATTATAATTATACTACAAAATTTAAAAAAAACAACAATTAAAAATATAAAAAAATATAATTGAAAAAATTTTCAAATAATGTTAAGATTAATTTGTAATAATTTTGCTTTTATAAAATTTATAATTTATAAAAAACAGAAAAATAAAATAATGGAGATTTTTAATAATTATGAAAAGAAAAACTATAAAAAATCAAGTTGAGATAAATGGAATTGGACTTCACAAAGGAAAACAGATAAAAATGGTTTTAAAGCCTGCGAGCAAAAAAACTGGAATTGTTTTTGAAAGGGTGGATGTCTGTGATAAGAATAATATCATAAAAGTGAATTACAAAAATTTGTTTGATTTAGAGAGAGGAACGAATATTCAAAATGAAGATGGAGTAAAACTTCACACAATTGAGCATTTTATGTCGACACTTTCAGTTTGTGGGATTACTGATGTTTTTGTGGAAATTGAAGGAAATGAAATGCCAATTTTGGACGGAAGTTCAATTAAGTTTGTGGAAAAAATTAAAAGTGCTGGAGTTTTGGAACTGGAAGAAGAAATAGAACCTTTGATTATAACTGAGCCTGTTATTTTTTCTGATGAAAAAAATGGAAAATATGTTTTGGCGTTGCCATATGACGGGTTTAAAATTTCTTACACAATAGATTTTAATCATACATTTCTAAAATCAGAATATTTTGAATTTGAAGTAAATTTAGAAAATTATGAAAAAGAAATTGCAAGTTGCAGAACTTTTGCATTTGACTACGAAATAGACTTTTTGAAAAAAAATAATCTTGCTCTTGGAGGAAGTTTGGACAATGCTATTGTGATTGGCAAAGATGGACCATTAAATCCTGAAGGGCTTCGGTATGAGAATGAATTTGTGCGACATAAAATTTTGGACATAATCGGAGATTTGTATGTTTTGGGAACTCCAATTAAAGCACATATAATTGCAATAAAAGCTGGACATTTTATAAATGCAAAATTAACTGAAATGATTGCAAAAAAATTTGAAATATAAAAAAATTTATATTTTTAAAATAAAAATTTTTATTAAAAAAACTTGTAATTTATAAAAAAATAAAATATAATATAGATAATTTAAATAAAAAAATAATTAGGAGGGAATTTTAAGATGGAAACAGTTATGAATATAGAAGATATTATGAAAATATTGCCACATAGATACCCATTTTTATTGGTAGATAGAGTGATAGAAAAAAATGGGACAGATAGTTTGGTCGCCATTAAAAATTTGACAATGAATGAAGAATTTTTTCAAGGACATTTCCCAGGAAAACCTGTTATGCCGGGGGTATTGCAAATGGAAGCACTTGCACAGGCAGTTGGGCTACTTATGCTAGAACCTGGAAAGATACCTTTATTTATGTCAATTGACAAATGTAAATTTAGAAAGCCTGTTGTACCTGGGGATCAATTAAGACTTGAAGTGGAAAAATTGAGCGTGAGAAGAAATATTATCGTTGCTAAAGGAAAATGTTTGGTTGATGGAGCCGTAGTGAGCGAAGGAGAATTAAAATTTGCAGTAACAGATATGTAAAGACGAATGAAAACGAGAGGTATTAATTTATGAGTTTAAATAATATACATCCAACGGCAATTGTTGATCCAAATGCTAAAATAGGGGAAAATGTAAAAATAGGTCCATATTCGGTAGTAGGTCCTGAAGTTTCAATAGGAAATGGAACAGTCATAGAATCTCATGTTGTAATTGAGGGTGAAACTATAATTGGAGAAAATAATTATATTTTTTCCTTTGTGTCAATCGGAAAAGTACCACAAGATTTAAAATTTAACGGCGAAAAAACTAGAGTTATAATTGGAAATAATAATAAAATTAGAGAATTTGTTACAATTCATAGAGGAACAACTGATAAGTATGAAACAAGAATTGGAAATGACACTCTTGTTATGGCATATGTTCACATTGCCCACGACTGTATTATTGGAGATCACTGTGTTCTAGCAAATGCAGCTACTTTTGCGGGACATGTGGAAGTTGAAGATTGGGCGGTTGTCGGTGGACTTACGGCGATACATCAGTTTACGAGAGTTGGAAGACATGCAATGATTGGTGGATGTTCAGCTGTGAATCAGGATGTAGTTCCTTATATGCTTTCTGAAGGAAATAAAGCGAGAGCCGTTTATATCAATATTGTAGGGCTTAAGAGAAGAGGATTTTCTGAAGAGCAGATAAAAACTTTAAGAGAAGTTTATAAAATTATCTTTAAGAAAAAATTGAAATTGGAAAAAGCGCTGCAAATTTTGGAAAAAGATTATAAAGATAATGAAGACGTGGTAAAATTAGTCGAATTTATCAGAAAGAGCAAAAGAGGAATTACAAGATAAAAATTAGTGAAATAAAAATTAACGAAATTTAGTGAGAAATCTCGAATTTCTATAAATAAAAAAATTTATTGAATCAAATTAATATAAATTTTCTCAAAATAAATGATTTAGAAAATTAACTAGGTGTATTTATTTTGGGTTAATTTTTTTATAAATTTGTATTTACAAAAAAAGATAGAGGAAAAAATATGGAAAAAGTGGGATTAATTGCCGGAAATGGCAAGTTGCCAGAATTATTTTTAAATGCTTGTCAAAAAAAGGGGATTGAGATATTTTGCGTCTATTTGTTTGAGAGTGTTGAAGAGAGTGTGAAAAATTATAAAAATTCGGTAAAATATAGCGTAGCACAAGTTGGTAAAATTATTTCTTATTTTAAAAAAAATAATGTTTCTCATCTGATAATGCTGGGAAAAGTTGAAAAAAATCTCATTTTTTCCAATTTGAAATTTGACTTGACGGCTACTAAAATTTTGCTTTCAACTAAAAATAAAAAGGATAAAAATATATTAAAAGCAATAATAGATTATATTGAAAGTGAAAATATAACAGTTTTACCGCAAAATTATCTTCTTGATGAATTTATGGCAAGTGAAGAAGTTTATACAAAAGCAAGTCCTGATAAAAATGAGAAAAAAACGATAGAAATCGGAATAGAAGCAGCAAAAATGCTGACAAGTATTGATGCTGGACAAACTGTCGTCGTAAAAAATCAGTCTGTCATTGCGCTTGAAGGAATTGAAGGGACGGATAAGACTATTTTGCGAGGAGGAAAACTTGCTGGAAAAAAATGTATCGTTGTGAAAATGGCTAGAAATGATCAAGATTATAGAATTGACATTCCGACAATTGGTCTTGAAACTGTGAAAAAAGTGGTGCAGATAAATGGGCGTGGAATAGTTATTGAAGCAGACAAAATGATGTTTATTGATAAAGAAGAAGTGATTGATTTTGCAAATAAAAATAAAATATTTATAGTGGGAATTAAATTTTAGAAATATTTTTATGGAATTTATTTTAAATTTACTTTTATAAAGAAAAAGAAAATAGGTAAAATTATGGAAAAAACTAAAAAAGTATTTATTTCTTGTGGTGAAATGTCGGGAGATTTACATGCTTCCTATATTGTAGAAGAGATGAAAAAAAAAGAAAAAATTGAGTTTTACGGAGTTGTCGGTGATAAATCCATCGCAGCTGGAGTGAATGTAGTTAATCATATAAAAAATAATGATGTGATGGGATTTGTAGAAGCTGTGAAAAAATATCGGTATTTTAAGAAAAAAGCGAAAGAATATATTGAATTTATAAAAAAAGAAAAAATAAAAACAGTAATTTTTGTTGATTTTGGTGGCTTTAATTTGAAGTTTTTTGATTTGGTAAAAAAAGAAATTCCCAATATAAGAACAATTTATTACATTCCGCCAAAAGTCTGGGCCTGGGGGAAAAGTAGGATTAAAAAATTGAAAAACTTTGATGATGTCGTTGCGATTTTTCCTTTTGAAAAAAAATATTTTGACAAGACACTTGAAAAATTTGGAAGTGATTCAAAAAGAAGTTTGAAAGTTCATTATTTTGGGAATCCATTTGTTGATAAATATAAGTTTAGTGAATATTTAGGAGAAAAAATTTTACTTTTGCCAGGAAGCCGTGAGCAGGAAATTGAAAAATATTTGCCTGTGATTTATGAAGTTTTGACAAGTCCAAAAGTTAAAAATGAAAAATTTATAATGAAGCTTGCGGATAAATCACATATTAAATATATTGATAAAATAAATAAAAAGTTTAATATGAATTTTAAAAGCTTAAAAAATCTGGAAATTTCATTTGAAAAAGTTGAAAGAATTAGAGATGAATGTAAGTTTGCAATTGCGACTTCTGGTACGGTCACATTTGAAATGGCTCTTATGGGGCTGCCTGTCATAGTAGTTTACAAAACTTCTAAAATAAATGCTTTTATAGCGAGAAAAATCGTTAAAATAAAATATATTACTTTAACTAACTTAAACGCTGAAAAAGAAATTTTTAAAGAGTTGCTGCAAGAAGATTTTTCATCTCAAAAGATTTTGGATGAAATGGAAAAAATGGAAAAAAATAAAGAAAAGATTGTACAAAGTTTGAAACTGGAAAAAGAAAAATTTGGAAATTTTGGAGTTTTGGAAAAAATTTCGGAATATTTAATTTCTAAAATTCAATAGTATGATTTATAGTATAATTTTGAAAAAAGAGGAAAAAATAGAGGAAAAAATATGGGAAAACAAGATGAATTGTCAAATAATTCGATATTTAAATTATTTGTAAAATATTTTATTCCAACACTTATAGGTTCAGCTGTGGTTGTTTTGTACAATATCGTAGACAGGTTTTTTGTTGGAAAAATTAGTGAAAAAGCACTTGCAGGTGCTGGAATAGCGTTTTATATAGTTATGCTTATAATTGCTTTTTCAATGTTAATTGGAGTTGGAGCGGGGACAATTATTTCGCTTAGGTTAGGGCAAGGTAAAAAAGGTGCGGCAAAAAAAGTTTTAGGAAATACAATTACAATGTTTGCAGTTTTTGGTATTTTTTTATATCTCGTGCTAATATTGAATATAAACACTATTTTAACATATTCGGGAGCAAATAGTGAAACTTTGCCATATGCAAAAGCATATTTACAAATAATTATGTTTGCAATATTACCGCTTTTTTACTCTTATGGACTGACTAATGTCTTAAATTCAGTAGGAGCACCTAACGTTGCAATGTTTTCAATGTTAATCGGTGCAGTTGTCAATATTATTTTAGATTATGTGGCAGTTATAATTTTACACACTGGAATTGAAGGTACAGCTTATGCAACATTGATAGGAAATGTGCTGTCAGCAGTATTTGTTTTATATTTTTTAACAGCTGGAAAATTTCCTTTTAAAGTTAATTTATTTGGGTTTAAGCTAGAAGAAAAAAGTAAATTGGTTTTGCAATTTAATAAATTAAAGTTGGATAAAAAAATTATAATGGACGTTTTATCAATTGGAATGTCGCCATTTTTACTACAAGCCGCAAGTTCTCTTGTGGGAGTGATTACAAATAAAATTGTAGATATAAATGGCGGAACTTATGGAGTTGCAATTATGACTATTATAAATTCATATTTGCCGCTGATGACGATGAGTGTCTATTCGGTTTCACAGGCAATTCAGCCAATTGTGGGGTTTAATTATGGAGCAAAATATTATGAAAGAGTTAGAGAATCGCTACTTACAGCAGTGTATGCTGGTGTTGGATTATCTGCAATATTTTGGGCAGTTGTAATGATTTTTCCAAAAGAAATGGTTTTATTTTTTAATGAAAAAAGTACGATTTCTGCTTTGAAGGAAGGGGAAAAGGCTATGAGAATTTATTTTTCTCTTGTGATTTTGTCGTCTTTTGGAATCATTATACCGAATTACTTTCAAGCAACAGGACGTTCTAAATATTCTGTAATTTTAAATTTATTGAGACAAGTTATCATCTTTTTAATAGTCGTTATAATTTTTTCAAACGTATTTAAGTTAAATGGTGTCTGGTATGCACAGCCATTTACAGATTTTGTATTTTTTATAATACTTGCTGTGCTTTGGTATAAGGAAAATAAAAAGATGAAAGATTTAACTGCTGCAAGAGAAAATGAAAAAATAGCAATTAGAGAAAAAAGAGAAAATTAATAAAAAAGAGGTAAAAATTATGAGAGTAATAATACTTATGGTGATTTCCTATTTGCTGGGAAGTATTCCAAATGCACTATGGATTGGGAAAGCTTTTTGTGGAATAGACGTGCGGGAACATGGAAGTAAAAATACTGGCTCTACAAATGCAGCTCGTGTTTTAGGACCAAAATGGGGGCTTTTGACGTTGATTTTGGATATTTTAAAAGGATTTGTTCCAACACTAATTGCAGTTAGCTTGAAAATGGACTTTTTTCAAAATCTGACAAATATTAAAAATATAGATTTTGTATTAGTTGGAATTTGTGCTATATTGGGACATATTTTTTCCATATTTTTGAAATTTAAAGGTGGAAAAGCCGTTGCTACAACGCTGGGAGTATTTGTGATACTTGTACCAAAAGCTATATTATTTTCAGCAATTATATTTTTTATAGTTTTTGCAATTTTTAGATATGTGTCGCTTTCTTCAATCTGTGCAGCAATATTACTTCCAATATTTATATTTTTAATGTATAGAGATATTTTAATTTACACATTTTTGGGAATTTTAATAGCGATATTAATAATTTTAAAACACAAGAGCAATATTGAGAGATTAAAAAATGGGACTGAATCGAAATTTAGCTTAAAAAATAAAAAAGGAAAGTAGGTAAAAGCAATGTCAGGAAACAAAAAAAATATTTTAGTAATAGGTGGTGGGAGCTGGGGAAGCTGCCTTTCAAAATTATTAGTTGAAAATGGTCATAATGTCTATTTGTGGGAGTATAACGAAGAGGTTAGAGATGTTATGAAAACTACAAAAACAAATCCAAATTTTTTGAAGGGAATAAAATTGCCAGATGAATTAAATATCATAGACGATTATGGAAAGGTTTTAACTGATGAAAAAAAATATGGAAAAATAGATATTGTATTACTTGCGACACCAACGCAATTTTTAAGAGGTGTTTTAAAAAGATTGAAAAATTTCTTAAATTATAATATAATACTAGTAAATGTTGCAAAGGGATTGGAAATTTCTACTAAAAAAAGAATTTCTGAAATAGTTGATGAAGAATTAGAAAATAAAAATTATAATTATGTTTTATTAGCTGGGCCTACTCACGCAGAAGAAGTAGCGCAAAGATTACCATCAGCAATACTTTCAGTTTCAAAAGATGAAAACTCAGCAAAAATTGTACAGAAGACATTTAGTAATAGTTATTTCAGAGTTTATACAGGGACGGACCTAATGGGAGCAGAACTTGCGGGGGCATTAAAAAACTGCCTTGCAATAGCAGCTGGAATCGCCGACGGTCTAGGTTATGGAGATAATACAAAAGCTGCGCTTATTACTCGTGGAATAAACGAAATGTTTGAAATTGCGAAATATTATAATGCAAATCAAAAGACATTTATGGGATTATCTGGACTGGGAGATATTATCGTAACTTGTACAAGCCGTCATAGCCGAAATAGATACGTAGGAGAAAAATTAGGAAAAGGTGAGAAAATAGAAGATATAATAAAAAATATGCAAATGGTGTCCGAAGGAGCTGAGACAATTAAAGCGCTTTACAAAATTATAAAGGAAAATAATTTAAATGCACCTATTTTTACAGCACTTTACGAAGTTATTTACAAAGGAAAACCAGTAACCGATTTGGAGAAGACATTTATGAGTAGAGATTTAAAATCAGAATTTTCAAATTAAAAATTTTAAAGAAAAAAGTGGGAGTGTGAAATGGAAGAAAATAACAATTTAAATTTGATGTCGTTATATTTAAGTGATATTCAAAAGTTTAACTTGCTTTCAAAAGAAGAGGAGTACGATTTATTAAGACGGATAAAAGAAGAAAATGATGAACAGGCAAGACAGTTATTAATATTATCAAATTTAAGATTAGTAATAAGTACTGCCAAAAAATCTCTGGGAAATGGACTTCCATTAATAGATTTAATAAGTGAAGGAAATATAGGATTAATAAAAGCAATAAATAAATTTGATTATGAAAAAGGTCACCGATTTAGTACATATGCGGTTTGGTGGATAAAACAATCCATTAAAAAGGCAATCATAAATATCGGTCGGGACATTAGAATACCATCGTATAAATATGAACAGCTGTCCAAAGTAAACAAAGTTATGAAAGATTATATGGCAACTCACGGCGAAATGCCATCAACTAGCTACATTGCCCAAAAAATTGACTTAAAAGAAAATAAAGTAGTTTTACTTATGAATGAATTTCAAGATATGATTTCGTTGAATGAAGTAGTAGGAGATAATATTTTTTTAGAAGATGTTATTGGTAAAAATGATGATGTCGAAGAAAAAATTATAAAAGAAGATCAATTACTGGAAATGCGAGAATTACTAAATAATGTTTTAACAGAAAGAGAAAAGAAAATATTGGAGTACAGATATGGACTTTACAACAATAAAATTTATACTTTGAAGGAAATTGGCGAAATGATGGGAATTACCCGGGAACGAGTGCGGCAAATAGAAAAAAAAGCGATAACAAAATTGAAAGAACATTTGAAGAAATATAAAGATATATTATAAAATTAAAGAGGTGGAATTATGTTAAATATGACGGTTGATAGAAAAGCGTTGTTGAAAGCGATTAATATTGTCGAAAAAGCTGTAACAGAAAATAAAATTAGGGAAGTTTTATCTGGGATTTACATTGAAACTTTTGACAATAGAGCGGTTTTGAGAGGAACTGACCTGGAACTGTCGATAAATACTGAAATCGAAGCTCAGATAGAAGAACATGGGAAAATTGTAATAAAACATGAATTAATAGAAGAATTTTTGAAACAGATTTCTGATGAAAAAATTGTACTTGCAGAAGAAGACGGAATGTTAGTGATAAAAACTAGCGCAACTGATGCAAATTTTTCACTTTATTCAGCGGAAAATTATCCAATTCAATCGAAACTTGAGAATGGAGTTGAATATGTGTTTTTAAAAGAAAAATTATTAAATTATATTGAAAATGTAAAAATTTCAGCTGCGACAGATGTAGAAAACTTAGCGGTAAACTGTATCCGTTTAGAAATAGAAGAAAACAAATTAAAGTTAATTTCATCGGATACATATAGACTTACTTACATTGAAGAAGATTTGGAAGAAAGTCAAAGAAATAAAGAAAACTTAATTGTGAGTATTCCGCTAAAAACAATTGATGGACTTATAAAAATTATGAAATTAGTGGAAGAAAGTGAAATAATGTTAAAATCAGATGGTTCAAAAGTTTATTTTAAATTTTCTAATGTAGAAATTCTGACAAGAACGATAGATTTGCAATTTCCAGATTATAAATCAATTTTAAATAGCTCAAAACACGATAAAAAAGTACTTTTAAATACAAAAGACTTTTTATCCGTCTTAAAAAGAGCATCCATTTTTGTAAAGGAAAATAAAGAATTCAGAAATGGAGCAGTTTTTAAATTTGAAAATAATAAATTGACTCTTACAGGGACAAATGACAACGCTAGAATAAAAGAAAAAATAATAATTATTCAAGAAGGAGAAAATTTAAAAATTTCATTAAATGTGAAATTTTTAATTGATTATATTTCTACAATACAAGGAAAAGTGACAGTTTTAGAATTACTGAATGAAAAAAGTTCGGTTATTATAAAAGATGAAAATAATCCAAATTCACTTTATTTTACTATGCCACTAGCACTTAGAGAAAGTTAATTTTAAATTTTTAGTAAATATTAATCAGAAAGGGGAATAATACACAATGCCTATAAAAATACCTAATAATTTACCGGCAGTAGAGATTTTAGCAAAAGAGAATATCTTTGTAATGAAAGAAAGTAGAGCATTGTCGCAAGATATTCGACCTTTAAAATTTGTGATAGTAAATTTAATGCCGACTAAGATTGAAACAGAAACTCAGCTTTTAAGACTTCTTAGCAACACACCGCTTCAAATTGAAGTTACATTTTTAAAAATGGCATCATATGTTTCAAAAAATACTTCAAAAGAACATATGGCAAATTTTTATAAAACATTTGACGACATTAAAAATGACTATTTTGATGGTTTGATTATAACAGGAGCTCCTGTGGAAAATTTAGAATTTGAAGAAGTAATTTACTGGAATGAACTTACAAAAATTATGAAATGGAGCAAAAAGCATGTTTACTCAACGATTTCAATTTGCTGGGGAGCACAAGCCTCTTTATACTATCACTATGGAATTAAAAAATATAAATTAAAAAAGAAACTTTTTGGAATCTATCCACTAAAAATAAAAATTTGTCACACTATGCTTTTAAGGGGTTTTGATGAAATTTTTAATATGCCGCAGTCAAGACATACAGAAGTAAGAGCTGAAGACATCGAAAAAGTGATAGAGTTGGAAATATTGGAAAATTCAAAAGAATCTGGAGTGAGCATTGTAAGAACTAAAGATAAAAGAGATGTCTTTATTATGGGACATTTGGAATATGATAGAATGACTTTGGCAAAAGAGTACGAAAGAGATGTTAAATTGGGTAAAAAAATAGAAGTGCCGTTTAATTATTATCCAAATGATGATCCTACAAAAATTCCACCATTTGTTTGGCGAGGACATGCAAATTTACTTTTTTCAAATTGGGTTAATCATCATGTGTACCAAAATACTCCGTATGATTTGAGAGAATTGAAAAATCTTTAATAAAAAATAAAACTGACCTAAAATTAAGATTTTAAGCCAGTTTTTTTATTGGAAATTTTAGTTATAATATTATTTTTATAGCTTCTTTGTGAAAAAATAATACTTTTTAAAAAATTACATTTTCAAGAAGCTGTGAATTCATAATATCATATGGCATAACCATTCCGCCACCATTTGAATCGAGATTGATATTTTTTCCGACTTTTAGTCCAGCTTTTTTAAATACGATGTAGACAAATTGTGAGCAGTACAACCTTTTGTCGAAATTTTTATCAAAGGTTATTCCGTAAGGTTTTGTGGTAGTCTCGTCTATTTCGTGAAAAAGAGCCTTTTTAAAGTTGTCGTCTATGTTCTTTAATCTAAATACAGCCACTTCCCTTTTTAAATTTTGCCAAGTATAAATCGGACTTTCGCTATATCCGATTGAATATGTTGGAAATTCTACAATTTTTTTATGTTCATTCAATATGGCGGCATGTCCCCACATAGTACGAAAACTAGAACCTTTAGATAGTACAAGAATATCTCCAGACTGTAGTTTATCCATATTCTGAATAATTTCTTTTGGGGAGTACCACTTATATTTTGAAGCTGATGACTGAGCTGATAAAGCTAAAGAAAACACAAAATAAAGAAAAAAGAGTAAAATTTTTTTATTATAATTTCTAAAAATTTTATTTTTCATAAATAAAAAATCCTTTCCAAAATTTATATAAATATTATATAAAAAACTAATAAAATAGTCCAGCATTATTTTATAAAATTAAAAAAAAGAAACATTAAAAAAAAATACAAATTTTAGAAAAAATAACTTGAGTTTTTATTAAGTTTATGGTTTAATTAAAGTAGAGGAGATTTTAATAATAAAATTGAAAAGAGAGGAGGAAAAACTATGATAGACAAAAATGCTATTTTGCTGGAAAGAAAGAAAAAAATAGATGCCAAGATGGATAAAATTAAACACAAGATAGTTGTGATGAGTGGAAAAGGTGGTGTTGGAAAAACAACTACGGCGATAAATTTAGCTTATGGGTTATCAGTAAAAGGATATAAAGTTGGTGTTTTAGATGCTGATTTACACGGTCCAAATGTCCCAATTATGTTTGGAGTGGAAGGAAAAAAACTTTCCAAGGTTTCTGAACCATTAAAAATTTCAGATAATTTGTGTATTTCTTCATTAAGTTTTTTCATTCCCGATGATAATCCTGTAATTTGGAAAGGTCCCCAAAAAATAACTGCCATAATGGAGCTATTGGAAGGTATAGAATGGAAAGAGTTAGATTTTTTAATTGTTGATTTACCACCTGGAACTGGAGATGAAACATTAGCAATCGCACAAAATATAAATGGTGCAAATGCTTTGATAGTTTCAACGCCACAAAATGTTTCGATTTTGGATTCAAAAAGAGCTCTGAAATTTGCAAAATTAATTAATTTAAAAGTTTTAGGAATGATTGAAAATATGAGTGGATTTGTGTGTCCTGATTGTAGTAAAGAAGTACATATATTTAAAAAAGGTGGAATAGAAAAAGTTGCAAAAGAAACAAAAACTGAATTCTTAGGTTCTGTGCCACTAGATGCCAATATTGTTGAATCAGGTGATAATGGATTGCCATTTATTTCAAGTGATTCATTAGCCTCAAGAAAAATGAATGATATTATTGAAAAAATTATAAAAAAAATAACAAGCTAACAAAGAATTTCAAATAACATAAAGAAAGCGAGAGGAAAAAATGAAAGTACTAGTATTTAACAAAAATGAGAAAACAAGAATGGTTGTTGGACAGCTATTAAAAGAACTAAGTTTCAATGTAATATTGGCAGAAACAGAAGAACAATTGTTGGATTCTATGAAAAATGAAGCATTGGACATAACATTTTTAGACACAAATTCATTTGAAGATTTTCAGCATTCAATCGACAGTGTGTTAAAATATAAAAGACAAAGCTATATAATTTTATCAATAGAACAAGATGACAGATATTCAAAAACAGAAGCATTATTAAATGGAATAGATGATTATGTTTATAATGATTTTAGATTAGAAGAAATTTCTGCAAAATTCAAGTCAATTGTTAGAATTTTAAATAAAAAATTAACAGAAGACGAAATGGGAATTTTGACAGCATATGACTTGACACTAAATCCTGCAAATAGAGAAGTAAAAAGAGCTGGAAATGAAATTGAGTTAACAAATAAAGAATTTTTACTGCTTGAATATTTTTTGAGAAATAAAAATAGAGTGCTTACAAGAACAATGATTTCAGAAAAAATATGGGATATTGATTTTGTTTCTGAAAGTAATATAGTAGATGTGTATGTGAACTTTTTAAGAACAAAAATTGACAAAGGATATGATGAAAAAATCATAAGAACTGTAAGAAGTGTAGGTTATATTGTAAAAGAATAGAAAATGGTTAATATTTCGTTGTTTTAAAACTGTAATAATAACAAAATAATAAAAAATGTAAATTTTCATTGATTTTATAAAAATAATATGTTAAAATATGTTAGATATAAAAAAAGGAAGTGATAATTATGTTTAAGCAAATAGAATTAGCATATGATTTTAACGCATTGGAACCAAACATAGATGCAAAGACAATGGAAATACATTATGGGAAACACCATGCAACATATACAAACAATTTAAATGAAACTCTAAAAAATAATGCGCCTGAGTTTTTAGAAAAGCCGATTGAAGAAATTTTAAAAAATTTGGATGCGTTGCCAGAGGAAATCAGAATAGCTGTTAGAAATAATGGAGGAGGGTTTTATAACCACAATTTATATTTTGATATAATGGGACCTGATGCGGATGGTAAGCCAACAGGAAAATTATTAGAAGAAATTAAAGAAACATTTGGAAGTTTTGAAAATTTTAAAGATGAATTTTCAAAAGCTGCAGCTACAAGATTTGGTTCAGGATGGGCTTGGTTAGTAGTAAATGGAGAAGGTAAATTAAAAGTTACTTCAACAGCAAACCAAGATTGTCCACTTATGTCTAATATTACGCCTTGCAGCTGCTCACAAGGAACACCTATTTTGGCAATTGATGTTTGGGAACATGCATATTATTTAAATTATCAAAATAGAAGACCTGATTATATTTCTGCATTTTTTAATGTAATTAATTGGGATAAAGTTGCTAAAAGATATGAAGATGCAATTAAATAAATAATTAGATAGTTAGTAAAATAGCAAAAAAATATAAATAAATTTATGTGGGATTGAATTGATTTTCGTTCAATCCTTTTTAATTTCTATTTTTATTTTATGCAAAAATTATTTGACTTAATAATTTTTATTTGATATACTATAAAAAAGTAATAATTTTAAAAATATTTGAAATTCAAATTATAATTTATTTAAGGAGATGAAAAAAATGGCAACACCAAAAGTAACAACAGATATGAATATTATGGAAGCGGTAGAAAATTATCCGATTATTGCTCAAGTTCTTATGAGATATGGTCTTGGATGTGTGGGTTGCATAATTTCAAGCGCTGAAACTCTTGGGGAAGGAATTGCAGCTCATGGATTAAATCCTGATATTATTGTTGAAGAAGTAAATGCAATTTTGGAAAAACAGGAAAATATGTAAAAAATTATTTTATAAAAAAATTGTCTTAAAAGTTTAACTTTTAGGACAATTTTTTTTACATTATTAATAAAAATCCATAAATGATATTTGTAAGTAAAATAACTCCAACAAAAAATCTGTTTATAAATTTAAATATACTTTGAGAATTAAATGTTAATATCAAAATTATATTTATTATTGAATATATTAAAAACAATAAAGAAAAATTTTTAAATATAAAAAACTTCGAAGTTTTTATAAGCATAAAAACTGGAGGAAGCAAAAATTTGAATGAATTGCTAAAAAAAGTATATAAAAAAATTACTAAAACTTCAAAAAGCAATGTTAAAATTGTCACTCTTTCTGCAAATCTCGTTCTATTTTGACCTAAAAATAGTAATGATAAAATAGAATAAACTCGCACAAATATTAAAAGTAACGATAAAAAAGCAAATGTACTAATCATAAACTAAATCTCCATTTTATATTTTTGTTTTAATTATTTTAAATAATTTTATAATAAATTTTTTTGTCTTGCCATCTTTTCAAGTTCTCTTATTCTATCTTCAGTTGCAGGGTGAGTTCTAAAAAGATCTTGAAATTTTCCAAGGTTTGCAAGTGGGTTTATTATAAACATGTTTGCCGTTGCAGGGTTCTGATTTTCCATTGGAATGGCTTGACTGTAATTTTCCAATTTTATAAGTGCATTTCTTAAATATAATGGATTTCCAGAAAATTCTGCTCCAGCTTCATCAGCCATAAATTCTCTTTTTCTTGAAATTGACATTTGAATAATCATTGCAGCTATTGGCGCAAGTATTGAAACGAGCATAATTAAACCTATATTGTTATTTTTTCTTCTGTTGTCGCCAGAATTTGAAAAATAAGGTAAAAATCTTGTAATATTAGCAATGGCACCTGCAAAAGTCGAAGCTATCGTACTGATTAAAATATCACGATGTTTTATATGACCAAGTTCGTGTCCTAAAACCCCTGCAAGTTCGTTGTCATCCATTATTTCCAAAAGTCCTTGTGTACAGGCGACTGCTGCATTTTGGGGATTTCTTCCAGTTGCAAATGCATTTGGCTGTCTTTCAGGGATAATGTATATTTTAGGCATAGGCAATTCTGCATTTTGCGCTAATCTTTGAACAATTTTATATAATCTTGGATTAGAGGCGCTTGTAACTGGTTGACCACGATATGCTTTTATAACCATTTTATCGCTGAACCAGTAACTGTAAAAGCTCATTGCAGCGGCAATCAAAAGACCGATTAAAGCACCTTGCCGATTTCCCAAAAGTCCACCAATAAATGTAAATAAAAAGACTAATGTAAACATCAAAAAACCTGTCTTTAAAGTGTTTATGAACATATTAAATCTTTCCTTTCTGTTTTATTTATCCTTTCTTTCTATTTTTTATTACATCTTATTATAATATATATTTATTTTTTTTTCAATTCAAATAATAAAAAATACGCCTTTAATAAAAAATTCAAAAGCATATTTTTTTAAATTTAAGATTTTAGGATTTTCTCAAAAATAATAGATTTTGTCAGCTTATAGAGTAAAATCATCAAAAGTAATGGAAAGACAATGCTTGTAAGTAGAATTATTCCAATTATAATAGGTGCGTTTTCCATTATGCTGTGAGAAACATTATTAATTTCTGTTGAAAAATTATTAATCTTTTGTTTTGCAGTGTCTATTTGACCAGGAATGTTAAAAATACTTTTGTTTTGGTCTAAAGAGAGCATACTGTCTTTTACATTGTTAAGTCTATTTAAATTTTGATTTAACTGGACAATTGCTGGAGTTTTATATTCTTTTTCAAAATAATTTGAAATCATAGAATTTACAAAAATTGTTCCAGGAATTACTGTATAAATATAAATTAAAACAAAAAAAGAATATTTTGAGATTTTTTTAAATATTTCTGTAATGCTATTTTTAAAAACAGTGTACGGCAAATAAGAAACTAGTGAAATAAATATAAGTATTGTAGCCAATTTTACTCGAAAAATTTCTTGATAAATAGTTTGAATTTTTAAAACTACGACGCTTGCCAGAGAAATTTTCCAAATGATATTTATCATATCGTAAACAGGCTGAATTATATCTCCAACTTCAATTTGCATTCCTAAAATCATATTCACATTGACAGTACTTCCTTCGATGACATCTGCCGCTCCTTTTAAAAGCGAAAGAGTTAAAAACAATCTTTGCGACTCTTTATAAGTTTTATCTAAATAAGGTCGAGTCAGATTTTTAAAAAAATTAAAAATTGTGTGTTCAAAAATTTTATCCATCAATCCGAAAATACATAAAAGTATTCCTAAAACAACTAAAATTATTATAGTTAAATCTTTTTTACTAAATTTTTTATTATTTATTTCCAATTTTATATCACCTCAATATTTATTATGTTTTATTTTAGCTCTAAAATTTTTCTCACGACATAAGATGCAAGAACAAGTCCAGCAGTTCCTGGCACAAATGCGTTGCTTCCTGGAGTCGATTTTCTTGGCATTTTGTTATTTTTTCTGAATTCTGTCGGCAACTCCTCTTTAAATAATTCAGATTTATTTGGAATAAGTGGAATTTCTTTTGAAAAAACAACAGGAACATCTGTAATTCTTTTCTTTTTCAAAATCCCTCTAATCGTTCTAGCCATTGGACAAACTGAAGTATTTTTTATTTTTGCTATCTCAATCATCTCTGGATGCATTTTATTTCCAAATCCCATAGAAGAAATAATTTTTATTTTATTTTTTATACAAAACTCAATTAAATTTATTTTGCTTGTAACAACATCAATTGCGTCGACGACAAAATCATATTTTTGATTCTCGAATATTTTTTCTACATCTTCATAAGTGTAAATTAATTGTTTTATTAGCTTTACTTCACATTCAGGATTTATATCAAATATTCTAGCCTTCATCACTTCTGTTTTAGATTTTCCGATTGTACTGTGAAGTGAATGAAGCTGTCTATTTATGTTAGATTCTGAAATTTCATCAAAGTCGACCATCGTAATATGACCAACTCCACTTCTCGCAAGAGCTTCAACTGTGTAAGAGCCAACACCTCCAACTCCAAATATAATAATTTTTGAATATTGTAATTTCTTTATATTATCTTCTCCAACTAACATCGAAAATCTTGCAAATACTTGATTCATTTGACCACCTTCCTTTTTTTCTTTTGAATTTTTCTTTATTATATCACAAAATTTTTAAATGTAAAGAACTAAAAAATTAAATATAAAAAAATAAAATTGAGAGTTGTAAAACAAAATATAAAAAAAATACTTGCAAAAATATAAAAAGTATGATAAAATTATTAAGTAATATTAAATTAGAAGTAGAAATATTGTTTCTCACCTTTCCATCGTGTATTTAAAAAAGTTTTGAGATGAGTTAGGTTTATAGTTATTTTTTAAATATATATTTTAGTATCAGATTTTTTGATATATGAATTTTAATAACTATTTTGAGCAAGATGTTTCTTATATCTTGTTTTTTATTTGATTAAATTCTAATTTTAAGAAATTTAATAAATTTAGGAGGTGTTCTTTATAAGAGGGACTAATAAATTTGATGAACCTAGAATGAACGAAAGAATCAGAGCAAGGGAAATAAGAGTAATTGGTGATGACGGAGAACAATTTGGAGTTTTATCTGTTCGTGAGGCTTTGGCAATTGCGGCAGAAAGAGAATTGGATTTAGTTGAAATTTCACCGAATGCAACACCGCCTGTCTGCAAAATTATGGATTATGGAAAATTCAAATATGAGAAAACAAAAAAAGACAAAGAAAATAAGAAAAAGCAAAAAAATATTGTCGTGAAAGAAATTAGAATAAAACCTCATATTGATGAACACGACAAAGCAACAAAAATTTCTCAAATTAAAAAATTTATAGAAAAAGACCATAAAGTAAAAGTTAGTTTAAGACTTACAGGTAGAGAAAGATTACACGCAGATTCTGCAATCAAAGTGTTGGATGAATTTGCAAGTCATTTTGAGGAACTTGCTGTTATAGAAAAAAAATATGGAAAAGAACAAGTGCAAAAATTTATTTTATTATCACCAAAAAAATAATAAAATTAAATAAAAGAGCAATTTAATTTTTAAGGAGGAAAAAAAATGCCAAAAATGAAAACACATAAAGGAACAAAAAAAAGAGTAAAAGTTACAGGAAGTGGAAAAATTTCTATTAAACATTCAGGAAAAAGTCATATCTTAACTAAAAAATCTCACAAAAGAAAGAAAAGATTAGGACAAGATGCGATTGTTCCTAAAGGTGCAGAAAGAAAAATTAAAAAAGTTTTAGCTGGACAAGAAGGAAGATAATCAGTTAAAAAATAATAAATAAGAGATTAAAAATAGGCTGAATTTAAGAAATCAAGGAGGAAAGAAAATGCCAAGAGTAAAAACAGGAATAATTAGAAGAAAAAGACATAAAAAAGTTTTAAAAGAAGCAAAAGGTTATAGAGGATCAACAAAATCAAATTATAGAAAAGCTAATGAAGCAGTTAAAAAAGCAATGGCTTACGCAACTGAACATAGAAAACAGAAAAAAAGAAAAATGCGTGAATTATGGATTATTAGAATCAATGCCGCTACCAGATTAAACGGAGTTTCATATTCAAGATTCATGAATGGGCTTAAAAAAGCTGGTATTGAATTAGATAGAAAAGTTTTAGCTGATTTAGCATTAAACAATCCTGCAGAATTTGCAAAATTGGTAGAAAAAGTTAAATAATAGTTTTAATTTAAAATAAGGGGCATAGTTTGCTCCTTTTTCTATATTTAATTTTTTATATTTAAAGACTTAAAATTAATTAATTAATTAAAAAAATAATAACAAAAAAATAAAATTAAGGAGAAAAATGAGTAATAATTTTGAATTTGGAATAAAAAAACAGTTGATAACTAGGGAAGAACTTTCAAAAAAAGTAAAAGAACTGGGAGAAAAAATAACTTGTGACTTTAAAGACGAAGATGCTCCGCTAATAGTAATTGGGCTGTTAAAAGGGTCGGTGGTATTTATGGCTGATTTGATTAGGGAGATAAAACTGCCGCTTGAAATTGACTTTATTGAAGCATCTAGTTATGGCGAAGGAACTCACACTACTAGAGAAGTTAAAATTTTAAAAGATTTGAGAAGTACGATAAGCGGGAAAAATGTGTTAGTTGTGGAAGACATAATTGATTCAGGATTTACATTGAAGAAAATTTTACAAATTTTAGGTAGCAGAAATCCTAAAAAAGTATCACTTTGTACACTTTTGGACAAACCCGAAAGAAGAGAAGTGGAAGTGGAAGTTCAGTATGTTGGATTTCAAATTCCAAATGAATTTGTTGTTGGATATGGTCTGGATTTTGACGAAAAATATAGAAATCTTGAATATATTGGAATTGCAGAACCATCAGTTTTTGAATAGTTTAAAGGAGAAATTTTGAAAAAAATAAATCATAATAAAAATTATGCCACCAAAAAAAAATACGGTCAAAACTTTTTAAATGACAGTTCATTATCTGATAAAATTTTGGATGTGGCAAGTATTAATAAAAATGTAGAAGTCTTGGAAATAGGTTCGGGACTTGGGTTTTTGACAAAAAAATTGATAACCAATTCTAAATTCTTGACTTCGTTTGAAATAGACGACGATTTGATTCCAATTTTGAAGAAAAAATTTGGGAAATATGAAAATTTTGATTTGGTTCATAGAGATTTTTTGGAAGTTGACTTATCCGAATTTTTGGAAAATAAAAAAGATGTGAAAGTGGTTGCAAATATTCCTTATTATATAACTTCGCCAATTATTAATAAATTGCTTGAATACCGTGAAAATATTGATGAAATCTATTTGATGGTGCAAAAGGAAGTGGCAGAGCGGATTGTCTCAAAGCCACACAGCAAAAATATGAGCCTGCTTACTCACGCAGTACAGTTTTACGCTGAAACAGAATATTTATTTACTGTTCCAAAAGAAAAATTTGATCCTGTTCCAAAAGTTGATTCAGCATTTTTAGGAATAAAAATTTTGAAAAATAAAAAGTATGAAAGTCAAATTTCGGAAGAAAAATATTTTAAATATTTGAGAGAAGCGTTTTCAAATAAGAGAAAAAGTATTTCTAATAATTTATCGAATTTAGGATTTTCAAAAGATTTTGTAAAAGAATGCTTGAAAAAAGTTGGCAAAACAGAATTGGCTAGAGCAGAAGAATTTTCTGTGCAAGGATTTATTGATTTTATTAGGATTTTGGAAGGTTAAACTGTCTATATTTTATTGAATAAAAAATAAAAAGTTCTCTAGATTGTGTAGGACTTTTTTAGTTACGTAATAATTTTTTTTAGCAAAAAATTTTGAAAATCAAATATTTTTACTTTACAAATAATAAAATAATGAGTATAATATAGCAAATATAAATTGGGAGGAATTTTTTTATGAAAAAAATGGGAATTTTATTGCTTATTGGAGCATTAATGGCGATAAGCTGTGGCAAAGATACCGGAGCAAAGGAAGGTGGAAAGGCTGGTACAACAGCTGGAAAGACAGCTGAACAAGGGAAAACTGATTTAAGCAAGGAAACTGCTGAATATAAAAAGTATGTTGAAGGTCAGATTGATATGCTTTTAAAGGATACAGAAAATTTTGCACAATTATTAAAGACTGGGAAATTAGACGAAGCTAAAAAAGTTTATCCGCTAATCCGTATGGCTTATGAAAGATCTGAGCCTATCGCTGAAAGCTTTGGAGAATCGGATATTAAGATAGATTACCGTCTTGTAGACTTCAAGGAAGAATTTAAAAATGAGGAAGGCTGGAAAGGTTTTCATAGAATTGAAAAAATATTGTGGGAACAAAACACTACAAAAGGAACTGAAAAATACGCAGAAGATCTTGTAAACGACATTAAGGAACTAAAGGCAAAAATTGCTACAATTGAAGTAACGCCTGATTTAATGGTTACAGGAGCGATTGACCTGTTAAATGAAGTTTCGACTCAAAAAATTACTGGAGAAGAAGAAGTGTTCTCACATACTGATTTATACGACTTTAGAGCAAACATCGAAGGAGCTCAGAAAATTTTTGAACTATTTAGACCTAAATTAGAACAAAAAGATGCTAAGCTCGTAACAACTTTAGATACTGAATTTAAAGCTGTAAATGCACTTCTTGATAAATATATGACAGATGACAAAAATTATAAATTGTACACAGAATTGAAGCCAGAAGATACAAAAGCTCTAGCTGAAGCAGTTACTAAACTTGGAGAACCTTTGTCGCAAATGGGAATTGTAATAGATGCAACTCCTAAAAAATAATATACTTATTCGGTAACTAATATGTTTAAGTATTATTGAATAGGGAAGTAATTCCCTTTGTTAAAATTAACATTTAGATTATTGAACACATCTAAATAAAACTTACAGTATAAAAAGAGGTAAAATAATGAGTGATGAAAATGATAAAAAATGGTTTGATAAAAAAATATCACGTCGTGATTTTTTGAAAAAAGCAGGAATGGTTGGAGCAGGTGCTGCAATTGGAGCGAGCGGAGCGGGTGCAATTTTTGCAAATATGTTTAGCGGTAAAGCAAATCAGGTTGTTGGAAATGAAGAAATCTCATTTTATGGAGAACATCAGTCAGGAATTGCTACTCCTGTTCAGAAAAATGTTTATTTTGCGGTATTAGATTTACATTCTACGGACAAGGAAGAAATAAAGCAGATGTTTAAGGACTGGACAGATTATTCTGAAAAACTTATGAAGGGTGAACTTGTAGCACCAGAACTTGCAAATCATCTAGTCCCTCCGATAGATACAGGAGAAACAGTGGGATTAAATCCGTACCGTTTGACAATAACTTTTGGAATAAGTCCATCTTTTCTGGATAAATTGAAGCTGGATAATAAGAAAATGGAAGAATTTAAGGATTTGCCACATTTTCCGAGAGACCAGATAAAGGACAAGTATAAAGGCGGTGATATTTGCATTCAGGCTTGTGCGGATGATGCACAGGTAGCATTTCACGCTGTGAGAAATCTTGTTCGTAAAGGACGTGCCTTAATTACTTTAAAATGGACTCAAGCTGGCTTTTTGCCTATTGGAAATGGAACAGAAAATCCAAAAAATAATAATGATTTTAAAAATGTTGTCTGGTATGATAAGAATAATTGGCTGAAAAATGGGACTTTTCTTATTGTAAGACGTATTCAAATGCATCTTGAAACGTGGGATAGAACTAATTTACAGGAGCAGGAAAATACGTTTGGAAGGTATAAGGAAAGCGGGGCTCCTTTTGGAGAAACAGACGAATTTGCAACGATTGACATAAATAAAAAAGGACCAGACGGAAAACCAGTTCTACCAATTGATTCACATGTTTATCTTGCCAAAAAAGCTGACGTTAAAATAGCACGCCGTGCCTTTTCTTATTCTAATGGAATAGATGAAGTGAGCGGACAGTTTGACGCGGGACTGCTATTTATATGTTTCCAAAAACATCCTGATCAATTTATAAAGATTCAGAATAGCCTAGGAAACGATGATAAGTTGAATGAATACATTACTCATGTTGGAACAGGAATTTTTGCTTGTTTTGGAGGGATAAAGAAGGGAGAGTACATTGGGCAGAAATTATTTGAATAAAAAAATAAGTACAATGCTATTTTTGTGCTTTATGCTATTCTTCGTGAATATTATTGCAGAAGAAAGCTATAGCGGACTTTACATAAAAATTACAGACACAACAACGGCAATAAAAAATAATAACCAAAATGAAGCAAAAAAACTTTTTTCTGAAGTAAGAGATGAATTTAAAAAGGTTAAAAATGCTGATTCTACGCAAGGGAAAAAGGTACAGGAACTTTTAAATAAAGAAAAAGCTGTATTGTCAGAAGATGACCTGAGAGAAGTTACAATAGCATTACTAGCTTTTGAAAAGGAGCAGAATCCTGTTGACGATAATGCAGAAAAGAAAAAATTCCAGTCAAGAATGAATCCTGCTTTAGATATGCTGGAAAAAGCAATTCAATCTAAAGATGTGGAACTTATGAAAAAAGAATATTTGAAATTTAATGGTGTCTGGACAAGAAATGAAAGTTTTATCAGAAGCAGAAGTATTCCTTACTATGGGAAAGTAGAAACTGCGATGTCGTTTTTGAGAAGTTCGATGGAAGTGGAACCATTTGATTATGACAACACAATAAATTCTTTTAATGACTTGAAATCAACAATACAAGACTATTTAGATGGCAAAAAGATAGAAAATAATATTTCAAGCACAATTACACTAAAAGAAGCTGTAGATATGCTGAAAGATGCGTTGGAAGCCTTTAAAAATGGAAATAAATCTAAAGGTCAGTCAAAAGTGAAAGAGTTTATTCAGGTATGGCCTACGGTTGAAGGCGATGTAAGTACGAGAAATTCAGCTTTATATACAAAAGTGGAAACACAGACTCCAATAATCATGGTAAAAGGTAGCGAAAAAGAGTATCAGGAACAATTACAAGGATTAATTACAGAATTATCACAAATTGATACAAAAGCACAATATACGTTTATTGATGCAATGTTTATACTTCTTCGTGAAGGTGTGGAGGCACTTCTTATCGTTCTGGCATTGGTAAGCAGCCTGAAAGCTGCAAATCAGAAAAAAGGATTACGTTGGGTGTACGCAGGAGCTGCTGCTGGAATTTTGGCAAGTGTGGTAATAGCATTTGCTCTTCAGGCTTTATTTCCTGGGGTATCTTCAGGAACAAATCGTGAAATTCTGGAAGGATTTGTAGGAATTTTTGCGGTTATAATGATGATTGGGATTGGATTTTGGCTGCATAGTAAATCATCCTTAAAATCTTGGAAAGATTATATTGACAGAAAAATGGATATTGTATTAAGTACAGGAAGTTTTGTGTCAATGTTTGTACTTAGTTTTCTTGCGGTATTTAGAGAAGGAGCAGAAACAATATTGTTTTATGTAGGAATTTTACCATTAATTTCATTGCAGAATTTGATTATCGGTATTATAAGTGCGGTATTGATATTAATTGTAATTGCACTTGTTTTAATATACGCTTCTTCAAAAATAAAAATACATCAAGTGTTTTTTGTACTTACGTGGACAATTTATTTCCTTGCATTTAAAATGCTTGGAACAAGTATTCACATGTTGCAAGTTGTGGGGATTTTACCGTTACATGTAGTTCATTTTATACCTACAATAGAAATTTTGGGAATTTATGCAAATATGGAAGTATTTATTAGTCAATTAATTTTAATTGTGATTATCGTGATTGCTGCATTGATAAAAAAGAGAAAAGATAAATAAAAATTTTAAAAGATAAAATATCGGAAAGGAATAGAATGGCTAAAATTGATGAACAGACGCTTGTGGAACATTTGAGCGAATTTAGGAAAAGACTCATTATTACAATTATATTTTTTATTGCAGCTTTTTTAGTAAGTTTGCTATTTTGTTCCGATATTTACAAATTACTGACGGCTTCATTTAAGCAGAAGCTCATAGTTCTTGGGCCTAATGATATTTTGAGCATTTATTTAATGTTGGCTGGAATATGTGCTTTTAGTTTGACATTGCCTTTTACAAGTTATCAAATATGGGCTTTTATTCGTCCTGCTCTTAAGGAAAAGGAAGCTAAGGCAATTTTATCTTATGTGCCTGCAACTTTTATATTATTTGTTACAGGACTTTCTTTTGGATTTTTTATAGTAACACCTGCATTACTAAATGTTTTACTATCTTTTGGTAAAGATTTGTTTAATATTCAGCTTACAGCAAATAATTATTTAATATTTGTATTACATACATCATTACCGCTTGCTGTAATATTTGAATTGCCTGTTGTTGTGGCATTTCTAACATCGCTGCATATCTTGACACCGCAATATTTAATAAAAAACAGGCGATATGGCTACTTTATTTTACTGGTAATTGCAGTCGTTTTGACGCCAGCTGACTTTATAAGCGATTTAACGATGGCGGCACCATTAATTTTACTTTATGAAGTGAGTATTTCTGTTTGTAAATATGTCTACAAAAGAAGGAGGGATGATTAAAAATGGGAATTTTTCAAGATATAGGAGCACCGGGACTTATAGTTCTAATACTTGGTGCATTGCTTATTTTTGGACCTAAAAGACTGCCTGAACTGGGAGAGGCTATAGGAAAAATGATTCGGGAATTTAAAAAGTCAGTTTCTGGAATTGACTCAGAGGCTGATGATAAAAATGTAGAAGATAAAAAAGAAAAAAAGTGTAAATAAATTAATCTTAGTTTATAAGCTATTTTTTGATTATTATATTTGAATTATAAAAGGCTTGGAATTATAACACTCCAAGCCATTCTCTTTTTTCTAGTACTTCCATTTCGATATTTTTTTGTTTTAACGTTTCAATCGCTTTATCCATATCATCTAAAAGATATGAATTTGTAAGAATCTTTATTAAACCGTTCTGGTTATCAAGAGTTCTCACATTTCCTAAGCCATCGTATGCTTCTATGATTTTATTAATAAAGTCAATATGTTCTTTTTTTGTTTGAATGATGTATTCCCAGCTTTTCATTTCTTTTTCATTATTTTCCATATTTTTCAGCCTTTCTCCTTAAAATTTGTCCAAATACGAGTATTTTCCGTTTGAATCTTTCCAGCCTAATATTTTTTCCAAATTCACATTCTGTGTTGATTGAATTATTCGTTTTTTTATGTCTGGATTATTTTTTACAAGCTGTGCAATTAATTCCTTTGTTTCACGGCGTTTGCTTGAAGTTTTTTCGGCAGCGACTGTACAGCCGCAGTTCATCGGAAGGATTCCGTTATTTCTTACCCATTTTATGATTGCCTTTTCTTCAACATAAAATAGAGGACGGATCAATTCTATATTAAAATTATCGGACTTTAATTTTGGTAGCATAGTTTCAAATTTTCCCATATAAAACATGCTCATAAGAGTTGTTTCAATAACGTCGTCAAAATGATGTCCAAGCGCAAGTTTATTGCAGCCAAGTGAAGTTGCTTTTGTATAAAGGCTGCCACGCCGCATTTTAGCACACATATAGCAGGGATAGTCTTTTGCGATTTTTTCTGCAATTTCAAAGATATTGTCATCATAAATTTCACAAGGGATATTTAAATGTTTTAGATTTTTTTTAAAATTTTGCAAATTTATTTCGTTAAAACCAGGGTTCAATGAAATAAACACGACTTCAAAATTTGTTTTACTAGCTCTTTTTAATTCTTGAAATAATTTTGAGAGTAAAAGGCTGTCTTTTCCACCAGAAACTGCCACAGCAATCTTATCGCCGTCTTTTACCAGCTCAAATTCTTTTAGTCCACGAATAAATGGCGACCAAAGTTCTGAGCGATATTTTTTTTGAATGCTTCTCTCAATAATATCAAGCGATTGAAGAGGAACATTTGGTAAAACTGTTTTGCAGACTGCACTACCAAGTTTTGTAGTTGCAACAGTACTTGCAAAACCAGTAGATTCGTCTTCATTTGTTAAATTCATTAAATACCTCCTTGCTTTAAAGTTTTAAAATTTGCTATTTTTTAAAATCGCCTGTTTGACCGTTATTTGCTTTTTCCAATAAAAACTTTACAAGTTCTCTAAAGTTTGAATCACTTATGTCATTGACACTTTGTGTACTTACAAATTTTCTTGAAATGGCAAGTGACTGATCTCTAAATGTCGGATTGTCCATTGAGTATAATTTTCCTTGAGAATTTTTTTTATCATATTGAGCTCCGATGACTTTATTGTTTTTTACTATCAATTTTACAAAAGTTGCATAATTAGCATCATATTTTTTTTCAACTGAATAAGTTCCATCTTTTAACTCTGAAAATGTTAGAACACTTGTAAAAAGTAAAATAAAGAATATTAATTTTTTCATTCTAAAATCCTCCTTTAAAATATAAAATAATTTTAATTATATTTAAATATATTATAGCATATTTTAAAAAAAAGGACAAAAAATTTATTTTGATGAAATTTTTTTAATAAAACCCTTGTGTATCAGTTACATAACCTTGACTATTATAAAAATTCCAGTTTCCATAAGGCTTATAATTTCTCAAAGTTCCTTTTGCTTTTACTTTTCCATTGCTATAATATTGGGTAAATTCTCCACTTCCATTAGATAATTTTATTTCACGTTCTTTTGAACCGTCCCTATTGTATCCAGCAACTTGGTAAATTATTCCATTGTTATAGCTTTCGATCAATCTTTTTGAACCATTTTCATAGTTCCAAGTCCATTGACCATTTCTTAAATTTGAAGTGTAATTTCCTGTCATTCGAACTGTTCCATTTGTGTAGTATAAAGTTACAGGTCCATTTAATCTTCCATATTGATAAATACTCTCAGCAATTACAACACCGTTTGAAATTTTTACTTCTTTTCCGTTTTTTAAGTTGTTTACATATTCTACTGAGCCTGCAGGTCTTCCAAACTCATCAAAATCGTAAGCAATGCCATTTAGGACACCGTTTCTATAAATCTTTATTGATTTTGAATATCCATTTCCATAAAACTCGATTTCTTCTCCATCTTTATTTCCATTTGTGTAATTTGTAACTTTTAACAAATTTCCATTATCATAATACAAGTACATTACACCATCTAAAATTCCATTTTTATAAGGTCTTATAGTTCTCACTGCGCCAATTTCACTGTATTCAATGTAATTTCCTGTGAAAGGCTGTCCCGTTTCCCTTATTGTGGCAGTATTTCCAGAAACATTTACATTTGAAATTGTTCCATAGTATGAAGACATAGCTCTTGCAGAACCGCTTGAATATTCGCTGGTTCTTTTAGCTCTGGCATTAGTGTTGTAAGCGGCAAATGAAAAACTTCCAAGCACTAAAAATGAAAATAAAACTAATATTGATTTTTTAAATTTTAACATTTTTCCTCCTTTTATCTTATAATATATTATAACAAGAAAAAATTATAATTAACTTAGATTTTTTCACTAAAACTTAGTTATTACTGAAAATCTGTGTCATTTTTATTTTTAATTTCAGAAACAGAGTTTTCTTTTTTTATATTTTTTAAATCCATGTAAAGCACATTCAAGAAAATTAATGTTGCCATAGTAAGTAGAAGCAGGTTAAATGAACTAGAGAATATAGTTAAAAAAATTTTAAAAATAAATCCTAAAATAGAAGTATTAGGAATTATTCCAAAAATGAATTTTATTGGTAGAAATATAAAATAAAAAAATAAAATTAAAATTATAATTGGCACAAGTAATCTAATTCGATTCCCTTTGCACAAATAAAAACTATATTTTATAGTCTGAACAAAATCTAAATCCCTTAAATAAAGTAAATGTACAAAAAATAAGAAATTGAAAAATAAAAATAAAATAATTAAAATATCAATCATAGGAATATTTACAAAAGCTAAAATAATGCTGATTACCATTATATAAAAGAAAATTAAAAAACTTTTCTTAATTGTTCTAAAAAACAAAATTTTTTGGTTATTAATTTCTATAAGATTTCCAACTTTTTGAATGCCAGCTGAATTTATAATTATTTGTAAAAATAATAAAAATATAAGTGTAAAATCATTGATTTCTAGTTTCATATTTTCAATACAAAGTAAAATAATTTGTAAGACTAAATAAGAGACAAAAAAGAATGCAATAAATTTTTTTTCTTTTTTTAAAAGATGTTTAAAAATATCAAAAGAATCGTTAAAATAATCGCTTAGTTTGAAATATCCCTTATCTAATTTATTTTTCAAATTTTCAAAATCCATTTTAATTATCTCCTTTCATATCATATTTGACTTTTTTAGTATTATACCATATTTTTACAAATAATTACTAGACATAGACATCAAAATTTAAATAATAGATATTAAAAAATATTATCGGACATTATTAAAAAAACAATAGACAAATACTACATTTTTCTGATAAAATAAAATAGTCAAAAATCAAAAAATATCAATTTAATAAAAATAAAGAAAGGAGGAAAATGAAAAAATACTATGATAACAAAAATTATCGGAGTTGGAGGAATGGGAATTAACTTTATCAATTATATGATTAAAGAAAAAATTAAAAAAGTTGAATATATAACAATAGACACTAATCTAAAAAACTCTGAATCAAGCTTAGCTAATCAAAAAATCTTTTTAGATACTGGAATTGCTAAATGTAGCAGAGAACAGGTGGAAAAAATTGCATTTCAATGTTATGGACAATTTTATGAACTTTTAAAAGATACAAATATTCTATTTTTAATTTCTGGAGTTGGCGGAGCGACTGGGAGTGGAATAACGCCGATTATTTTAGAAGTGGCTAAGAAACTCAAGATATTTACAATAACAATTATAGCTAGACCTTTTTTTCTAGAAGGATTTGATGTGATGAAAATTGCAAATGATGGAATGAGAAAGATTGAAAAGTTGACAGATAGCCTTATCATCATTCCAAATGAAAAGCTTTATAATTATATTGACAAAAGAGAACCACTAAATTCAGCTTACTGGCAAGCTAATATGCTTATTAAAGAAGGAATTGAAAGTGTTGTAAGTATTTTGACTGAAGTTGGATTTATGAATATTGATTTATTGGATATTAGAGCAGTGCTAGACCGCTCACGAGATACGATTATTCGTGTAGGAGAAGGATTTGGTGAAACAGCGGGAGAAAATATTTTAGCACAGATAAAAAAGAAAAATTTATTTGAAGGACAAATTCAAGATGCAAAAAGAGTTTTGATAAGTTTTACAACGGGAAATGACGTTCCATTGTTAGATATACAGAAAATCATTCAAGGAATTACCAATATTATAAAAGATAAAAATTTCAAACTTATTTGGGGGATTATAATAAATTCAAGCTACGAATTTAATAGAAAAATAAAAACTGTTATGATTTCAAGTGAACAGTGAAAAATGTATAAATTTACAAACTTCTGAATGTTGTTATTTTGGAAGTTTTTTATTTTTATTCTTGATTTTTTTGTTTTTCTTGTTTTAAGTAAATTTTTGTGATAAAATAAGTTATAAATAAATTTTGAATAGACTTTGAAAATAAAGGTTGTCACATCAATTAAGAAAGGAGTGTGTGATAGTAATATTATCATACGAAGAAAAGTGAAAAAATATATTAACAATATGAGCAAAAAAAATATAGTCTTATTGAACTTGCGAAAATTGTACGATTCTTATGGCTATAAAAAAATTTCTCTTCCGAATTTTGAAGAATATGATTTGTATAATGAAAATAAAGATTTTATTTTAGGAAATATACTTACAATTATGAATCCAAGCGGGAATTTATTAGCGCTTAGACCAGATATTACTCTTTCAGTTGCAAAAAAAATTTCAAAAGAAAAAACATTAAAATATGATAAAGTTTATTATCAGGAAAATATCTATACGACTTCTAAATATATAGGCTATAGTGAAAAAGAACAATTGGGAGTTGAACTGATTGGGAAAGAAACGTTATTTTTAAATTTTGAAATTGTGAGTCTTGCACTAAAAAGTTTGGAAATTATGAGCAAAAAAAATATGCTTGTATTATCTCATGCTGGATTTATTTTTTCAATTTTTGAAAACCTAGAACTTGAATATGAAATAAAAGAAAAAATTTTTGAGTACATTAACAATAAAAATGTTCATGATATAAAAATAATTTTAAAAAATAATAAAAACATTTCAGACGAATTAAAAAATCTTATTTATGAATTACCAAATTTATCAGGAAATATAGAAGAAATTGAAAAGAAATTATCTAAATATGAATTAAATCCTAAAATTATAAAGATATTATCTGGGCTTAAAGATTTGTATAATTTGATTATTAAATTTCATAGCAGAAAAAAAATTATTTTTGATTTTTCGATTATTAAAAATTTGAAATATTATAATGGGATTATTATGCAAGGGTTTATTGATAAAATTCCAAATGCTGTGCTAAGTGGCGGAAGATATGATAAATTGTTTGAAAAATTTGGAGTTGATACTGGAGCAATTGGATTTGCTGTTGTTACTGATAATCTTAATGAATTTTATAAAAATGAAAATCAGAAGGATTTTGATATTTTGCTTTTGTATGATGAAAGTGATTTCGGAAAATTGGCTGAGATTGTTGATAAGTTGGTAAAAGATGGCAACAGAGTGAGAACCCAAAATATTATTTATAAAAATTATGATTTTGAAATTTTTAATTATGATAAAAAATATATTTTTGAGAATGGAGAATTGAAAATTGAAATATGAATTTTTGATGGAAATTTGATGGAAAGGTGAAAATATGTTAAATATAGCACTTCCTAAAGGAAGACTTGGAAATAAAGTTTATGAATTGTTTGAGAGCATTGGGTATGATTGTGATGAAATAAAAAGTGACAACAGAAAATTGATTTTTGAAAATCCTGACAAAAAAATCAGATTTCTTTTGGTAAAGCCGTCGGATGTGGCGGTTTATGTGGAAAAGGGGAGCGCTGATATTGGAGTTGTTGGGAAGGACATTTTGCTGGAAGATAATCCAGATGTGTATGAACTTTTGGATTTAGGATTTGGAAAATGTAAATTTGGAATTGCGGGACCTGTTAATTTTAAAGAAAATTTTGATAGACCTTTGGTTGTTGCAACGAAATATTTTAATGTGTCAAAAAAATATTTTGACTCGATAAATAGAGATGTAGAATTAATCAAATTAAATGGTTCAATTGAAATTGCACCGATTTTGGAACTTTCTGATGTGATTGTCGATATTGTAGAAACTGGGACAACTTTGAGGGAAAATCATTTGAAAGTGTTGAATTTTATTGGAGATATAAGTGCGAGACTTATTGCAAATAAATCGAGTTATAGATTTAATCATGATAAAATAGAAAATATTGTGAGAAAAATAAAAGATAAAATAGACAAAACAGACAAAAAATAAATAAAAAATAAATTTTGATGGAGTGATAAAAATGATAAAGACAATTGAATATTCAGAAAATTTGAATTTGGAAAAAGAACTTGCTAGAAGCCAGTTTTCTTATGACGATGTAAATGAAACTGTGGAAAATATTTTAAAAGATGTAAAAAAACGAGGTGACAAGGCCCTTTTTGAGTATACAAAAAAATTTGATAAAGTGGATCTAAAAACATTGGAAGTTTCCGAAGAAGAAATTCAAAAAGCGTTTGATACAATTGATAAAGAACTTTTGGAAGTTATTAAATATTCGCATGATAATATTAAATTATTTCACGAAAAACAAGTTAGAAATAATTTTATTGTAAAAAAAGAAAATGGAATAAGTTTAGGTCAAATTATTAATCCAATTGAAAAAGTTGGGCTATATGTACCTGGAGGAACTGCCGCTTATCCATCAACTGTTTTGATGAATGCCGTTCCAGCAAAAATTGCAGGTTGCAAGGAAATTATAATGGTCACACCGCCAACTTCAGACGGAATAATTTTACCATCGCTTTTAGTTGCTGCGAAAATCGCTGGAGTTGACAGAATTTTTAAAGTTGGAGGAGCACAATCAATTGCTGCACTTAGTTATGGAACAGAAAGCATTCCAAAAGTATATAAAATTGTAGGACCTGGAAATATTTATGTTGCAATGGCTAAAAAGATGGTTTACGGAGAAGTTTCAATTGATATGATAGCAGGACCAAGTGAAGTTTTAATTATTGCCGATGATAGTGCAAATCCAGTTCATGTAGCAGCAGATCTACTTTCTCAAGCGGAACACGACAAACTGGCAGCTAGTATTTTAGTTACAAATTCAAAGGAACTTGCTAAAAATGTTGCAGAGCAATTGGAAATTCAGCTGAAAGAGTTGGAAAGGGAAGAGATTGCAAGAGTTTCGATTGAAACTCAAGGTAGAATTATTATTACAAAAACAATTGATGAAGCGATAAAAATAAGTAACGAAATTGCTCCAGAACATTTGGAACTAGCGGTTTCTAATCCTTTTGAACTTTTGACAAGAGTAAAAAATGCAGGTTCAATATTTATGGGACATAATACACCTGAGCCATTGGGAGATTATTTGGCAGGACCTAATCACACACTTCCGACAAGTGGAACAGCTAAATTTTCATCACCATTATCAGTTGATGACTTTATAAAAAAATCTTCATTTATTTATTATTCAAAAGAAGGTCTTGAAGAAGTGAAAGATAAAGTTATAAAATTTGCTGAAAGTGAAGGACTTACAGCTCATGCTCGTTCAGTTTCTAAAAGATTTGAGAAATAAAATTAATTATAAAAAATAAATAATTATATAATTTATTATCTAAATTTAATTTAAATAAAGATAAAAGATATTGGTGATAAAAATAAAATAAATTATCTTGAATTAGATTGTACCAGATTAGATTAGATAAATTAAATAAATTAAAAATTAGAAAGGAAAAATTTAAAAAATGAAAAAAATATTTTTGGGACTGTTTATTTTAGGAACACTTGGAATGGCTCAGCAAAATTATGAAGTTTATATAAAAAATGGGGTTAAAATTTCTCAAAGTGAAGCAGATAGAGATAGCAAAGAGATTGATAAAATTATTAATGATAAGATTATTTCAAGATATAACAACGAAGGAAAAAAGGTTTTAATGGAAAAGTCAAAAAAGCTTTATGATGAATATATGGATGGTTTAATGGATAACATGGTAAAAAACGCTCCAAAAAATCAACAACAGTCATTTAAAGAATTTTTAAGAAGACTTAGTGAAATTATGAAACAAAATGTTTTTGGTGAACTTGATAAAATGGATATTTCTATCAAGGAAATTTCATTTTTGAGTAAAAATAAAGCTAAAATTAGCATATTGGCTAAATATAAAGACATGGATGATCTTGACTCTGACAAAATTATTGATGAAGCATTTAAAAAATCTGGAATTACAGATAAAGATACTGAACATTTTGAAAAAATTAGTAAAGTAAAACTTGATAAATTTTATAAATATTTTGAAGATAGAGTAAAAGAAGAAATAAAAAAAATTGATTATAATGAAGATATTACAGAAATGGAAATTGAAAAAGTCAATGGAAAATGGCAAGTAGATTTTGATTATAATGATTTGATAAATGAGACATTAAAAAATTTGGAAGATAGTTTTGAAAGTATGAAAAATGACATTGACGATTAATAAGGAAATTTATCTGAAATAATAGATAAAGTAAAGAAAAAAATAAAGAGGGAGAAATTGTAAAATGAGCAAATTTTGGAATGATAAAATAAAGGAAATAGAGCCTTATGTTCCTGGAGAGCAGCCGAAAGACAAGAAATATATTAAACTTAATACAAATGAAAATCCTTATTCACCGTCAAAAAAAGTTATAGAAAAAATAAAATCTATGAATTTAAAAGATTTGAAACTTTATCCAGATCCAGATGTTTCAGAACTTAGAAAAGTAATTGCTGAATATTTTTCGCAAAAAATTGATGAAAGAATTACAAAAGAGCAAATTTTTGTGGGAAATGGTTCGGATGAAGTGTTAGCACTTATTTTTATGACATTTTTTAACAAGGGTGATAAAGTTTATTATCCTGACATAACTTACAGCTTTTATCCAGTTTATGCGGATTTATTTGATTTAAAAGAAGTAAAAATCCCGTTAAACAAAAATTTTGAAATTGAAATTGATAAATATTTTGGACTTGATGGGCATATAATTATTACAAATCCGAATGCACCGACTTCGATTGCTTTGAAATTAAATGAAATAGAAAAAATAGTAAAAAATAATCCAACTCAGTTGGTTGTTATTGATGAGGCTTATGTCGATTTTGGGGCAGAAAGTTCTGTTAAATTGGTGAATAAATATGACAATGTTCTTGTTGTGCAGACATTTTCAAAATCTCGTTCATTTGCGGGAATGCGTTTGGGATATGCAATTGGCTCAGAAAATATAATAGAAGGGCTTAACAGACTAAAATTTTCATTTAATTCGTATACAATTGACAGAATTTCGATTGAAGCTGGGATTGAATCATTTAAAGATGATGAATATTTTGTAAAAACTAATGCTAAAATTATTGAAACACGGGAAAAAACTGTAAAAAAATTGAAAGAATTGGGATTTAAAGTGCTAAATTCAAGTGCTAATTTTATTTTTATTTCACATAATAAAGTTTTTGCAGGAGATTTATATAAAAATCTAAAAGATAATGGGGTTTTAGTTAGATATTTTGCAAAAGATAGAATTGATAATTACTTGAGAGTTACCATTGGAACCGATGAAGATATGGAAATTTTTATTGAAAAATTAAATAAATTGTTGTAAAATATAAACATAAGGTATAAAGCAAGAGATAATTTAGTAAATTAAAAAATTATAATTAAAATTTATTATTTTTTAAAGGTATTTTAATATAATTTTTGATTAAATATGTTATAATAAATTAATAATAAAATAGGAGTGATTTATATGAAAAAAATAGCTTTAAATTCAATTTTAATTTTAGGAGTTCTTGGTATGATGCAAGGATGTGCTAGTACCCATTCAATTTCATCTTTTAAACAACAAGGTTATAAAACAAAAGAAGAAATGGAAAAAATGGGAAAAGAAAATATTACATGTATAGTTGATTATGGAAAAACAAGTTGGTGTAAACAAAATAAATAGTTTTGTTTTTAATTTAGGAATAAAAAAATTGATAAGATATTTTGGAAGGAGATTATTTCTCCTTTTTTTATAAGTATACAAGTTATTTAGGTGCTCAAAAAATTTTGAAAAAAATAAAAAAAGATTATACTATTTGTTATACTATTTATAAATGTAAGTCTAAAAAATATGATAAGAATTATAAAAAACAGAAAAAAATTATCTGAAAGGATTGAAAAAATGAGAAAATCTAACATTGAAAGGAACACATTTGAAACAAAAATAAAAATTGAATTGAATATTGATGGGACTGGAAAATATGAGAATAATACGGGAGTTGGATTTTTAGATCACATGCTTGATTTATTTGCAAAGCATGGGAGATTTGATTTGAAAGTTTGTTGCGACGGGGATACGCAAGTTGATGATCATCACAGTACAGAAGATATTGGGATTGCTCTTGGGAAATGTTTTTATGAGGCTTTGGGAGATTTAAAAGGGGTTAAAAGATACGGAAACTTTCTTTTGCCGATGGATGAGGCTCTGACATTGGTTGCAGTTGATTTAAGCGGAAGATATTTTTTGAATTTTGATGTGAATATTCCGACTGAGAAAGTTGGAACTTTTGATACAGAATTGGTGGAAGAGTTTTTTATTGGATTTACACGACATTTAAATGCGACACTGCATATAAAGAATATGACTGGAACGAATTCACATCATATTATTGAGTCGATTTTTAAAGGAGTTGCCAGAGCCTTGGCGGAGGCTGTGAGTATTGATGAAAAATATAAAGATGAGATTCCATCCACTAAAGGGGTATTAGTTTAATCAAATTTATTAACAGCTCAAAATAATTTTTTTATCTAGTCAAAATATTTTTTTGAGTGTCATGTGTGGCACTCAACTTTTTTTATTTCTTTATAAATAAAATATAAAATAGAATCTGATTAGTTTGAATAGTTAAAAATCTTGAAAAAAATAAATTATACTATTATAATTAAAGTTATTAAGAAAAGCAAAAAATTAAAAAATAAAATAAAAATAAATAGAAAGAAGAGGGAAGAGAAAAAATGAAAAAGATATTATTAGGATTATTTATTTTAGGAACATTGGGAATGGCACAAAACCATTATGAAGTTTACATAAAAAACGGAGTAAATATTTCACAAAGTGAAGTTGATAGGGATAGTAAAGAAATTGAGAATCTTGTAAATAAAGAAATAATTGAAAGATATAATACAGAAGGTAAAAAAACTATAAAAGGACTTTATCGTGAATATATGAATAAATCAATTGATGAATTGGTGGAAAATGTTCCTAAAAAACAAAAACAGGCTGCAAAAGAGTATTTTAATAAAATACATGAAGTTATGGGAAAAAATTTTTTAGGTGAAATTGATAATTTAAAAATTTTTGTTAATGAAATTTCATTTTCAGAAAAAAATAAAGCAAAAGTTAAAATAGTATCGAAATTTAAAGATATAGATAATATTGATACTGATAAAATTATTGATGAAGCAATTGAAAAAGCTAATATTTCATACAAAGAACTTGAAAATATAGAAAAAATTAATAAAATAAAATTTGATAAATTTTATAAATATCTTGATGAAGAAATTAAAGAAAAGTTAAACAATTTTGATTATGATGAAAATTATTCAGAAATAGAAGTAAAAAAAATTAATGGAAAATGGAAATTAGAGCATGATTTCAATACTTTTATGAATGAAATGACTAGTGGTTTTAACGATATTGATAACTAAAAAATGGAAGGAGAAATTAATGGGGAAATTTTGGAATGATAAAATAAAGGAAATAGAGCCTTATACACCAGGTGAACAACCAAAAGACAAAAAATATATTAAACTTAATACAAATGAAAATCCTTATCCGCCATCATCAAAAGTCATAGAAAAAATAAAATCTATGAATTTGGAAGATTTGAAATTGTATCCAGATCCAGATGTAACGGAGCTTAGAAAAGTTATCGCTGAATATTTTTCTAATAAAATAAACGATAAAGTTACACATAAACAGGTGTTTATTGGAAATGGATCTGATGAAGTTCTGGCATTTATTTTTATGGCATTTTTCAATGCAGGAGATAAAGTGTATTATCCAGATATTACATACAGTTTTTATCCAGTTTATGCCGATTTATTTAATGTAAAGGAAGTCAAAATTCCTTTAAATGATAGTTTTGAAATTGAAATTCAAAAATATTTTGGCTTGGATGGACATATAATTATCGCAAATCCGAATGCACCAACTTCGATTGCTTTAAAATTGGATGAAATTGAAGAAATAGTAAAAAATAATCCAAATCAGTTAATTATCGTTGATGAGGCATATGTTGACTTTGGTGCAGAAAGTGCTGTAAAATTAATAAATAAATACGATAACGTTCTTGTTGTTCAGACATTTTCAAAATCACGTTCAACGGCGGGAATACGGCTTGGATATGCACTTGGTTGTGAAAGTATAATTGAAGGATTGAATAGGTTAAAATTTTCATTTAACTCATACACGATTGACAGAATTTCAATTGAAGCTGGAATTGAGTCGTTTAAAGATGATGAGTATTTTGAAAAAACTAATGCTAAAATTATTCAGACTAGAGAAAAAACGGTTGAAAAATTGAAAAAATTAGAATTTAAAGTGTTAAATTCGAGTGCTAACTTTATTTTTATTTCTCATAACAAAGTTTTCGCAGGCGATTTGTATAAACAGCTAAAAGAAAATGGAGTTTTAGTAAGATATTTTGCAAAAGATAGAATTGATAATTATTTGAGGGTTACGATTGGGACGGATGAGGAAATGGGGATTTTTATTGAGAAATTGGAAGAAATTATTTTCTAGACTATATCCCTCTCAAAAAACATAAATTGTCTTTAAGAAGTTCCAACTCCTTGCTTAATTAGTAAAAATAAAAATCTAAATTGCAAATTCCATTAAATGTAAATTTTGAAAAAGTTCAATATATTATTTAATGGAATTTTTATATTATTTAATTGATAAGAAAATTTATTTAATATTTGATAAACTATAATAATTTTTATAAAAATCTACAAAATCTTTTATAAGTTCTTTTTTTGATGGAATGTCGTATTCTTTCATCTCTATACCATTGTTTTCTAAACTAATAATCCATATGCCATCAATTGCAACTCCCATGTCCATATCAATTTTATATTTTACTTTTTTTAATAACGGAACATCAGAAATATCGCCTAAGCAAAATAAATATCCACACAATACACGTAGACATTCGGAACTATCATAAAAACATCTCTTTCTTTCTTCAACTGCTCTTTCAAATTCTTCATTTATTAAAGAAATGATTTCATTTTTGTCAATTTTATCAAAATCAAAACCGAATCTTTTTAAAAAATTTTCTGCTCTTTCATCAGAACTAAGCATATTTTCACCTCCTATATTTTAAAATACGTTAAATTATCCAGTAAATTATACCACAATTTTTAATATGTCAAAATAAATTTCTTGTTTTTTGTTTAATCTTGAAAAAGAGAAAAAAATAGATTATACTATTTATAATTAAAGGTATAACGAAAGGATAAAGTTATGAGAAAATCTAAAATTGAAAGAAATACATTTGAAACAAAAACAAAAGTTGAATTAAATATTGATGGAACTGGAAAATATGAGAATAATACGGGAGTTGGATTTTTAGATCACATGCTTGACTTGTTTGCAAAACATGGAAGATTTGACTTGAAGGTTTATTGTGATGGAGATACACAAGTTGATGATCATCACAGTACGGAAGATATTGGAATTGCACTTGGGAAATGTTTTTATGAGGCTCTGGGAGATTTAAAAGGCGTTAAAAGATACGGAAGCTTTCTTTTGCCGATGGATGAGGCTCTGACATTGGTTGCAGTTGATTTAAGCGGAAGATATTTTTTGAATTTTGATGTGAATATTCCGACTGAGAAAGTTGGGATTTTTGATACAGAATTAGTGGAAGAGTTTTTCATTGGCTTTACACGGCATTTGAATGCGACATTGCATATAAAGAATATGGCTGGGACAAATTCGCATCATATAATTGAGTCGATTTTTAAAGGAGTTGCTAGAGCTTTGGCAGAGGCTGTGAGTATTGATGAAAAGTATAAGGATGAAATTCCTTCGACTAAGGGAGTTTTGGTTTAATCAAATTTATTAACAACTAATTTTTTATCTATTCAAAATATTTTTTTAAGTGTCACATATGGCACTTAATTTTTTATTTCTTTCGGATATAATTTGAATAGTTAAAAATCTTGAAAACAATAGAAAAATAGATTATACTATTTATAATTAAAATTATAAAATCAATTTCTTTTTCTGGAGAAAATGATGCAAAAGTAAATAAAGTTAATGGAAAATGGCAATTAGAATTGAAAAACGCCAATATTAATGAAGTTTTTGATAATTTAGGAGAGGTATTTGATGTTGTAAATTATAAAAATTAATTAAAATATTTAGAAAAATGAGAATTTTTTGATACTAAATAAAAATTTTAAAGGGATGAGATTTAAATGAAAATACAAAAAGAATTATTTTCACTTCAAGACAAAGAATACATGAAATTTTTAAGTAAATTAACGCCAAATGTATCAGAGAATACAATTATTGGAGTAAGAATTCCTGAAATAAGAAAATTGGCTAAAAAATTGGTAAAGAATAATGAACATGAAGATTTTTTGAAGGAATTGCCACATAAATATTATGATGAGAATTTGTTGCATGGAGCAATTATTTCAGAGAGCAAAAATTTTGAGAAATGTATTAAATTGCTTGATAATTTTTTGCCATTTGTTGATAATTGGGCGGTTTGTGATACGATTTCTCCAAAAATTTTTAAAAAGTATAAAAAAGAATTGATTGAAAAAATAAAGGAGTGGTCTCAATCAGATAAAACTTATACTTGCAGGTTCGGTGTAGAAATGTTGATGACACATTTTTTGGATGAAGACTTTAAAAAGGAATATTTGGAAATGGTAGCGGATATTCATTCTGAGGAGTATTATGTGAAAATGGTAGTTGCTTGGTTTTTTGCGACGGCACTTGCAAAACAGTGGGATTATGCGGTGATTTATTTAGAAGATAACAGATTGGATGTTTGGATGCATAATAAGACGATACAGAAGGCCCGAGAAAGTTTGAGAATTTCGTTGGAGAAGAAGGAGTATTTGAAAAAATTGAAGAGAGGGAAAGAAAATTAATTTTACGAATACTAATTACATAAATAGAAAGGAGATAAAATGGAAAAAGAATTAGAATCTGAATCTTTAACTTTATTTGAAAAGGAAAATGAAAATATTGAAAAAACTGAAACTATAAAAGTTAAAAATACACTTTTTACTATTTTAAATGGTGAGAGAGTTGATTTAGAAATTGAAGAGATTTTCGATAGCAACAGGTTTTATGAGATAAAGGCTGTCACTTTTTCAGCTGATGAAAGTTTTTTGAATAAATACCTGACTCCGTTTAGAAGTGTTGATTTGGTTATTGGGATACAAGATGTAGATGTCCAAGTTAGAGGGTTAAAGGCTTTGGAAAATGAAACCAAGAATTTGATTGAGAGTCAAAAGGCGATTATTAAAAAGAAACAAATCCGTTTTTTTGAGAATCTTTCAAGAGAGAATCAAGAAAGTATTGTGGAAGAAAAGTGGAAATTAAGAGTGCCAATAAGTTCGACAATTCATAGTAAATTTTATCTTTTGAAAAATGATTCAGAGACGAGATTGATTTTTGGATCTGCTAATCTTTCATTTCAGGCTTTTTCAAACAAAAGGAACCAATTTGAAAACATTGTCATTTTTGATAATTCCCCATTATTTAACCAGTTTGAAGAATATTTTAACGAAATTACTTTAACTTGTACTGATTTTATTACGAAAGCTATAAGGAAAAAGGCGAAAAGTAAAATTAAAGTTTTAGATGAAAATAATGATGAAAAACAGGAAGAGAAATTTTCTGTGAGATTTACACAAGATGAAAATGCCAAATTGCAAATAGATATTTCGAAAGATATTGTTAAAGAATTTAATGATGTGATTGTTAAAGAAGAAGATAGTGTTGCTTTGCCGATAATTGAGGAAATTAAAACGATTGATGAGAAACAGAAAATAATTGAGAATGAGAAAAAAGAGGAACTTGAAGTTGAAAAATTTGCTTATGAATTGTCGATTAATACGATTTCACGACAGGCTAAAAAGAAAGAGAGTATGGTTGTGACACCTGAAACATTTGCGAAAAAGATAAAACCTAAATTAGAGGTTAAAATTGCTATAAAATTGAATCAGTCAACTCCTGAAAGAGAATTATTATTTTCAAAAGATACCGACCGTGGATTCGGGCGTTCGGGATTATATATTGAAGAAAATGGAAACACGAAACCGTTTGGGCAGAAAGCTGGGAAAGAAGAGATAAAAAATTCTATTGAAAGTATTGTAAAATTGATTGAGAACTATAGAAAGTATGTAATTGACTATAACGATAATTATGGTTCAAGAATTGTTGAGATAATTTTGTATGCGTTCACTTCGCCTTTTCTTCAGGATATTAGGTTCAAACTGGAATCTGATTCGGAAAAATTAGATGTTCCGCAATTTCTATTTATTGGAGGAACTGCTGGTTCAGGAAAAAGTAACTTATTGCAGATTTTACAAAAAATGCTGGGCCTTTCTAAATCAAAGCCTATTTTGTACAATAACATTATTCCGACTGGAAGAACAAAAAAAGCTGATACGATAACACAAATTCAACTATGGATGAATGAAAATAATGTAGCTCCAATTTTAATTGATGAAATTGACGAAGAATTTTTTTCAAACAAAGATAGAGGAAATAACTTGATTGTAAATGTTTCAAATCTTTCTACATCAAATTTTGATTTTACGCCTTGTTTTATTGGAACAACAAATGCTTTGGAATATTCGTTGCCACAACGGGCACAAAGAAGATCATACTATGTGAAAAATGATAAAGTTTTTGACACAGAACTTAAGAAAAAATCTGTAAAAGCTTATACAGAAGTGTTTGAAATTATTAATGATACTCTTTTTCAAGATTTTGTTATTCGATTTGCAGAAAAGTTGACAGATGATAATTTAAGCTGGAAAAATTATTCCCTACATTCTTCTACAGGATTGATAGATTTCCTTTATTGGTCTCGTGAAATTTTTAAGGAATATTTTGAAATTGCTCAAATCGAAATGCCTGCTTGGTTTCCTGAAACTAGATATGATGACACTGTAGAAAATAATCAATCTTTATGGAGAAAATTATACGAATATAATCATCAAGATTTTAAAGTACAAAAAGAAAAAGGTGTGTATTTATTCAAATTAAAAAGTTTAGATAGTGAAGAAGGACAAAGCAACAGATTTGGTACAAAAATTCTTCCATCTACAAAATATCTGAATGCATTATCACAAAAATGTAAAAATGATAATAATTCTTCGGATATTATTGAAATTAAGATAAAGGAATTTCATGATTGGATAGGAGTGCCCTTGCCGAAGGGATTGAAACATAAGAAGACAATTCTGGATTTTTTTAAGAAAAAGAAAAGCGAAAAGTGATTTTCATTGTAATGTCAAATTTTTTTTGATATAATTTAAGTAAATAAAGGGAAAGTAGGGATTAATTATGAAAAAAAAGAAAAAAGGACTAGCAATTGGAAATTCTGATTTTAAGGAGATTATACAAGAAAACGGATATTATGTCGATAAAACAAAGTTCATAGAAGATTTGCTGGAAGACTTATCAAAAGTTAAACTTTTTACAAGGCCCAGAAGATTTGGAAAAACTCTAAATTTGTCGATGTTAAAATATTTTTTTGATGTGAAAAATGCAGAGGAAAATAGAAAATTATTTGAAAATTTGTATATTTCAAAAAGTGAGTATATGGAAAATCAAGGACAAAATCCTGTGATTCTTATAAGCCTGAGAAATGCCGAGGCAGAAAATTGGGAGAATAGTTTTTTTAATACTAAGAATCTTGTAAAATCATTGTATAAACAATTTCAATATATTAAAGAGAAATTGGATGAATTTGATTTGGAAGATTTTTTAAGCATTGTTAAAGATAAGGATAATGCAGATTGGGAAAATTCATTAAAGACTTTATCAAGATATTTATATGAATATTACGGGAAAAAAGTCATAATTTTAATAGATGAGTATGACACTCCAATGACAAGTGCTTGGAACGAAGGATATTATGAAAAGTCACGAAGATTTTTTAAAAGTTTTTATTCAAATACATTGAAAGATAATGAATATTTACAGTTTGCTGTTGTGACTGGAATACTCAGGGTAGCAAAGGAAGGGATTTTTTCTGGCTTGAATAATTTGAAAACTTATACAGTTTTGAATAATAAATATGCGGAAAGTTTTGGATTGATTGAAACAGAAGTGAAAAATGCTTTGGAATATTATGGATTAGAGCAAAATATTGAAAAAGTGAGAAAATGGTATAACGGCTATAAGTTTGGGAATATTCAAATTTATAATCCGTGGAGTATAATTAACTATCTCGATGAAAAAGAAATAAATGTTTACTGGATAAATACATCAGATAACAGACTTATCCATACAGCAATAGACAATGCTGATAAAGATTTATTTGACGAATTAAAAAATTTATTCAACAATGGGACAACAGAGCAAATGATAATGGCTTCATCGAATATGGATAGATTGAAAGATCCGCAAGAAGTATGGCAGTTATTACTTTTTGGAGGGTATTTGACTGTTGAAGAAAAAATCGCTATGAATGAATATGCTTTGAAATTGCCAAATTACGAAGTTAAAACATTTTTTAAAGATATGTTTGTTCAAAATTTAGGAGGTTTTAGCAGATTTAGAGAAATGATAAAAGCATTTAAAAAATTCGATTTTGACAGATTTGAAGAACTTTTAAATGAAATATTTTTAGTGTCAATGAGTTATCACGATACTTCTAAAACAGAAAAACCATATCATACTTTTATTTTAGGAATGATGTTGTATCTTGATAATGAGTACACAGTTTTATCAAATAATGAAACTGGCTATGGTAGAAATGATTTAGCTTTAAATCCGATAAATAAAAGAGATGTTGAATATATATTTGAATTTAAAGTGGCTAAAACTGAAGAAGAACTTGAAGAAAGAGCAGAAGAAGCATTGAGTCAAATTGAAAATAAAAAATATCCTGTTTTATTAAGGGAATGTGGAGTAAAAGAAATTGTATATATTGGAATGGCATTTTTTGGAAAAAGAGTTAAAGTGAAATATAAAGTTGTGAAAAACTAAAATTTTTTTGAATAGTTGACATTGTATAAAAAATAATGTAAAATTGTGTTCCTTGGCAGGGGAGCAAAAAAGGTCTCATAAAAAAATGGGACCTTTTTATTTATGAAAAATTTTTTCTTAATTGCAACAATATATTTTTTTTGATATAATTTAAGTAAGTAAAAAAAATAAAAAGATTTAATAAATTTCATAAAGTTACTGAAAATTTGAAAAAAATAACGAATCAAAAATAAGTAAAAAAAAATTATATAAGTTTATCAAAAAATAAAGTAAAAACGTAAAGAAAAAGAAAGGATTTTTAAGTATGATTGCAGTTATTGATTATGGAGTGGGTAATCTTTTCTCTTTGCTATCTTCATTAAATTATGTTGGACTTGATACAAAATTGACTAATGATGTTGAAGAGATTAAAAGTGCGAAAGGGATAATTTTGCCAGGAGTGGGGGCTTTTAGAGATGCTATTTCTAATCTTGAAAAATATGGATTAAAAGATATTTTGATAGATGAAGCGAAAAATGGGAAACCGTTTTTAGGAATTTGTCTTGGAATGCAAATGCTTTTTGAGAAAAGTTATGAATACGGTGAATTTGAAGGACTTGGACTTATAAATGGAAGTGTTGAGGAAATAAAAAAATATATTCCAGAAAATTCTGATTTGAAAATACCTCATATGGGATGGAACAACTTGAAAATAAATGATGAATTTAGAAATGATAAAATTTTGAAAAATGTGAATGTTGAAAATGAAGAGTACGTGTATTATGTACATTCATATTTTGCAAAAACGGATATGAAAAATATTGTTGCATATTCAGAATATGGAACAAAAATTCCTGGAATTGTAAAAAATAAAAATGTTTATGGAATGCAGTTTCATCCTGAAAAATCTGGAGATACTGGATTGAAATTATTGAAAAATTGGGGTGAATTGATGAAATAAAAGTGAAATTGTAATTATTTTACTTAATTTATTCATTTTTTGGTTGATTTTGATTAATTGTGAAAGAGGTATTTATGAAGAAGATAATATTATTGATGAGTATTTTTGCAATAGTGAATTTGAATGCGAAAAGTCGAAGCGAGATGATAAGTCAGGATTTATCAAAATTAGGAGTTTCTCAAGAAATAATATTAAAAACAATAGAACTGGATAAGGAAATGCCTAATGTAGTGAGTGAACCTGACAGAGAAAAAGTAAAAAAATTGGCATTAAAGATTGAAGAATTGTTGAAAAAGAATGAGAAGAATTTTGTTCTGTCAGAAAACTTGATAAATATTTATAATGCACTTGGAAAAAGTGATGCAGAGAAATTAAATAATTTAAAACGATATGAAAAATATAATCCTTATGAAGTGTCGAAATTGTTTTTTTCAAATATGTATTATTCCAATAAGGGAGATTTTGATTCTTACAATAAAAATTATGAAATACTTAAAGAAAAATATCCAGATTATTTGATTACTAGAATTGCTGTAACATATACAATAGGAGAGGATGCAATTTGGAATGTTATGCAAACAGATGAAAAAGCAGCACTTGCAAGCTTAAATTCTATTATGAAAATGTGTGATGATAAGAAAAAAACGGAAGAATCACATATTTCTGATGAACAGGCTTGGGCGTATAAATTAACAATGGGATGGTTTGCAATAAGTTTCTATTTAAATGAGAATCGTACACAGGATGCAATTGATTTTTATTATAAAAATTTTGAAGGAAAAAATAAGCCTGATAAAGAAATATTAGATTATAGTAAGTATCAGAATTGGTTTATAAAATCAGAGTTGGCAAGGGCAAATAAAAATGATTTCTATAATAATAAAAAATTGTTTGAAGAAAATTTAAAAAAAATAAATATGTTTGATTGATATTTTAAAAATGAATAATCATTGTAAAAGTAACAACATAAAAATTCAATAAAAGAATTTTTATCTTAAATATTATTGTTAAAAATTTCAAATTTTAATAAATGATAAAAAATTTTAAAAATAAAAGGAGAAAATAACTATGATAGAAATTTTTCCAGCGATAGATTTACATAACGGACAGGCGGTTAGATTAAAACAAGGAGATTACAACCAAGTGGAAGTATTTTTCAAAAATCCTGTTGAAGTTTTGGACTTTTTTAATAAAAATAATTCAAAAAATCTTCATATTGTGGATTTGGATGGAGCGAAAGACGGGAATACAAAAAATTATGAGGTTATAAAAGAATTGGTTGAAAAAAGTGATTTTTTTGTTCAAGTTGGTGGTGGAATCCGTGATGAAGAAAGAATAAAAAAATATATTGAATTGGGAGTAAACCGTGTTATTTTAGGAACGATTGCCGTTGAAAATCAAGAATTTTTGAAGGAAATGGTAAAAAAATATGGCGATAAAATTGCAGTTTCTGTAGATGCGAAAGATGAGAAAGTTGCGGTTAAAGGATGGACTGAAACTGTAGAATTGAACTCAATTGAATTTTGCAAAAAATTATCGGATATAGGTGTGAAAACAATAATTTATACCGATATTTCAAAAGATGGAATGTTAAATGGTACAAATCTTAAAATTTATAAAAAATTGTCGAAAGTAGTTAATTCAGATATTATTACTTCAGGCGGAATTACATTTTTAGATGAGATTAAAGAGCTTAACAAAAATCATATTTATGGAGCAATTGTGGGAAAGGCGATTTATTCGGGAAATCTTGATTTGGAGGAAGTTTTAGAAATTAGTAAATAATATTTTTTAGTTATGTATGAAAATTTATGATAAACTAAATAAATAAATTTAACAAAGAAAGTAGGTATAAGAATGCTTGCAAAAAGAATAATTCCATGTCTTGATGTGAGAAATGGGAAAGTGGTAAAAGGTGTGAACTTTACTGGGATAAAGGAAGTTGACAGTCCAGTTGAGCTTGCTAAATTTTACAATCAATCTGGGGCTGATGAGCTTGTTTTTTATGATATTACGGCTTCGTTTGAGGAAAGAGGCTTGTTTACAGATATTTTGAAAGAAGTGGCAAGTCAAATTTTTATTCCGCTTACTGTTGGTGGCGGGATAAATACGCTGGATGATTTTGATAGAGTTTTAAAAGCGGGGGCAGATAAAGTGAGTGTCAATTCAGGAGCAATAAGAAATCCAAACTTAATTGAAGGAGCTGCAAAAAAATATGGAGATCAATGTGTGGTTTTGTCAGTCGATGTAAAACGAGTTGATGGAAAATTTAAAGTTTTTGCAAAAGGTGGAAGAGAAAATACTGGGATTGATGCAATAGAGTGGTTTGTAAATGGTCAGGAAAATGGTGCTGGAGAAGTTGTTGTAAACAGTATTGACACAGACGGAGTTAAAAATGGATTTGACTTAGAATTACTTGAAATTTTATCAAAAAAATTGTCAATTCCAATAGTTGCATCAGGTGGAGCTGGGAATATGGAGCATTTTAGAGATTTATTTAAAATTCCGGGAATTGATGCAGGACTTGCAGCTTCGATTTTTCATTTTAAAGAAGTGGAAATTATGGAGTTGAAAAAGTATTTGAAGAGTAATGGTGTTGAGATGAGAATTTGATATTTTTTAATAAGAAAAATTTTGAAAATGAACTAAGAGGAAATTATTATGAAAAAAGAAGAAATTTTAAAAAAATTAAAAGAGATTAATAAAAAGAAATATTCAATTTTAAAATTAGGACTTTTTGGTAGTTTTTCTAAAAATAGTGATACTCCTAATAGTGATATCGATATTCTTGTAAAAATGGAATTTAAAAAGGGAATGTATCAAAATTTTTGTAATTTACACAAAAGACTTGAAGAAATTTTTCAAAAAAAAGTGGATTTAGTTGATGAAAGTATGTTTGAGTATAAATTTAAAAATCCAAAAGTTCAGAAATATAAAGATGAAATAAAAGAAGAAATTTTACGGAGTGTAATTTATGTGTAAAAGGAAGATAATGGAAGATTTATTTTAAAATATATTTACTTATTGAGAGAAAAATTAAAATATTAAAATAAATAATTTTAGAAAAGAGGTAAAAATGAATATAGAGCAAATAAAATTTGATGAAAAAGGGCTTGTTCCTGCGATAATACAGGATTATTATACAAAAGAAGTATTGACACTTGCATATATGAATAAAGAAAGTCTTGAAATAACTTTAAGAGATAAGAAAACTTGCTTTTTTAGCAGAAGTAGACAAGAACTTTGGCTAAAAGGGGAAACTTCAGGGAATTATCAGCATGTTGTTTCAGTAAAATATGATTGTGATGCGGATGCTTTGCTTGTGGAAGTAAAAAAAGATGGGCCTGCTTGCCATACTGGTGCTGAGAGCTGCTTTTTTAACTCGTTGTTTGAAGCAGAAGATTATAGCAGTTTTACGCCTGAAAAACTTTATGAATTGATAAAAGATAGAAAAGTTAATCCAAATGAAAAATCTTATACGACTTATTTGTTTGAAAAAGGGCTTGATAAAATTTTAAAAAAAGTTGGAGAAGAATGTACAGAAGTTATAATTGGGGCTAAAAATAATGACAATGATGAATTGAGATATGAAATTGCAGATTTGTATTATCACACTTTAGTTTTAATGATTGAACAAGGGCTTACTATTCAAGATGTGAAAGATGAACTAGCTAAAAGACATGTTGTTGATCATAAAGTTAAACAGGAGAAAATGGGCGGAGAATCTAAATAATAAATTTTAGTTTATTGAATAACAAGGGGGCATAAGGTCCCCTTGTTAATGTTTTTAAAATATCTTAATTTTTTCAAAAACTTCTCCAACTGAAAAACTTTTAATTACACTTTTTTGTTTTTCATTTTGAGGAATTGAAATTTCAATTTCTCCATCTTTGTTAATATTTTGTGCAATTCCCGAAACAATCTCATTTCCAAATTTTAATTCAATATTTTTATCTTTCAAATAATTTATTTCGTTAATTTGCTCTAAAATTTCTTCCCAAAATCCATTTTTTAAATTTTCAAATAATATTTTAAATTCATAAATAATATTTGTTATAATCTCATCAATTTCATATTTTTTGTTTTTTGTCTGAGTCAATGAAATAGCCTTACTTTCCAAAAATTCTGGCAAGACATTATTTACATTTAAACCAATTCCTACAATATAGACATCATCCGCCTTTTCCATCAAAATTCCACATAATTTTTTATTTTCCAAATAAACATCATTTGTCCATTTAAATTTGTAATCCAAGTCCTCAATTTTTTTTAATCCTTTTATTACAGCAAGTCCAGCAAGTAATGGCAATTTAAAATAATCTTCCATTTTTATCTCTTTTCTTTCATTTAAAAAGAAACTAAACATAGCCATCCCTTCAAGTGAAACCCAATCGTTATTTCTACGAGCTTTACTATGTGTTTGAATACCAGCAGAAATAACGTCAAATTCCTCGTGGTTATTATGTTCTCTTCTCAAATAATCGTTTGTCGAATCAATTACATCAAATTTATATATTTTTACATTTTTTCTATTTTCTTTCATAATTATCTTTGCTTCCTTCTCTTTATTCATCATTATTTTTTTTGTTTATTCAAAATTTTATTATTTAAATATAATTAAAAGAACTCCTGCAGCAACAGCTGAACCAATTACACCAGCAATATTCGGTCCCATTGCGTGCATCAATAAAAAATTTCGTGGATTTTCTTCTTGTCCTATCTTTTGAACAACTCTTGCTGCCATAGGAACTGCTGAAACTCCTGCCGCACCAATCATCGGATTTACTTTTCCTTTTGTAAATTTATACATTATCTTTCCAAAGAGTACACCTCCAACTGTTCCAAAAGAAAACGCAATTAATCCTAAAATAATAATTTTTATTGTTGTAAGACTTAAAAAATTTTCTGCATTAGCAGTTGCTCCAACTGTCATTCCCAAAACTATTGTAATACAGTATAATAGCGCTCCTTTCACATGCTCAACTAAATTTGAAACTATTCCAACTTCTTTTATAAGATTTCCTAACATTAACATTCCGATTAATGGAGCCGATGATGGAACTAAAAGAATTACGATAATTGTGACTGCAATTGGAAAAATTATTTTTTCTTTTTGGCTTACAAATCTAAGTTGAGTCATTTCAACCATTCTTTCTTTTTTTGTTGTAAGCAGTTTTATAATTGGTGGCTGAATAACTGGTACCAAAGCCATATAGGAATAAGCTGCAATAGCAATTGATCCCAATAAATGAGGTGCAAGTTTTGTCGTCAAATAAATGGCAGTTGGTCCATCAGCTCCCCCAATAATTCCAATTGAAGCGGCTTCTTTTCCAGTTAGTCCAAGCAAAATTGCTCCAATAAATGCTATAAAAATACCAAATTGTGCTGCAGCGCCCAATAACAAACTTTTTGGATTTGCAATAAGAGGTCCAAAATCAGTACTTGCACCTATCGCCAAAAATATTAGTGGCGGATAAATTCCAAGTTTAACCCCTTGGTACAAATAATATAAAAGTCCTCCTTTTTCCATAAGTCCTTCATTTGCCACAGCGGGTAAATTTGCAAGTAGCATTCCAAAAGAAATTGGAAGCAATAAATAAGGTTCATATTGTTTTTTTATTGCCAAATATAATAAAATTAAAGAAATTATTATCATAATAATCTGTTTTACAGTTATCATTGACAGTCCTGTAGTTCCATAAAGAATTTTTAGTAATTCCATATTAAAAACCACTCCTTTCCTTAAAGATTTTTCTATAAAATAAATTATTGCTATAATTAATAAAATTAGAATATTTTATAAAATTTCAAGCAATAATTTATTCAGATAATATTGCCAAAATATCATCAGAATTTACATTATCTCCCTTAGATACTTTAATTGCGCTAATAGTTCCATCTTTAGGAGCTACGATAGGATTTTCCATTTTCATAGCTTCTAGAATTACAATTTCATCTCCAGTTTTTACCTTTTGTCCAGCTTCAACTTTTATATCGACAATAAGCCCTTGCATAGGGGCTTTTATCGGTTCCCCGATTTCAACAGAATTATTAATTTTATTTTGTGTAAAATCATTTTTTCCCTGTATTTTTTGATCATAGTTTGAATTAGTTGAAATAGAACCTTTTTTTTCAGTAACAGTTTCCACTTCCACTTCATAAACCTTTTCTCCAATTTTGATTTTATATAATTTAATCATACTTGTCATACCCCTTTGAATTTCAATTTTATTTAATTTCTTTTATATTCTTTACTTTTATTTCACAATCTTTATTATTTTCAGATGCGTCGACAAGAGCTGTCAATAAAGCTACCAGCATTGTTTCATCTTTTATTTTTTCAATACTGAATTTTTCGTTTGTATTTAAATTTTCAGATTCTAAATTTTTTAAAGTGTTAATATCGTTTATTTTTTCATTTATGGTGTTTTGATCTTTTTCATTTGAAAAATATTTAAAAAATGATAATACAAACGAAATTAACAGCAATATAAAAAAAACAATTAACATACTTACAACAGTAATATAAATTGCATCTCCAAATGACACAGCCGAATTTCCAAATAAAATACTTTTCATTTTTCAAATTATCCCTTTCAAAAAACTTTATCCAAATTATATTTGAATATTTTTTAAAAAATTACATTAATATTATGAATTTCAATTTTTTCTTTATTTTGAGTTTTTTCTTCTGAATATTTTTTTTCTAAATAGTCTCTTGCAATTTGTGGAAAACATGCATAAGTTAAAACATCTTCATCAGATTTTGCTAAATTTCCAATTTCCTTTTTCATTGTGTCATATTCATTTTTTAACAGATCAGCAGGTCTTCCTGTAAATATTTTTTCATTTCCAATTATGATTTTTTTTATTTCATCAGAAATTGGAACAGGAGGTTTCCCATACATTCCTCTTACATAATCTTTAATTTCTCTTGGAACCATTTGGTATCTTTTTCCAGTTAAAACATTAAATACAGCTTGAGTTCCAACCATTTGACTCATAGGAGTAACCAATGGTGGATAACCTAAATCTTTACGAACTTTAGGAATTTCCCTGAGAACTTCCTCATATTTATCCTGAGCATTTTGTGATTTTAGCTGGGACAACAAATTTGAGAGCATCCCGCCAGGCAATTGATATTCCACGATATTAGGTTCTATTTCCAAAGCTTTTGGATTTAAAAATCCATTGTCAATATATTTTTTTCTTATTGGCTTAAAATATTCTGCCACTTCTTTTAAAAATTCAAGATTTAATTCTGTATCGTATTTTGTTTTTTGCAGTGCTCTTACAAGTGATTCTGTAGGTGGCTGCGATGTTCCTCCACCAAAAGGTGAAATTGCAGTATCTACAATATCTACGCCAGCTTCAATAGCTTTCAAAACACTCATTTCAGCCATTCCAGCTGTTTCGTGAGTATGTAACTCAAGTGGAATTTTTAAAATACTTTTTAGTTCACTTACAAGTTTATAAGCAACGTCTGGCAGCAAAATTCCTGACATATCTTTTATTGCAATGGAATCTGCTCCCATATTTTGCATTTCAAGTGCCAATTTTTTGTAATATTCTATTGTGTGAACAGGACTTATTGTATAACAAATTGCAAGTTGACTATCTCCACCATATTTTTTGGTACTTTCCACAACTTTTCTGATATTTCTTGTATCATTTAATGCGTCAAAAGTACGAATAATATCAATACCATTTTTTATTGAAAATTTTACAAATTTTTCAACAACATCGTCAGCATAATGTCTATATCCTAATAAATTTTGCCCTCTTAAAAGCATTTGCAATTTAGTATTTTTTGCTCTTTTTCTAATTTCTCTGAGTCTTTCCCAAGGATCTTCATGCAAAAACCTAATTTCTGCATCATAAGTGGCACCACCCCAAACTTCCATTGCATAATATCCAACTTTGTCCATAGTTTCTATGATTGGAAGCATTTCGGCAGTTGTCATTCTGGTTGCCATAAGCGATTGGTGTCCATCTCGTAGTGATGTTTCTGTTATTTTTACTTTCATAAAAATCCTCCTTTTAGTTTAGTAAACAAATTTTTAAAACAGACAGTTATAGCACACTCAAACTTTTTAAATTAAAAAATTATATATTTATACAAAAGTAGCTTGAATTTTACTAAACTGTCTTTTTATATTTATTCAAAAAATGCTGGTCCAGCGTTTACAATATGCTCTGGCATATGCGGATATTTTGTTGCAAAATTTTCTCTAAACATTTTTGCCAATTTTTTTGCAGCAGCCCCGTATGCTTCTTTATTTGCCCAAGTGTCTACAGGATTTAATAACTCGCTTGGAACATTTGGACAATATTGTGGAATTTCTACATTAAAAATATCATCATGTCTATATTCCACTTCATCCAATTCCCCACTTAATGCTGCAGTAACCATCGCTCTTGTATATTTCAAATTTATACGGCTACCCACACCATATGGACCTCCAGACCATCCTGTATTTATCAGAAATACTTTTGTATTATGCAATTCTATTTTTTTTCCTAACATTTCAGCATAAACAAATGGATCAAGTGGCATAAACGGTTCTCCAAAACAAGTTGAAAACGTAGGTTGTGGTTCTGTAATTCCACGTTCAGTTCCAGCTAATTTAGAAGTGAATCCTGTTACAAAATGATAAATAGCAGCATCTCTTGAAAGCCTAGAAATAGGTGGTAAAACACCAAAAGCATCCGCTGTCAAAAATATTATAACATTAGGAATTCCTCCAATTCCTGGAATTTGAGCATTTCTTATATGATCAATTGGATAACCAACTCTTGTATTTTCAGTTAAACTTTTATCATAAAAATCAAATTCGCGAGTTTTAGGATTCATCACGACATTTTCCACTAAACTTCCAAATTTTATAGCATTAAAAATATCTGGTTCATGTTTTGGATCAAGATTTATACACTTTGCATAACATCCACCTTCAAAGTTAAAAATGCTGTGATCCGACCAACCATGTTCATCATCACCAATTAATCTGCGGTTGGGATCTGCGGAAAGTGTAGTTTTTCCAGTTCCCGAAAGTCCAAAAAATATTGCAGTTTCTCCTGTTTTAGGATCCATATTGGCAGAGCAGTGCATAGGTAAGACATCGATTTCAGGCATTATAAAATTCATTATTGAAAATACACTTTTTTTTATTTCTCCTGAATACTCAGTTCCACAAATAATTCCAACTTTTGCTTCATAGTCAATAATTATTGCAGCTGATGAATTTATTCCATCAATTTTAGCATTGCATTTAAATCCAGGAGCTGCAATTATTGTGAAATCAGCATGTCCATAATCGTTCAATTCCTCTTCAGTTGGACGGATTAACAATTGATGAATAAATAAATTTTGACTTGCTCGTTCATTTATAATTCTAAATTTTTTTCTGCAAGCTGGATCAGCTCCGGCCATCCCATCAAATACAAATATTTCCCTGTTTTGTAAATACGCAATTAACTTATTATAAATAGATTCAAATTTTTGCTTTTCAATAGGTTTATTCACATCTCCCCAAGCAATTTTATCGTGAATTTGTGAAGTATCAACTATATATTTGTCCTTAGGCGAGCGTCCTGTGTATTTTCCAGTTCGCACAACCAAAGCGCCAGTTTCAGACAAAGTTCCTTCTTTTCTCCTTAACGCATGTTCAACAAGTTCAGCAGGTTTCAAATTTCTGTAAATTTTTGATACATTTACTATCCCCAGTTTTTCTAAATCTTTTGTCAATTTTTTCATAATACTTCCTCCATAAACTTTCTTTCCATTTTGAAAAAACTATTAGATAATCATAATTTAATAATTTTATATATCCATCTTAATTTTTCCTAACAATAATATTATCGCACATTTTTAAGAAAAGTCAATATCGTATAAAATTTAATTTTTTGAATTTTTTTCAGTTTTTATAATAAAAAAAACAAAATTATTATAAAAAAATATCAAAAATTCTAAATTTTCAAAATAAAGCCGTTTTAAGAAGAAAAATAAAAATTTAGAATAAAATATCGAATAAGTTGAAAATTCGCTCTTAAAATTGATATATGAAGGTCAAAAAAATTTAAAACAATGTAAAAAAAATTAGTGTTATATCTTCAAATACAGCCACTAATTTTTCAAAACTAAATTCTATTTATTGTAAAGATAAATC